>JBDKIV010000293.1:0-18997 GCA_039796935.1 Actinomycetota bacterium | reverse complement strand
GCGAAAAGAACCGGCTGTACGACGCCGCTGCCGAGGACATGTTCGCCAAGACCTCGCACAAACTCGCCCCGTGGGACGTCATCGCTGCCGAGCAGAAGCGATTCGCTCGGATCGCCGTGCTCCAGAGGCTGAACAAGCGCATCGAAGAAGGGATGCGCCGCCATGGACTCGAGGTCCCCGAGGTGTCGAGCCTCGACATCGTCGACGACTGAGCCGCCGTTCGCCCGCCTCGTTCAGGCAGGTGAACCGAACTGGCGGTCCCCGGCATCGCCGAGGCCCGGGACGATGAAGGCGTTGTCGTTGAGGTGGTCGTCGACTGCGGCGGTGTAGATGGCAAGGTCGAGGTCGGCCTGCTCGAGGACGGCGATGCCCTCGGGCGCGGCGAGGACGCACACGACGATGATCGTGCCGGTGGCGCCGCGTTCGATCAGCAGCCTGCACGCATGCGCCAGTGAGCCGCCGGTTGCGAGCATCGGATCGAGAACGATGCACTGCCGGTCGGCGAGCGACTCGGGCAACTTGTTGACGTACTGCTTGGGCTGATGCGTCTCCTCGTCGCGTGCCACGCCGATGAAGCCGATGTCGGCGTTGGGGAGCAGCTCCTGCGCGGCATGGAGGAAGCCGAGCCCGGCCCGAAGCACCGGAACCACGACGGGCTGTGAGGTGAGCACCCTGCCGTCGGTCTCGGTGAGCGGGGTGGTGACCCGGACACCACGGGTCGGCAGCGACCTGGTCGCCTCGGCCAGCAGGAGTGAACCGATCCGCTCGAGCTCTTGCCGGAAGATCGCGTTGGGGGTGGACACGTCGCGAACCCGGGTGAGCGAGTCGGCGATGAGCGGATGGTCGACGTAGTGGAGTGCCACGGGCATGCAGAGAGCATGCCAGACCGAGCTCAGCTCGCTCGCAACAGCGCGTAGCGGGGTTTGATGATCGTGTTGATGAGGTGCAGTCGCTCGGGGAACGGCAGGAAGGCGCTCTTCATCGCGTTGATCGTGAGCCACTCGACGTCGTCGAGACCCCACCCGAACGCCTCGGCCAACTGCATGAACTCGTGGGTCATCGAGGTGGCGCTCATCAGCCGGTTGTCGGTGTTGACCGTCACCCGGAATCGAAGCCGGCGGAGCATCCCGATCGGGTGCTCGGCGATGGAGGCGCACACGCCGGTGCCGACATTGGACGTCGGGCAGAGCTCGAGAGGGATGCGCCGGTCTCGTACGAACGACGCCAACCTGCCGAGCTGCTCGTCGCCCTCGGGGCCGCTGATGTCGTCGACGATGCGCACGCCGTGTCCGAGGCGTTCGGCACCGCAGAACTGGACGGCTTCCCAGATGCTCGGCAGTCCGAACGCTTCACCGGCGTGGATCGTCGTGTGGAAGTTCTCGCGCTGGACGTACTGGAAGGCATCGAGGTGTCGAGTCGGGGGATGGCCGGCTTCAGCTCCGGCGATGTCGAACCCGACCACGCCGGCATCGCGCCAGCGCACCGCCAGCTCGGCGATCTCGAGGCTCCGCGCCGCCGTGCGCATCGCCGAGCAGATCAGCCTGATCACCAGATCGGTGCCGTCGGCCCCGCGGCGGAAGCCTTGCAGGATCGCCTCGACGACCTCGTCGAGACCGAGGCCGGCCTCGGTGCACAGCTCGGGGGCCATACGAACTTCGGCATAGACGACGCCGTCGCGGGCGAGGTCCTGCGCGCATTCGAACGAGACGCGCTCGATCGCGTCGCGGTGCTGCATCACCGCCACGGTGTGGGCGAACGTCTCGAGGTAGAGCACCAGGTCGTTGCGCTTCGCGCCACGGTTGAACCAGAGCGAGAGCTCGTCGACGTCGGTCGTCGGGAGTCCGCGATAGCCGTACTCGCCGGCGAGCTCGATCACGGTGGCCGCCCGGAGGCCACCGTCGAGGTGGTCGTGGAGCAGCACCTTGGGGGCGGCGCGAAGCAGATCGACGGTCGGGGTCGATGTCGAGGTCGTCATGCCGCCACATCCTGCAGGCAGCGCAACGGCAGGTCGGCCGACCGCCGGAGCCAGTTCCAGTCCGGGTACGTGGCCGCTTCGTCGATGCAGTGGACCGAGTAGGCGTGGCGGCTCGTCGACGAGCGGTTGACGTCGCTCCAGTGGGGGAGCAACCCGTGGAGCACGACGAGGGTGCCGGCCGCGACCTCGAGTGGGACGAGATCGGCGGGTTCGGGCAGCGGTGTGGCATCGAGGATCTCGAACAACGTGCCGTCACCGTCGGTACGGCCCGCCCGCTTGAAGATCTTGCGCAGTGCCCCGCCCTGGTCGACGCGGTGGCACCCTGGCGCCGCCCACAGGCAACCGTTCTCGAGCGTTGCATCCTCGAGCGCGAACCAGAATCCGGTGACGCTGACCGGATCGGTGTAGAGGAACGTGGCGTCTTGGTGGCACCCGACCTCGCCGCCGATGTCGGGTTGCTTGAAGATGTACATCGACTGCAGCGCACGTGCTCGTCCGAGGCCGAGCATCGAGGCGAGCGATGCGAGTTCCGGTGTGTACGTGAACGCCTCGAAGTCGGGATCGAGGTCGTGGAGCGCATGACCGATCTTGTTGATGCTCAGTCGCTTCTCGACGCGCAGTCGCCCCTCGGCGTCGAACGCCTCTTCCTCGAAGAAGCAGGTGATGCCGCTGCCCGACGCGAGGAATCGCTCGTCGCTGACCCGCTCGTGCTCGTCGGTGGTGAACACCGTTCGGTGCGAATCGGCGTCGAAGTCGTCGACGAGACGTTCGGCGGCTGCCCGGAGCGCGGCGCACCGGTCGGCGTCGACGAAGTCGGCGAGGACGAGGAATCCGTCACGCCGGTACTGCTCGACATGGTCGGCGGTGATCGGAGGGCGCATGCCGCCAGCCTAGGCGTCTGCGGGTGAGTGCGGCTCTGGGGGCCTACCCTGTCGGCCATGGAACTCACCGTGCTCGGCAGCACCGTCCGTCATGCAATCGAACACGTCGAGGTGTTCCCGGCCCCGGCCACGGTGGTGACCGTCCGGTTCACGACCGATGAGCTGCAATCGATGTGCCCGGTGACCCAACAGCCCGACATCAGCACCGTCGTCATCGAGTACGCACCCGACCAGTGGTGCGTCGAATCGAAAAGCCTCAAGCTGTATCTCTGGGGCTTTCGTGACCGGGCGGTGTTCGCCGAAGCGCTGACCGCCGAGATCGCGGGCGAAGTGATGGCAACAGCCCAGCCGCACGAGGTGACGGTGACCCTCACCCAGCGCCCTCGCGGTGGGATCGAGGTCGAGGCCGTCGCTCGGTTGGTGCGCTGACGCGCCGACGCCCGGTCAGTGCCCCTGGCCGGGACGCCAGGGGCGGCCGGCGAAGGCAGGGGGCCGGAGCCGCTGGCTCGCAGTGGCCAGCACGACGAGGGTGACGATGTACGGGGTTGCCTGGGTGAGCGACTCCGGTACCTCGTCGACGGTCGAGTAGGCGATGAAGAACAGTGCGCCGGCCACGGCCGCCGACACCGCAGTGATCGCCCTCCGCCGATACATCGACAGGATGAGGACGGCTCCCGCCACGAACGTGATGAACAGGAACAGCGCCGTCAGGCTGTCCTGGCGTCGCAGCTTGAGCGCCTCGGAGAAGCCGAACAACATCGAACCGCCGAGCACCCCGGTGGGCCGCCAGTTGCCGAAGATCATCGTTGCGAGACCGATGTAGCCCCGACCGGCGGTCTGGCCTTGTCGGTAGTACGAGGACGCGACGACCGAGAGGTACGCGCCACCAAGACCGGCGAAGGCCCCGCTGATGACCAGGCCGAGGTACCTCACCCGGAGCACCTTGACGCCGAGGCTCTCGGCGGCATCAGGGGCCTCACCGGACGAGCGCAGACGAAGGCCGAACGTCGTCCGCCAGAGCACCCAGGCCGACACCGGCACGAGGAGCAGCGCAATGATCGTCGCCCACGAGATGTCGTAGACGAACCCTCGCGCAATGCCCGCCAGATCGCTGATGAAGAACCAGTTCTCGTCCTCGAGCCAGCCGAGCACATCGGGAGAGGTCCACCCCCCGATCTCGCCGCCGGCGAGGAACGGTACGTTCAGCCTCGGGATCGGGGCTTGCTGCTGGGGTGACTGGCTGATGCCACCGCCCTGTTCTCCTTCGAAGGCGAGTTCGCTGAGGTATCTCATGGCGCCGAAACCGAACAGGTTGATGGCAACGCCCGAGATGACGTGATCGACGTTGAACCGCACCGTTGCCACCGCGTGGATCAGGCCGCCGATCGCTCCACCGACCATGCCGAGTGCCAGACCGACCCATGGTCCGTACTGCCAGGCGCCGTAGCCCCCGAACCATGTGCCGAGGATCATCATGCCCTCGATGCCGATGTTGACGATCCCGACTCGCTCGGACCACAGACCGGCGAGGCCGGCCAGGAGGATCGGGATGGCGAGGCGCAGCGTCGTCGACATCGTTCCCGTCGAGGTCAGGTCGTCGGCGTCGGTGATGGCCCGGGTGAGCGAGAGCAGGAACAGCAGGACCAGACCGATCGTCGTGAAGCGCGTCGCGGGACTCCGGCCGAAGGCACTGCGCAACACGGTCGGCGGCGAGGTCGGCCGGGCCGGTGTGTCGGGAGTGGTCGTGATGGCGCTCATGCCGTCACCGCCGACGTGGAGGTCGAGGTCGTCGAAGCCTCGAGTTGGCGGGCTGTCTGATCGGCCGTTCGTCGGTTCATCGCTCGCGTGGTGCTCTCGTTGACGATCACGACGGTGAGCACGATGATGGCCTGCATCACCTCGATGATCGAGTTCGGGATCCCGGCCAACTGCAGCCGGCTCGACGTGGCGTCGAGGTAGCCGAACAACATGGCTGCGACCACGATGCCTGCCGGATGGTTCCTGCCGAGGAGTGCCACGGCGATACCGGCGAACCCCAGGCCCTCGGGGATGCCCTGGCCGTAGGCGTGGATCTCGCCCATCACGGCTTGCATGCCGATGAGGCCGGCCACTGCACCCGAGATGAGCAGCGAGATGATGATCATGCGGCCCGAGCTGATGCCAGCGGTTCGCGCCGCCACGCTGTTGAGCCCGGACGCCCGCAGGCGGAATCCGAAGCGGCTCTTGAACACCAAGACCCAGTAGGCCGCCACGACGAGCAACGCGACGATGAACATCCCGTTCAGTCGGCCGTCCACGATGTCGGGCATCCAGCCGCTCTCGGGTATCGGCTTGGTCTTGACGTTGAGGCCGCTGACCGAGTCGTCCCGGAAGAAGTTGTCGAACAGCCACTGCACGACCGAGAGGGCGATGTAGTTGAGCATGATCGTGGCGATCACCTCGTTGACGCCACGGCGCACCTTGAGGACCGCCGCCAGGCCGGCCCACGCCGCCCCCGACGCCATCGCCACGACGAGGATCGCCGTGACGTGCAGGGGAGCGGGCAGCGCCAACTGGGCACCGATGACTGCGGCGATGAGCGTGGCGAACGTGTACTGACCCTCGACGCCGATGTTGAACAGGTTCATCTTGAAGCCGATGGCGACAGCGACTGCCGAGAGCATCAGGGCGGTCGACCGCTTGAGCATGTCGAGCAGGATCTTCGAATCGGTCAGACCCTCGGCCATCTTCGAGTACGCATCGATGGGGTTCTTGCCCGTCACGGCGAGCAACAGGCCCGAGATCACCAGCGCGAGCAACACCGCGGCCAGCGAACTCCCCATGGTGACGAGCGCCCGTCTTGCACCAGGTCGCGTGGGTGGGGTCGACACCTTGCCGAGGAGCGAGGAAGCGGCCCGCCCCACGGAATCGTCGGCGGGTGTGGTCATGATGCGACCTCCTGGAGACCACCGGTCATGTACGTACCGAGCATCTCCGGCGTGGCGGTCGCCGGGTCGAGTCGGGCCGTGATCCTTCCGTCGTACATCACGAGGATCGTGTCGGACAGTCCGATCAGTTCGTCGAGATCGGCCGAGACGAGCAGGACCGCCAGCCCGTTGTCTCGGGCCGCCCGGAGTTCTCCCCAGATCGCAGCCTGTGCGCCGACGTCGACGCCGCGCGTCGGGTGTGCTGCGAGCAGGACGGTCGGTCCAGCGGTCAACTCGCGGCCGACGACCAGCTTCTGCTGGTTGCCGCCCGAGAGCGCGAATGCCGGAACGGATTCGCTCGGTGTGAGCACGTCGAATCGCTCGATCACCTCGCGGCAATCGGCGCGGGCGGCGCCCGCGTTGACGAGCGGCCCGGACCGGAACCGCTGGTCGTCCTCGCGTCCGAGGAGCGCGTTCTCCCACAGGGGTGAATCCAGCATGAGCGCCTCGCGGTGCCGGTCGAAGGGGATGTACCCGAGTCCCGAGTCGCGTCGCTCGCGCGTGGACAAGCCGGTCACGTCGGTGCCGTCGAGCATGATCGTGCCGTCGAGCAACGGTTGCAGCCCGAGGATCGCCTCGCAGAGTTCGAACTGGCCGTTCCCCTCGACTCCGGCGATACCGACCACCTCGGCCTGGTGGACGTCGAGATCGACGTGGTCGACCAGCAGACGTTGACCGGGCGTGCCGACCGTGAGACCGCGGGTGGAGAGCCGAACCGTCTGGCCGACCACGGATTCGCGGCCCTCCGGTGACGGCAGCTCGGCGCCCACCATGAGCTCGGCGAGCTTCGAGCGATCGACGTCGGTCGGGAGCACCGTGGTGACGGTCGTGCCCTGACGAATCACGGTGATCTCGTCGCTGACCGAGAGGACCTCGTCGAGCTTGTGCGAGATGAAGATGATGGTCGCACCGTCGTCGACCAGACGGTGCAGGTTGGCGAACAGTTCGTCGACCTCCTGCGGCACCAGCACTGCGGTCGGTTCGTCGAGGATGAGGATCCGCGCGCCTCGGTACAGGACCTTCAGGATCTCGACACGCTGGCGTTGCCCGACACCGAGTTCGGAGACCGGCTCGTCGAGGTCGACCGCCGCGCCGATCGATGAAGCGAGGTCGGTGATCCGCCGTCGAGCCTCGCCGAGCGACAGCACGCCGCGAGTCGCCGGCTCGCTGCCGAGGATGATGTTCTCGAGCACGGTCAAGTTGTCGGCCAGCATGAAGTGCTGGTGCACCATCCCGATCTCGGCTGCAATGGCGTCGCTCGGTGACTTGAACTGACGCTCGCGACCACCGATCCGGATGGTGCCGGCATCGGGCTGGTGCATGCCGTAGAGGGTCTTCATGAGGGTGCTCTTGCCGGCACCGTTCTCGCCGACGATCGCGTGGATGGTGCCACGGCGAACGCGGAGGGAGACGTCGTGGTTGGCGATCACTCCGGGGAAACGCTTCTCGATGCCGGTCAGTTCAACTGCGATGTCGTCGCTCATGGGCCCCCTCGATCCTGACCCTTTCTAGCAGAGAGCCCGGGGTCGCGACCCCGGGCTCGATGCTGTTCACGGTGTTCTGGTGCCCGCGAGCGGGCTGAGGATCAGGCGTCTTCCGGCTTGGTGGGAACCGTGATCTCGCCGCTGATGATCTTCGCCTTCAGCTCTTCGAGCTGCGGCACGATGTCGTCGATGTAGCCACCCGAGGTTGCGTAGCCGACACCATCGATGCTCAGGTCGAACACGCGGATGTTCTCGATCGCCTCGCCAGCCGTCACGGCCTTGATGGTCTCGAAGACGGCAACGTCGACTCGCTTGAGCATCGACGTCAGGATGTGCGCCTTGGCGTCCTCGCTCGATGCGGTGAGGTACTGGTCGGAGTCGACACCGATGGCCCACTTGTCGGCCTCGACAGCCGCCTCGATGGTCCCGTTGCCCGAGCCGCCTGCGGCGGTGTAGATGACGTCGGCACCCTCGGCATACCAGCCGAGTGCGATCTCCTTGGCCTTGTCGGGCGAACCCCACGCGGCGTTGTCACCGGCGGCGCCGAGGTACTGCGACTTGACCTCGATGTCGGGGTTGATCGCCTTGGCGCCGGCGATGTACCCGGCCTCGAACTTCTTGATGAGGTCGATCTCCTGGCCACCGATGAAGCCGATGATGCCCGACTCGCTCTTCAGCGCCGCAGCGGCACCGACGAGGAACGAACCCTGCTCCTCGGCGAAACCGAGGTTGATCACGTTCGGAGCAACAGCGGGGTCCACGAAACCGTCGATGATGCCGTAGGTGGTGTTCGGGTTCTGCGGGGCCAGCGCAGCGAGCGTGTCGCTGAACAGGAAGCCCACGGCGATGACCGGGTTGTTGCCCTCGGCGGTGAGTGCCTCGAGGTTCGGCTTGCGGTCCTCGTCGGTCGTCGCCTCGAGTTCCTGGATGGTGACGCCCAACTCGGCCTCGGCCTTGTCGGCCCCGGCGGCAGCTGAGTCGTTGAACGTGCCGTCGCCGCGACCGCCGGTGTCGAAGGCGATGCCGGCCTTCCCGCCGTCTGCCGGAGCAGCCGAATCGGCCGTCGAGCTGGCAGGAGCGTCGGTTGTCACTGCTTCCTCATCGTCGCTACCGCATGCGGCGACGACGAACAACGAGGCCGTCAGCGCGAGCGCTGCGACGCGCTTGGACTTGCGCATGATGTTCTCCCCCTTGGAGTGTGGGTTGTGTGGATGGAGCATCCGCCACACATCGTACTCGCCCTGCGCACGCCGACGCGAGGCGCTGCACGTAACATTGTGCGCAACATTCCTATGTCGTCCCCGTACCCTTCGCCCCGCCGCAGACCGGTGAGCCAGAACCGCTACCTGGTACGGCGCCTCGGCGCCCTCGTGCTTCTTGCGTCGGTCCTCATCGTGGTGATCAGCGGGGGTCGTTGGCTCCTGGGTGGTGATCCGACCGATGCCGCCGCCCCTGCCTCGACGGGGACGGGTGAGTCGACGACGAGTGTGTCGAGTGCCACGTCGGGCAGCGCTGCACCGGCGGCGACCGCAGCCATCGGTGAGACCACGGTCGCGCCGGTGACGGTGCCGGCTGGGCCTCCCACTGCCGAATCTCCTGCTGTGATGTTGATCGCCGGTGACTCCGATGCCGGAACGTTCGGGCCGTATCTCGAGCAACTCATGGACGAGACCGGTGTCGTTCGGACCCAGCTCGACTACAAGGTCTCGTCAGGACTCGCCCGACCGGATTTCTTCGACTGGCCGGCGCACTTCCGAACCATGATCCCGTCGGTCGACCCCGACATCGTCGTCGTCACGTTCGGGGGCAACGACTCGCAGGGACTGTCGATCGCCGACGGCACGTTCATCACGCAGTCCCCGGACGGCACCGACGCCGACGCCGAATGGCGCGAGGAGTACGGGCGACGGGTCGGCGAGGTGATGGACCTGCTCCGCGCCGACGGGCGAACGTTGGTCTGGGTCGGAATCCCCAACGACGACAACGACGACGTGACGACTCGGCTCCGCGTGCAGGACGAGGTGGTGCGTGCCGAGGTGGCCAAACGTCCCGATGTGCGCTTCGTCGACACGTGGAAGCGGTTCGCCGGGCTCGAGGGTGGATGGGCCGAGTACGTCGTCGACCCGCGAGACGGCCAGGGCAAGGACGTGCGCGCCGACGACGGCTTTCACCTGAACGTGGTCGGCGCCGAGATCTTGGCGCTCGACATCGCCGAGGCGGTCAAGGCTGCACTGCGCGAGCGCGGCGCAGCGCTCTGACCGTCGGCTACTGCTGGCGTCCGCGGGCCTGGATGGCGGCCCGCCGCTCGGCCACCCGTGACGGGTCGAACTGTTCGCGCTGCCAGGCGCCGGCCTCGCGGGCTTCGATCGCCCACCCGTCGGTCTCGGCCGTGATCTGCGCATAGGTCGATCGGATCTGACGCACGCCGGGCTGGTCGTTGCCGATGATGTCGCCGGCCAGACGTCGCGCGAACGGGATGAGGTCGTCGTGCGGCACGACGTGATTGACGAGTCCCCACTGGAACGCCTCGTCGGCCGAGAGGAAGTTGCCGGTGAAGCTCATCTCTCGCGCCCGTCGCACGCCGATCGCCTGCGGCAAGAGCACCGTCAGTCCCCAACCTGGCATCACCCCCACCCGACTGTGGGTGTCGCCGAACTTGGCGCGCTCGGATGCCACGAGGAAGTCGCAGTTGAGTGCGTACTCGAAACCGCCCGTGATGGCGACGCCGTTGATCGCACCGATGAGCGGCTTGGTGAGGTCCGGGAACGGACCGCGGCCCTGGTTGGGCCGGTTCGCTCCGGCCGACAGGTTGCCTCCCGACGACCCGAGTTCTTTGAGGTCGAGCCCGGCGCAGAACGCCGGGTCGGTCCCCGTCAGGATGACGACATCGACGTCGTCACGGCTCTCGGCTTCGCTCATCGCCTCGGGTACGAGTCGCAAGACCTCACTCGACAGCGCGTTTCGAGCGTCGGGACGATTGAGGGTGACGGTGGCGATGCGATCGCTCACCTCGAACAGGACGACAGCCATACGCGGATCGTGCCACACGGCGCCCGGCCGGCGAGAGTCCGCCGGTCGGCCCGGGCGAGGCTCAGTCGGGTTCGGCCGGCCGGTAGGTCAACTTCAGGTCGCCCAGTTTCACCAGCGTCGCAGCGATCCACCCTCCGAGCGCGCCGAAGTGGTCGTCGAGGAGCGTGCTCGTCCCGTCGGCGAGCGTCTCCTCGGCGAGTTCGTACAGCCCCTCGTAGGTGACCTCGAGCGCGAATGCGGGTTCGTCGTCGTCGGCGTTCCCGGGGTCGTGCGAGAACGTGATCTCGACGGTCGTGCCGGCACGTTCCAGGCGGCCGTCGCCGATGAGCGGGCTCGTCTCGGCGGCGACGTCGGCGACCGCTGACGGCGACGGCTGTTCGGTGAGGCGTTGGACACGGAACACGATCTCCATCTCGATCGCCGGGAGTCGGTCGAGTACCTCGTCGACGTACCAGCGCCGGTACGACGTCTGGCTCCAGGTCGGCCAGTCGAAGGTGATGTGTGCAACGACCCGTGGGGGGCGGCCCTCGCCGGGCAGTCCGTAGCTGGTCTCCCAACTGAGATCGCCCAGCAGAACGTCGACCTGGAAGTGCTCGTCGAAGGCTTGGCGTTCGAGGAAGGCCGATTCGAACGCGTCGCGGAGCGCTCCGATGGCATCGGTGAAGACATGGTCGAGCATGCGGCTCCGACCCTATCCGGCTACTCGTTGCCGTGGCCCGACATGCGAGACTCGGTGCATGTCACTGGTGCTCACCGAGATCACGCCTGTCGACGGGGGACAGGCGTACGCCACGCTCACGCTCGACAACCCCGCCGAGCGCAACACCCTCACGGCCCCGATGGTGGCCGAGATCGTGGCTGCCATGGATGCCATCGAAGCCGACGAACGAGTCGCTGCCGTGGTGGTGACGGGGGCAGCCCCTGCGTTCTGCGCGGGTGCCAACCTGGGCAACCTGAGCGAGGCGACCAGCGAGAGCCTCGGCGCGATCTACGAAGGATTCCTGCGGATCGCGCGCAGCCCTCTGCCGACGATCGCCGCCGTCAACGGAGCCGCCGTCGGCGCCGGGATGAACCTTGCGCTCGGCTGCGATCTGCGAATCGCGGCGCGACGCGCCAAGTTCGACACACGGTTCCTGCAGATCGGTATTCATCCCGGTGGTGGTCACACCTGGATGCTGCGGCGCATCACCGGCCCGCAGACCGCATTCGCCGGCGTGATCTTCGGTGAGGTGATGGACGGTGCCGAGGCCGAGCGGGTCGGGCTCGTCCACCGATGCGTCGACGACGACCAGTTGCTCGCGGTGGTGGGGTCGATGGCGGCGCGCGCCGCGTCCGTCCCTCGGCAGTTGGTGATCGAGGCGAAGGCGACCATCGGCGCGATGGCCGATGTCGCGACCCATGCCGAGGCAGTCGAGCGAGAGTTGACGCCGCAGGTCTGGAGCACCCGTCAACCATGGTTCGCCGAGCGTCTCGCAGCGCTGCAGGCGAGCATCACCTCGAAGCCTGCCTGACGGGTCGCGCGCACAGAAAAGTTACGAACGATGTCTTGGCCGTCGATCGCCGTGGGTCTAGGTTTCGGTCACGGGAAGCAAGTTCCCCGTACGTTCCGAGACACAACGGAGGTACTGATGAGCCAGCGTCATCGCAGTCAAGAATCGGCCCCACCGCCGAAGATGGATCTGCGTGCCCACGCCCACAACGAGCGGCACCGCATCAACAGCGAGTTGCACGCCGTCGCCACCCAGGTGAGCGCCGGATACGAACCGGAGGACGTGCACGAGCCGGGCCGAGCGTGGGTGCCTCTGCACCACCACGACCCCGACCGGGTGCGTCGCAGCGAAGCGCACGTGAAGCACTGGAAGCTCAAGATGTGGAAGCGGCGCAGCACGGTTCGACGGGCGAAGGCCCAGGCGTTCCGACTCGCTGGCGAGTGATCAGGTTCCGGTCGTCTGCGCTCAGGCGATCCAGGCGGCCATCAGTTCGGGTCGGCGCTGCTCCCACTCCTCGAGGGTGATGGCGAAGCGCATGTGGTCTTCCCATGTGCCGTTGATCTCGAGATAGCGCAGTGCCACGCCTTCTTCGCGAATGCGCAGCTTCTCCATGACCCGGCGACTGTTGGTGTTGCGGGGCACGATGCAGATCTCGAGTCGGTGCAGGTGGAGTTCCTCGAACCCGAACCGAGCGACGACCGCGACTGCCTCGGCCACATAGCTGTTGCCGGCGCGGGCGCGGTCGATCCAGTAGCCGATGGTTCCGCACTGCAGTGCACCGCGCACGATGTTGTTGACGTTCACCTCGCCGGCGAAGGTGTTGTCCACGAAGAGGCCGAATCCGTAGGCATTCCCGGCCTGCCGTTCACGATCTCGTGCTGCGCAGCGAGAACTGAACGCATCGCGGGAGCGAGTGGGGTCGGCGACGCGAGGCGACCGACTCGGCTCCCACGGAATCAGCCAGGATTCGTTGCGGAGCCGGACCTCGCTCCAGTGGGGGAAGTCCGTGGGCGTCAACGGTCGCATGACGACCCGCCGCCCGTACAGGCGCAGCCCGCCGGACGGCGGCAGCGAGGGGTGCCCGAGATGCGCGCTCACGGTGCTGGTCGATCCGACTCGATGATCGGCGCGGTCTGGTCGGCTCGGTCGCAGATCATGAGGTCGTCGAGGTGGAGTCGACGCATGAGGCCCACCACGACGCACGCTGCCGCCACGACCTCGTGCACGAGGTCGGCAGCGAGGCCCGGGTTGAGGCGCCGGTCACTCGACGGTTCCGTGACGACGGTACGGAACACGTCCTCGGCAGCATGGCGCGTGAGGAGGAACGGCAGGGGCGGATCACCACCGACCTCGACCGCAGCGATCGCCACGGCCCCGACGCCCGAGACGGTCGTAGCGGATCCGAGGAGGTCGGGCCGTTCGAGGACGAGGTCGTCGAGGTGGTCGACGACCCACCCGATGGCGTTGGTCAGTTCCTCGGGCAGCGGAGGATCCCCCAGGAGTGCTTCGGTGAGCAAACGGGCTGTTCCGGCGGGGAGGCAGCGGCGCGCCGACGAGTCGGTGCCGCTGTCGGTGACGACGACGAGGTCGTCGCCACCGAGGTGGATCTCGAGTTGGGTCACGCTGGTTCACCTGCCCCCGACAGGTGCGCCGCGACCCACGCACCCACCGGGTCGTCGCCACCGGCGAGATGCAAGGCGTAGTGCGCGTGGAGGCACTTCACGCCTTCTCGCGTGCCTGCGACGCCACCGAAGGGTCGAGGGCCTGCATGGTCGTGGGGGAGTGCTGCGTCGCGCTCGGCCGCGTAGCGACGATGAGCATCGGCGATCAGGTCGGGGTCGATCTCTCGCTCGGCCCGGCGGACGCCACCGGCCGCTTCGAGACGGCTGACCGCGACGAGTTCGCGTGCGCCGATCAGCCAGTAGCGGGTCGGCATCGGCGTGCCGTCGTCGAGCAGCGGCGCATTGCGGATCACGACCGGGTCGCCGCTGCGGTCGCGCACGACGACCTCGCACGCCCCGAGCGGCTCTCTCCCGAGGAGTTCGGCGATGCGAGTGCGGTCGGGGGTCACCGGCGTCGGAGTCGCCGAACCACGAGCAGCAGCAGGAGGACTCCGCCGACGATCGGCAGGATCCGCTTGAGCACCGCACTGCCCGCCAGGCCCGACAGTTCGATCGGCTCGTTGGCGGGACCGTCGATCTTGCGGACCTTCGGCGGCTCCGGTGTGACCGGGGCAGCCTGCTGCGCCGTCGGCTCGGCTGCGCCCGCCTCGGTCGCCGGTGCCTCGCTCGCCGGTGCCTCGGTCGACGGAGCCTGCGACGCGGCAGGGGTGGCGGTCGTGCCCGACTGGTCGAGCATGGTGTTGAGGTTGGTGGCGAACTGCGCCATCAGCTTCTTGCTCACATCGGCCATGATGCCCCGCCCGAACTGGGCGACCTTGCCGGTGACGCGGAGGTCGGTCTGCACGACACACTTCGTGGACGAGGCGGACACGCTCTCGAGCGAGGCAGTGATCATCGCGTCGGCGTTGCCCTTGCCCGTCGTGTCGCGCCCCTCGCCGTGAAGCACGGCGCGGTGGTTCGCGTCGTCGCGCTCGACGAAGCGCGCCTCACCCTTGAACGCAGTCGAGATGGCGCCCAACTTCACCTTGACGACCCCGCGGTAGACGTCGCCTTCGATCTCTTGCAGCGTCGCACCTGGCATACAGGGAGCGATCCGCTCGACATCGGTGAGGACCGCCCAGGTCTCGTCGATCGGCCGGTTGACCAAGAACTCGTTCAGGAGCTTTTCCATTGCTGCACATCTTCCCAGGTGTCGATGTCGAGTGCCGAACCCACGCAGGTGACTTCGTGGACCAGGTCGACGTGTTCACGGAGCAGGCGGCGGGCACCGTCGTCGCCGACGGGCGGTATCGACGGCCACAACGACCGCGAGATCCGGACCGGGTGCGGTCCCCGCACACCATCATACGAGGCGACCACGATCAGCCAGTCGTCCGGGGCGAGAGCGACGCTGCGCCAGGCGGCCGGATCGACGAAGGGTTGGTCGCCGAGGCCGATCACCACCCGGTCCGCTCCGAGCGTCGCGGCGGCGTGGATGCCGGTATCGAGCGACGTCGCCTGGCCCTCGGCCCAGCGAGGGTTGTGCACGACCTCGGCATCGACCCCCCAGGTTGCAGGGTCGATGTCGACTGCGCCCGTGACGAGGACGAGTGGGCCGATGCCTGCGGCTGCGGCGTGCAACAGCGCATGCGCGACGACGGGTCGACCCTGGAGCGGGGCGAGCAGCTTGTGCGTGGGCCCGTGGAAGCGACTGCCGGCACCTGCTGCGAGGAGCACCGCAACGGTCGTCATGACGGCGAACCGTAGGCCCTCGGTGCCGGTCGGGCAACGTACATGTCCCTTCGTTGGAGCTGTGACGGTTGGATGTGACGGTTGGATGTCGAAAAACATCGATGTGACTTGATTGTGTCGATTTGATGACGATAGGGTCGGTTTCGTTACAGCCGCCTCGGATCTCCTTCGTACCGGATCCGGATCGGCAGGACCATCTGTGGGTGGCGCTCTCGTACGGCGCTCCTGCCGTGAATGCGGGCGACGGCTGCCCACCGCCTCGGCGGTGCCAGGCCCGTCACATCGTTCACGACAACCCGGAGGAACCGTTCGACCATGAAGATTTCCACGACCGTCAGACGTGCCATCGTTGCGGGCGCGATCATCACAGGTGCCGCCACGACGGTGGCAGTCCCGAGTGTGGCTCAGGCCGCACCCGGCACCATCTGGGCCGCCGCGCAGGCGGCGCCGGCGACGAACGATCCCGTCGCCCAACTCGCCTCGGAAGCACTCGAGGCGCTCGATTCGATCGACACCGAACGCGGTCGGTCCGCAGGTACTGCATACGCAGAGCGGCTCGACCGGGTGGCGACAGCGGCAGCACAGCGACTGTCGATCGATCCGGCGAGGCTGCGGGCGGCGTGGCAGACAGCCGATCGCAACCACCAGCGCGCACTCCTCGCCGCACTCACCCAGCTGGGCACCCCGTACCGCAAGAACACGAGCAAGCCGGGCATCGGCTTCGACTGCTCGGGCCTCACCACCTATGCCTGGGGTGTCTCCGACGTGGCGCTGCCACGCCAGAGCACGGCGCAGATCCGTGCCGCAGCCAAGCGTGACGCACTGACCGCCCAGGCCGGCGACCTCGTCCAGTATCCGGGCCACGTCATGATGTGGCTGGGCGTCGATCGAGCCATCATCCACGCCGTCGGCCGTGGCAGATCGGTCGAACTCGATCACGCTCGAGCTCGTCGCTCACTGCGCTTCGGCGACCCCACCGGCTGACCCGGGCGCCCCGCCCGGTGCGTGGATCGGCCCTGAACCGTCGCGCAGCGACGGAGCTGCACGACCGGTGCGGCGGGCGATGATCTCTGCACAGATCGAGATCGCCGTCTCCTCGGGTGTCCGGGCGCCGAGGTCGAGCCCGATGGGTGACATGAGCCGCTCGAGTTCGGCGTCGGTGACACCGGCGTCGCGGAGCCGTTCGGTCCGGCGTTCGTGCGTCCGTCGGCTCCCCATCACGCCGATGTAGCCGACGCGTGTGTCCAGCGCGCCTCGCACCGCAGGTACGTCGAATTTCGGGTCATGGGTGAGGATGCACACGGCGTCGCGCACGCCCAGCTGGCTCCCACGTTGGTCGAACAACCCGCCGGGCCATGCAACCACCACCTCGTCCGCAGCCGGAAACCGGCGACGGGTGGCGAAGACCTCGCGTGCGTCGCACACCACCACCCGGTAGCCGAGGACCTTCGCCACCCGCGACAGCGCAGCGGTGAAGTCGACGGCGCCGAAGATCCACATCTGGGGAGGCGGTGCCCAACTCTCGATGAACACCGAGACAGTCGGCGCATCGACCAGATCTTCGGGTGTGGTCTGTCCGTCGGGGCCGTAGTGGCGAATCCCCGACCGCCCGGCTTCGAGCTCGGCCATGGCGTCACGGGTGGCCACTCGGTCGAGCTCGCGAGAGCCGAGCGAACCGAGCGGCTCGCTGCCGGGCACGACGAGCAGTTTGGTGCCCGGTCGCGGGCCATCGACCACGGTGACCAGAGCGATCGGCAACTGCTCGCGGATCCGGTCGCGCAGGATCTCGTACATGCTGGGATCGGTCATCGTCGGTTCACCAGTCCAGCGCTTCGATGAAGAGTCGGATCGTCCCGCCGCAGGTGAGGCCGACGGCGAATGCTTCGTCGTCGCTGTAGCCGAACGACACGATGCCCGGCCCACGTTCGCCGTGCAGGATGCCGAGCGCTTCGGTGACGACGGCCCCCTCCACGCAGCCACCGCTGACGCTGCCGGACACCTCGCCGACCTCGTTCACCGCCATCGCCGCGCCGGGTTCGCGGGGCCCGCTTCCCTCGATGTCGACGACCTTCGCGACCGCCACGCGACGGCCAGCGGCTCGCCAACGGTCGATGTCGTCCAGCAGTTCACGCATGGCTCGGAACTCCTCGTGGTCGGTTGCCGCGGCTCGGGGCGTGCACACGGTCGGCGGCAATGGTCGCTGCCAATTCTTCCATGGCGGCCACCGAATGCCCTTCCACGAACGCATCGACATGTGGAAGGGCAGCCGCCATGCCTCGAGCGAGCGGTGCATAGCCGGGGGTCACCTTCAACGGGTTGACCCAGATGGTGCGATAGGTGACCCGGTGGAGGCGCTCCATCTGCTCGCTCAGCAGGTCGGGGTCGCCACGGTCCCAGCCGTCGGACAGGATGACGACGATGGCGTTCCGGGCCATGCCGCGCACGCCCCACTCGTCGTTGAACCCTCGAAGGCACTCGCCCAGTCGTGTCCCGCCGCTCCAGTCGATCACGCGTTGCGACGCTTGGTCGAGCGCACGGTCGGGGTCTCGGCTACTCAGCTCGCGCGTGAGTCGCGTGAGCCGCGTCCCGAGGGCAAAGGCCTCGACGCGCTGCCGGCCGGCAACGGCCGAATGCACGAAGTGCAGCATGCCTCGGGCGTACGGCTCCATCGAGCCGCTCACGTCGAGGAGCAGCACGAGTCGGCGCAGCCGTTCGCCCGGTTCGCGCCAACGGCGCTCGATCGGTTCGCCGCCGGCTCGCAGCGACGCTCGAATCGTGGCGCGCAGGTCGGGTTGGCGTCCCCGCCGTGCGCGTCGACGGCGGAACGACCGGCGCGGTGGTCCGATCAGGCGGAGCGAACTCATCAGTTGTTGCGCCAGCCGGAGCTCGTCGTCGTCGTAGGCGGCGAAGTCCTTGTGCCGAAGCACTTCGACAGCCGAGAAACGGAGTTGGATGGTCGGGTCGTCCCGCTCGTCCCCGGCGCTCTGGTCGTCACCGTCGTCGCTGCCGTCGTCCAACGCGATCGTGATCCGGATCGGTTCGTCCGCTCCCGACTCTGCGTCGGTTGCATCACGGCGCTGCCAGAACACGGCGAACGCCCGGTCGAACAGACCCACGTCCTCGGGTCGGTGGACGAGTGTGCTCCGTGCTGCCCAGTACACATGGTCGCGTTCGGTGATGCCGACCACACCGAGCGCCTCGGCGAAGGTGAGGACGCTCCCGATGGGCACGGTCAACTCGAGCCGACGGAGCACCTGTGCGAACGCGACGGCGAGCTGCTCTCCGTTCACCCGTGGAACGCACCCCGCTCGAAGGCCTGCTTGACGATCTCGGCCAGACCGCCCTGTTGGCGAACCCGGTCCTGGTCCTCGCGGTACTTCAGCACGGTACCGAGTGTGCTCTCGACGAGCCGCTCGTCGAGACGCGTGGCGCCGAGCATCCCGAGGGCCGCCGCCCAGTCGATGGTCTCGGCGACACCCGGTGGCTTGTAGAGGTTGCGCTCGCGCATCGCTTCGACCGCCGCTGCCACCTGCCGTGCCAGCGGCTCGACGACATGGGGAGCGCGCATCCGCACGATCCGCACCTCGCGCTCGAAATCGGGATGCTCGACCCAGTGGTAGAGGCAGCGCCGCTTCAGCGCGTCGTGGACGTCGCGTGTCCGGTTGGACGTGAGGACGACCACCGGTGGTCGGGAGGCCCGGAACACACCGAGCTCGGGAACCGTCACCTGATAGTCGGAGAGCACTTCGAGCAAGTAGGCCTCGAACTCGTCGTCGGCACGGTCGATCTCGTCGATGAGCAGCACCGGGGTCTCGTCG
>JBDKIV010000292.1:0-7840 GCA_039796935.1 Actinomycetota bacterium | reverse complement strand
GGCGGTGCAGATGGCAACCCAGTCACGCTGCGGGGCAGGTGGGCCGATCACCGGTGACGACGTCCTCGCGGCCATCGTGCGAGCCGACCGAGCGGTGACCGACTCGGTCGTCGGCGAACTGACGCGGGCCGGTCGTGTCGGCGAGACCATCGAGCGTGCGATCGCCGTCCACCGCTCGGTGATCGACCGGGCGGCACATGCGCTCGGCCTCGAGGTGTGACTCGATCAGCTCCATGGCTGAAAAAGCGTGATGGGTCGGCGCTCGGCCGACCCATCACCGTGCAGGGTTCCTTGGCAGGGGTTCCTTCGCACACGATCGCTCACTGTCGCAACGACAGGGGCGACCCGATCGTGGAGTTCTCAGGGGGCGTCGTCGGCAACCACCACCGTGACCTCGACGTCACCAGCCTGTTCGAACGTGAGCGTGATCACGAACTCCTGGCCCAACTCGAGCGGTTCGGCCAACTCGAGCAACATGATGTGATAGCCGCCCGGCTGCAGCATGACCGCTTCGCCCGCGGGTAGGTCGATGAACTCGACCTCACGCATCTCCATCATCGGGGCCATGCTCGACATGGGCATTTCGCTCGACATGGGCATTTCGCTCGACATGGGCATCTCGGTCTCGGCCATCACGACCTCGTGGACCTCGGCCTTGGCAGCGATGGAGGCGTCGACGGACGCCGAGAGCAGGCGGTCGTCGATGGCACTGGTGAGCGTCATGTAGGCGGCGCCCGTCTCGACGTTCATCGGGCTGGTTCGTGCCCAGGCGCCCCCGACCGTCACGCCGGCCTCGGTCTCGGCTTCGGCGACGGTGGACGATGTCACCTCGGTCGCAGCCGGCGCTGCCGTGGTGTCGGTGGTCTCGTCGTCTGCGCCGCATGCTGCGACGAGTAGGGCGGTTCCGCAAACGGCAGCGATCAGCGATCGGCGTTTCATGGTGGTGGTTCTCCTTGGGGGGTGCGACGACATCGTCGCAAGGTTCACGTACCAACTGGGTCGTTCGGCCGTTACGAAAAGTTCCCGAGCACCGAAGAATGCTGCGGCGAGTCGTTCAGCCGGCCTGAGCGGCCCGAACCGACTGGAGAAGGTCGGACCGCGCCCGTGAGACCCGCGACCGGATCGTGCCCACCGGGCAGTCGAGCACCGCCGCAGCTTCCTCGTACGACAGTCCCAACTGTTGGGTCAGCACGAATGCTTCGCGGCGTGTGTCCTCGAGCCGGTCGACCAGGTCGTCGAGCGAGCGGTCGGGCGCCGCGACGACGCTGTCGAGTGCGGCGACTCGCGTGATTCGATCGACCAGCCGCCGCTGACGCTGGGCACGGCGAACTGCGTCGGCGCAGACGTGGCGCGCGATCGAGAGCAGCCATGGACGCACCGGCGAATCACCCCGGAACCCGTGCATCGCACGGAGTGCCCGCTCGTAGGTCTCCTGCACCAGGTCGGCGGGCTCGGCGGGCGAACCGAGCGATTCGCACAGACGCCACACGGTCGGCTGCGTGATCCTGACCAGCTCTGCGACGGCGCGATCGTCTCCTTCGCGCGCTGCATCGAGCAGCGGTCGGAGCGGATCCGTCGGATTCACGATGACATTCTTACAGCCGACGGGAACTGAATGGGCATGACCAACGACCTGTTTTCCATGGAGTGCGCGGTATGGCAAGAGGCGATCGGGGCGATGCTCGACGGAGAGCGCCCCGAGATCGATGCGCAGCTGGTCGAGGCACACGTTCGCCGTTGTCCCGAATGCGCATCGTTCGAGGAGTTCGCGCACGGCCTCCGCCGCGCCGAGATTCGCCCGGCGAGCCCGCAGCCAGACCTCGCCCCGGCCGTCGTGAAGACGGCGCAGATCCTCGATGGTGTTCACACCTGGACGGTCGCCCGCGCCGTCTTGGCAGTCTGCGCCATCGAGATCATCGCGTTCTCGCTGCCCGATCTCTTGGTCAACTCGGGCGATTCGGTGCACAGTGCTCGTCACCTGGGCGCGTTCACGGCGGCGTTCGGTGCGGCGCTGATGGTGGTGGTGTTCCGACCGGCCCGGGCGAGGGCGATGCTGCCGGTGGCGCTCGTACTGGGATTCGCGTTGGTGATCAGCGCTGTCGTCGACCTGCTGCGTGGCGAGATCCCACTCGTCAATGAAGTGCAACACATTCCCGAGGTGGTCAGTGTGGCCATGCTGTGGCTACTGGCCACCCCGTCACGTCGACATGGCACAACCCGGTCGGCTGGACGAGAGGTGGTCGCGTCCGGTCTCGTCGGACCTCGCCTGCGGGCCGTCGACCGCCGAGACAAACCCGCCTAACCCCGAACCGACCGCAACGCGTGAGAGTTGGCCCGGCAGAAGCGGGTCAACTCTCACGCGTTGCTGGAGATTGGGGTGGGATGGCGCGTCTGCACTAGTGGGGAAGGTGCACGCGTAGTCGGGTGCCAGAGCCGATCCGCCGTAATTTTGTTGTGCTGTCTGGTTGCTCGCTTTTCCGCCAAAGCTGAGCGACCGGACAGCATCATTTTTTGTGTGGATCAGGCCGATGCAGCGGCCGCCATCACGGCGAGCAGTTCCTCGCGGGGCGGTCCGAGTGATGGTGCGGGTGGGCGTTCATCCTTGGCTGCAAGTGCCTTCATCGCTCCAGCGAGAACGGCCGGGTCGCTCATCAGCGCGTCGGGTGCGTCGAGCATGTTGAACGAACGGAAGAAGCTTCGGAACACGTCGGGGTCCGTCCGGGTCGCCGGGAGGAGACCGTGCACCACGAAGTCGCGTGTCGCCGCTGCCATCGCGTCGGGCTCGGAGCCCGAGTGCATTGCCGCGTGGAGTTTCATGCGGTCTGCGTCCTGGCGGCAGGCCAAGGTGTAGTGGGGTTCGAGTTCGGTGCGTACGGCGTGGTCCATGGCGTGGGCGAGTGCAGTTCGGTCGCGTCCGTGGGCGACCAGTGCGTTCGAGAGTGCCTCTGCCGCAATACCCGCCGACGAGCAGCCCTTTCCGTACCAGGGGTTGGTCGCAAGCGCTGCGTCGCCGATGACGACCAGGCCGGTGACCACGGGTTCGTCCTCGACCACGAACCGCCTGACGCGGTTACGAAGCCGAGCCATCGACTCGACCCCCGTGATTGGTTCGGCCAGGCCGTCTTCGGTCCATGGTGCGAGGGGAGTGAGCGCCCGAATGGCGGCCTCCCACGAATCCTCGTCGCGCAGCGCGGACATCATCTCGCGGTCGGTGGTCGGCACTCCGAAGGTGACGGAGAAGGTCTGATTGTCTCCGTAGAACCCTGCGAACGCGAGATACCCGAGGTCGCCCCCGGCACCGTCCTTGGTGAGGAGCGGGAGCTCCCGTCCTTCGTTCAGCCGATAGAAGCGCGAGAGATAGACGATGCCGGCTTCGCTCTGCTCTTCGATCGGCTGCACCGCCCCACCGAGTTCAGCGATCCAGTCGAGCACCTGCGAGTTACGGCCGCCGCCGATGACCACGAGATCGGCCTCGACCGTGCTGCCATCGTCGAGCCGCACACCGCGCACCTCGGGCACGGTTGCCTCGTCGGCGAGCAAGCCGGCCACGCCGACACCGCCGCGCCAGGTGATGCCTGGTTCGGCGGTGACAGCTTTCCGCAGGACCCATTCGATCGTCAGGCGCCGACAGCAGAGCAGCACGAGGTCCTCGTCCCCGGGTCTCGGTGCACGATCCTCGATGTCTGGCGGAAGAATCCGCTCGACGGAGAGTTCGGTGGCGCCTTGTGCGAGCAGTTCCTCGAGTACGTCGGGTGCCCGCATCCGCAGGAACCTTCGTAGCCGAGCGAGCAGGGCATGGGACTGGCGGGCATGTGGGGCGCCGCGGCGGTCCCACTCGTCGAATGCTTCGTCGGCCGTGTCGGGCAGGTCGGTGTCGTCCCGCTCGTAGACCGTGACGCGATGGCCGTCACGGGCGAGAACGAGCGCGGCGAGCATCCCGGCCATGCCGCCGCCGATGACGGCGATGTCCTGCGGGTCGGTGACGCGGGGAAGTTCGGTCTGCATGATCAGATGCTCCTGAGAAAGTCGACGAGCGCCGCGTTCACTTCGTCGGGGCGCTCCTGTTGGGTCCAGTGTCCGCATCCTTCGAGGATGGTCGAGCGATGCAGGCGAGGAAGTGTCCGGTCGAAGGCAGCGATCGCCGGTGCCCCCCAGACGGTCGGACCATCTCGGTCTCCGCCGATGAACAGTGCCGGGACGTCGATCCGCGCGCCTCGCCACGCTGCGAGGTCCTCCCAATCGCGATCGACGTTGCGGTAGCGGTTGAGCGGACCTCGAAAACCGCTGTGTTCGAACTCGCTGGTGTACACCGCAAGGTCATCAGCGCTGAGCCACGAGGGCATGATCTCCGGCTGATGGAAACGGTCCTTCATCAGGCCTCCGCGGCGGACCGTTGCGACGGTTCCGGCGCTGGGGTCGGGTGGAGGTGCGTCACCGGAGGCGGTGAACATGAAGCCGAGCAGCCATCCGCGCACGTCGGCTTCGATCTCGGCTTCGGCTCGGCCGGGCTCTTGGAAGTACTCGATGTAGAACTCTTCCTCGCCAGCCATTGCTCGCATCGCGGCCAATGGCCGTACGTCCGACGGAGGAGCGAACGGAACGGACAGTCCTGCGACAGCGGTGAACACGTCGGGCCGGAGCATCGCCGAGTTCCACGCGATCGGGGCGCCCCAGTCGTGACCGACGATCACGGCACTCGACGCGCCGAGTGCGGTGACGATCCCCACGTTGTCGGCCACGAGTCGCACCATGCGGTAGTCCTCGACGGCGAGTGGCTTCGACGAGCGTCCGTATCCCCTCACGTCGAGCGCCACGGCGCGGTAGCCGGCTGCGGCCACGGCCGGAAGTTGGTGCCGCCACGAGTACCACGATTCGGGAAACCCGTGGACGAACAACACGAGCGGGCCTTCGCCTGCCTCGACACAGTGGATGCGGGTGTCGCCAACGCTCACCACGTGCGAGCGAAGACCATCAGGCAGCGAGTAAGCCATGGCTACAGCGTGGCAAGAGACTCGGGAGTCCGACGAGTCGGATCAGCGGGTTGCGATCTCGCCAGCCCGTGCGTCGCTGACGTAGCCGGCTTCGGTGCTCCATGTGACGTCGCCATTCACGACGACGGTCTCGACACCTTCCTGGCGCCGGATCCATCGAATGCCGTCACCGGGGAAGTCGTCGGAGGCGATCTCCGGTCCTCGGCCGATGCGCTCGGGATCGAACACCACGACATCGCCTGCGTACCCCGGTGTCAGTTGACCGCGCCGCTCGAGACCCCAGATGGTGGCTGGGTCGAGTGTGATTTTCTTCACCGCCGCTTCCAACGTGAGTGATTTCGTGTTGCGGACGAACTCCGAGAACAGGTAGCCGGTGTCACCGAACGTGGAGAAGGAGCCGACGTGAGCGCCACCATCGGATGCCCCTACATGGACGAAGGGGTGGGCGAGCAGGTCACCGACGACCGGCGAGTTGTTGTGGCCGATGGATGCCCGGATGAACCACGTACCGAGGTCTTCGTCGAGAGCGAGGTCGACGACGGCGTCTCCGTGCGACGTGCCGCGCTCGAGGGCGATTTCGTCGATGCTGCGTCCGATCAGGTCGTTGTTCCGCTCGTGGATGACCTGTCGGACCACGAACCCACCTGCGCCGAGACCACCGTTCGGTCGCCGTGCGAGGCCGTTCATCTCGTCGACCAGTGCTTGTCGCTGATCGACGACGGCGGCGAGCTTGTCGGCACTGTTGCGGATGGATGCGACCTTCCACCACGTGGGCATGGTGAGCAGCATGAGGCTGCGTTGGTCGAGCGTGAAGCTGATGTCGATGGGTCGCGTCTGTACCTGCGGCCAGACGGCCGCCCCGCGGCCACGGGCATGCTCGACGGCGGCCATCACACGCTCGACGCCGCGGTGGTTGGCGTCGGAGTGGAACAGCGGCGACAACGTGGTGGTGATGCCGTGCTTCAACGAGAGTTCCGCGAGTTGCTCGACTCGCGCAACCGTGAGGTCGACGTCGAAGAACTCATGGACAATCTGTAGAACCTTGTTGCGTTCGCCGAGCACTGCCGACAGGGCGTCGAGTTCGTCGGGTCCAGCCCACCGGCTCGGTACGGGCCGATAGCTCTCGTCGATGTCGACGAAACTGGTCGACAGGCCGACGGCGCCGGCGTCGAGGCACATGCGCAGGGCGTCGCACATCTCCCTGATCTCGCTGCCCGTTGCCGGCCGTGTCTGCGCCTCCGGACCCATCACGTACATCCGCAGCACCGAATGACCGACGAGCGGGGCGACGTTGAGCGCGATGTCCTCGGCCAGTGCGTCGAGCCAGCCGCCGAAGCCCTCTCCCCAGCGCCAGTCGACTCCTGCGTCGAACGCAGCCTCGGGCATCTCCTCGATGAGACGGAACATCCGGCTGAAGGCGTCACGTTGACCAGCGCGCAGCGGAGCCAGCGAGAGCGAGCAGTTGCCCGGAACGACGGTGGTGACACCGTGCTCGATCGCTGGAAAGGCGTAGGGGTCGAAGCACAACTGGGCGTCGTAGTGCGTGTGTGGATCGATGAAGCCGGGCGCAACAACCTTGCCGGTCGCATCGATCACGCGTCGGGCGTCACCGAGACGTCCACCGACTGCGACGAGGCGACCGTCGCGAATCGCCACATCTCCGCGGCGGCCCGGCAGTCCTGAGCCGTCGACGATCAAGCCGTCACGGATGACGAGATCGAACATGATGTCCCCCTTGGTGTTCGAGAGCTGGAAGCATGACGCTCCAGTGCTGGCCGACGAGTTCGTCGATCGAGCTGATGCCCGCTTCGTCGAGCGAGGCGACGCACGCTTCCTCATCGAGTGAGATGACGGTCGTGCCGCCGTTGTCGTACGTGAGTTCCACTTCGATCTCGGCGCGACCGTCGTGGCCGCCGACCACGGCAGCGCGGCTGATGACAGCGGTCATCGAGCCGGCGGCGGTTCGGTGAAGACGATGTCGCTGGGGAGCAGGCCCACCGAGCGACCGAGGCCGGCTCGGGCGGCGAGGTGCAGGTTCCACGACAGCAGTCGCTGCTCGGCGCCGTCGACTCCGGGCAGCTCACGCGCCGCGATGGCGGCAAGGTCGTCGCCGTACTGCGGCAGGACGAAACTGCGGGTCCCCATCCGACGGAGCGTAGAACGTCCGTGCCGCTCGGCGATGATCGGAAGGCCGTGACACCCTGGTTCGGGCCCGGGGCGTTCCGAGCACCGCCCGGCTACTGTAGGACCTTCCGTTCTCAGGCGAACGACGAGGAGAGTCATGCCGAAAGTCGTCGACCACGAGCAGCGTCGCCGAGAGTGCGAGGACGCACTCTGGCGGGTGGTCTCTCGCGACGGCGCCTCGGCGGTCTCGGTTCGTTCGGTGGCGGCGGAAGCAGGGATGTCGCCGACCAATCTCACCCACTACTTCTCGACGAGGGCAGAGCTGTTGGGTGCGGTCGTTCGCCGTCACGTTGCCAGCGTTCGAGCTGCCGCCGGCGAGATCGGGCCTGAAGGCGTAACTGTCGAGCAGGCGATCCTGATGTTGATGGCGGTGATCCCCACCACGCCGATCAGGCGTCGCCAGTCGGAGATCTGGCTGCTGCTCGTTCACGAGCGTCAGTCGAGCGATGTTGCCGACGGGTTGCTACGAAGCGTGCAGCGACTGGTCCAGCAGGAAGTTGTCGCCGGTCTCGAGGGGCTTCGGCGGGCTGGCTGTTTCGGTGCCGGAAGACGGATCGAGGACGAGGCGCTGTTGCTGCATGCATTGATCGACGGGCTGTCGGTGCAGAGCCTCTCGGACCCTCGAGCGATGAACAGGGCGCGGGTACGTCGGCTGGTGACGCAAC
>JBDKIV010000291.1:0-16164 GCA_039796935.1 Actinomycetota bacterium | reverse complement strand
TTCCATGGTCGGGCTGTCGTTCCCGTTCGCCCATTCGGGGAAACGACGTTTGCGGTCGGCGCGATCGGGCGATCACCCGGGGGTGCCATCGAAGCGATCATGCGGTCACCGACGGGCCCGGCGGCTCCTGTCCGGGCTGATCCTGCTGGGGGTGATCGCAGCGGTACCGATGGTCGATCGCGGTGGTGGTCCGAACAGGGTCGAGGCCGCGGCCGTCACCTCGGCGCTGGTCCCCGTCACGCCGTGCCGTCTCGCCGACACGCGTCCGGCGCCGGACGGTCCCTACGGCTCGAGACGAGTCGATGCCACCACGATCC
Source organism: Actinomycetota bacterium (assembly GCA_039796935.1). Lineage (GTDB taxonomy): Bacteria > Actinomycetota > Acidimicrobiia > Acidimicrobiales > Ilumatobacteraceae > VFMC01. The sequence goes on along the minus strand of JBDKIV010000291.1, from coordinate 15,847 downwards.
GGGTCGAGGCTGCCGGCAGGTGCGGCGTGGGTGACGCTGCGGTCGCGGTCGTGCTGTCGATCGTGTCGGTCGGGTCGGTGGTGCCCGGTTTCGTGACCGTGTTCCCGACAGGTACGGATCGGCCTCTTGCCTCGAACCTCAACTACCGGGCCGGCGAGACCCGCGCCAACTCGGCGATCGTCGGGGTGGGTCCCGGCGCTTCGTTCGACGTCTTCACCACCTCGGGCGAGCTCGTGATCGATGTGACGGGATGGTTCTCGCCGACCGTCCGGTCGGCCTCGGGTCGCTTCGTCGCCCTGACCCCGCGGCGTGTCGTCGACACGCGGGTGCAGGCAGCGGGCACCGGTGCGGCGAGTGGGTCGGTCGCGCCCGGGGGCCGAGTGATGGTGCCCCTCCCGGCCGGGGTGCCGAGTGACGCGCAGGGTGTGTCGGTCAACCTGACGGTCACCGAGTCGGCCGGTCCCGGCTTTGCAACCGTGTACCCGGCGGGGGCACTGCGACCGTTCAGCTCCTCGCTCAACCTCGACCGGCGCGGCCAGACGCGCGCCGGTGGCGTCATCGTCCCGGTGCGTTCCGGTGGCCTCGAGATCTACCTGTCGGGTGGCGGTCATGTCGTCGTCGACGTGAACGGCTATGTGACGGGTCCGTCCGCGCAACCGAGCGATGCCGGACTGTTCGTACCGGCCGAGTCGTCGAGGCGTCTGCTCGACACCCGTGAGGACGGGCCGGTCCTCGCCCCGGGCGACGTGCGATCGGTGTCCGTCCCATCGGGGAGCGCGACCGTGGCGCTCAACCTCACCTCGGTCGACGGCAACCGCGGATTCGTCACGGCGTGGCCCGGCGGTTCGTCGAGTCGACCCGTGGTGTCGAGCCTCAACTCCGAAGGCGACGGTGACGTGGTCGCCAACCTCGCCCTGGTGCCAGCCGCCGCGGCAGTGCAGTTGTACTCGCAGAGCGGCACACACCTCGTCGTCGACCTCGCCGGTTGGTTCGTCGGCAGCAGTGCCCGGCGGCCGGTCATCGCCTTGACCTTCGACGACGGCCCGGGGCCGTTCACCGCGGCGATCCTCGAGGTGCTCGCCCGTCATGGCGTGTCCGCCACGTTCTTCATGATCGGCGTCGAGGTCGACCGGCGGCCCGCCGTCGCTGCATCGGTCGTCGCTGCCGGTCATCGCGTGGGCAGCCACAGTTACCACCATCCGGATCTCACAGCGCTGTCCGTGTCTGCCGCTCGGGACGACCTGATCGCTGCGTCGACGGCGATCGAACGTGCCACAGGGATCGCTCCGCGCTGCATGCGCCCACCACAGGGCCGGATCGATCGCTCGGTCGAGGCCATCGTCAGCGAGCTCGGGTTGGCGATCGAGCAGGGAACGGTCGATGCGGGGGACTGGCGCGACGGCGTGACGGTCGACGAGGTGATCGGTGCGCTCGATGCGGCAGTGGGCCGGGCCGGAGAGGTGCCGTCGATCATGACGCTCCACGACGCAGGGGGCGATCGATCCGCCACGGTCGAGGCGCTCGACCGTTGGCTGGCGGTGCAGTCGGCGAACGTCGAGTTCACCCTGCTGTCGTCGTGCGCCTGAGCAGTTCGGTGCCGAGAGCCATCATGCGGCGGCCGGCCTCGGACAGTGGGGGTGCTCCGGGCCGGTCGTACCACGGCACGTTCGTCCCTTCGCGGAGGCAGTAGAGCGAGGTCTCACCCCCGACGTAACCCGTGCCGTGCCAGAAGACCGCCCCCATGCCGAAGCGGAAGAACCGGCTGAAGACCCAGTCGGCGCCACGTCGCTCGTCGCGATCCATGGTCGGCCAGTCCGGGCTGCGGCTCGGCCGGGTGGTGTCCCACACCTGGCCGAAGCCGCCGATGTGCACCGGTAGATGCAGGTCGAGCGCTCGTTGCGCGAAATGGTCCTGTCGATCGCCGGGCGCTGCACCGAAGTTGTGCCAGCCGAACACGAGGTCGGTGGTTCGGGCCCGAAGGTCCGAGCCGACGGAACTGGTCGACAGGAGATCGATCGCCTGGCCGAATCGAGGCAGGTCCCAGACGAAGAGCCCGTCGAAGCCCTGCGAACGTGCCCGGTCGTGAAGCGCGAGGGCCACGTCGGCCCATCGCCCCGGATCGCCGTTCGCCCACGGCTCGTCGAGCGGGTTGAGCCACAGGTACGGGTTTGCCCCGTGTGCGGCCACGAGCTCGTCCTGCAGGTCGATCACACCGCTGCGGGCGAGCTCGGCGAGGGTCGGCTCGCCGCGCTGGTGGTCGAACGACACCGGGATCACCACGATGCCGGCAGCGGTGTATTCGTCGATCGTTCGCAGGATGCCGTCGAAGAGCGCCGCTCTCGAGCCTCCTCGCTCGGGACGAGTGCTCAGGTGCAGTCGGATCGTGTTCCATCCCCAGGCCCTCGCGTCGGCCACCCGGCCGTTCGCCGCGGCCCGATCCAGCCACCAGGACGGCACCGGCCACGGCCTGCACACGGCATGGGCGCCGAGCGAGAGGAAGGGCGACCCATCCGGGCCGTGGATCCGCCCGCCCACCGTGCTGAATCGACCCGGTCGGGCAGCACCCGCCGGGGATGGCTGCACACCGGGGTCGTGATCGTCGTTCCGGCATGCCCATGCGACCGAGCTCGTGGCAGCCAGGCCGGCCCGACCTGCGAGCCGCAGGGCTTGGCGGCGGGTCAGGCGGTCGGCGTTCACGAGACGGTACTCCCGGTTCGCGCGGTGCCCGTGCCGGCGACGGATCCGGGGTCCGAGCGGAACAGGCACGTGGTCAGCTCGTCGACGTCGGTGAGCGCTGTGACACCTGCTGCGCGGAGGGCCGCCACGACCTCGAGCTGGTGGTCGTCTGCGATCTCTCCGTGGTGGTGACGACGGGCGACGACGACGGGGAGGCCACCGGCCTCGAGCACGGTCAGGATCGAGCCGACGCCGGCATGGGTGACGGTCAGATCGGCAGCCCGCACTTCGGTGAGCATCTGGTCGTAGTCGAGGAAGTCGTGGACCTCGCCCCGTCGGGGTCGGTACCCGCCCGCATTGCCGAGCTGCCAGACGATGTCCCAGTCGTCGGGCACGACCAGTTCGAGACGGCGGAACAGGCGCACGAACGGGTACTCGTAGGTGCCCACGCTGACGAAGAGTCGCCGCCGGCTGCGGTTGTTGTTGCTGCTGTTGTTGCCGCTGCTGCGGCGGCGGCTGGTGCTTTCGGCCCGGGCATCGGCACCGGCCGGTGATCGGGTCGCAGCAACGGAACCCGCGTCGAGGTCGAGTGTGGAGTACGACCAGGACCAGCGTCTCGCCCGCCGAGGCGGCAACTGCATCGGGTGCTGGGTGTAGCGCTCGACGCCGGGGACGTGCTCGATCAGTCGACCGGTCAGGCTCGGGGCCACGACTCGGGCTGCCGACTCGTGGAAGACCGCCCGCCGCCGTGTGAGGATCGCCGCGGCGAGCCAGGGCAGTGCCACCGCCGATCCTGTCGACACGACGATGTCCGGTCGCAGCCTGCGCAGGGTTCGCAGGGCAGTTGCGAACTCGAGCGCAGCACGATCGGGTCGCCGTGGCAGGACACGTCGTCGGGCGAACACCGACCGTTCGTCACGAAGCAGGGTCCGGCTCATGAGGGTGTCGGCCGTGTACCAGGTGGTGTCGAGGTCACCGTAGAGCGTGCGGTGCATGACCGTTCCCTCGAGCAGGTGCCCTCCTGCGTCGGCGACCATGAGGAGTCTCGCCCCCCTCGGCGGCGGCGCCGGGTGAGCCCTGCGCACGGGCTGTGGTGGCGGGTCGAGTCGGTGCTCGATCGCGGCTGCCGCTTCATCGACGAGACCGGCAGCACGCCCCGCCGCCGTGGCGCCGCGGCGGAGGACGCGCACGTACGATCCGCGACCACCCGCCTGACCGTTGGCGCGCACGAGCGACATGCGCCTCCCGGCGTGGCCCTGGTCGGGACTGTGCGGGAAGCCGTGCGGGAGTCCCTGGCGGACGAGGAGGTGACTGGCGCCTCGGCCGTACGAGAACTGTTGACGCATCATCGCGACGAGTCCCGACCGCATCCGGTACCGGACCACGGCCTCCGATGCGAATCCGAGTGTGCAGCCTCGTTCGAGCAGACGCCAGCTGAGCGCGGTGTCCTCGCATCGGTGCAGTGACGTGTCGAAGCCTCCGATCGCGCGGAACAATTCGGCGCCGATGGCCATGTTGCCCGACAGCAGGTACGGGACGCCGAGGAACCGGGGCAGGCCGTCGGGTGTTGCTGGTGGGCGCAGTCCTGCGTCTCGTGGTCGATCGACGTGCTCGACGAGTCGGCCGCTGACCGCATCGTGCCGGTCGAGTGCTTCGACGAGGTGCACCAACCACAGCCGGTCGACGAGGTCGTCTGCGTCGCAGAATGCCAGCACGTCGCCGTGTGCTGCCTCTGCGCCGGCGTTGCGCGCATGCGCTGCTCCGCGTGGTACCGGCGACTCGACGATCACCACCGGGTGCGTCCAGCTCTGGTCGACGGCGGTGCGCAGGGTCGAGCCGTCGTCGGCGTCGCCGGTGTCGAGCGACACGACGAGCTCCACCTCGAGGTCCTGCAGGTCGAGCGCAGCGATCGCTGCCAGCTGCTCGAACGTGGTGGTGTCGACCCGACCGACCGGGACGACGATGCTGACCGATCGAGGCGAACGCGGCTGGGCTCGGGATTCGGCCCGGGCTTCGGTCTGGGGTTCTGCTGGGGACGTCGTCATGGGGCATCCTGCCGACCCTCGACAGCGACGTCGCGCAGCAGCTGTGCGAGTTGGCGTGTGTTCGCCCGACGGTCGTGGCGCGCCTCGACCCTGGCCCGTGCCGCCTCGGCCATGGCGCGCCTCGACGGGGGGTCGACGATGAACTGTTCGATCGCGGCAACCAGTTCGGACGAGGACCCGGCCGGCACGCAGCGACCCGTCGTGCCGTCGATCACGAGTTCCGGGATGCCGGCCACCGATGTGCAGACGATGGGCGTCCCGACCGCTGCCGCCTCCATCAGTGCAACGGGCAGGCCCTCGGCGAACGAGGGCAGACAGAACAGATCCGCGCGGGCGATCTCGCTCCGGACGGAGGCAGGGTCGATCAGACCCAGGAACTCGATGCGGTCGACGAGGCCGAGCTCGTCGACCTGGCGGACCAGGTCTGCCCGGAGGTCGCCGTCGCCGATGATGCGGAGCGACACGTCGTGGCCTCGATCGACCAGTCGGGCCACCGAGTCGATCAGGACCCACTGGCCCTTCTCGGGTGCCATCCGTCCGAGCGTCACCACGTGGAGTGAACGCTTCGTCACACTGCTGTCGTCGGCGGGGCGCTGGTCGCCCGGCCGGTCGCCCGGCCGGTCGCCCGGTCGGTAGCGTGGCGTGAAGCGTTCGAGATCGATTCCGCAGCGCACCACCTTCACCCGCGAGCGGCGTGACGCCGGGACGAGACGGAGCAGTTGGGCGGCGGTGAAGTCGCTGATCGCGACCACGAGGTCGGCCGAGCCGGCGAGGGCTGCGAGATTGGACGTGCGCTCGTTCATGAAGTCGTGCGGACCATGGACGGTGATCGACCACGAGAGCGGGCGATCACCCTCCACGCGTCGCGAGAGCATCGCTGCATATCGGGCAACGGTGCCGGGTGCGCCGCCGAAGTGGGCGTGGACGTGGTCGACGCCGAGCTGTCGGCACCAGCGCAGCACGACGACGGCCTCGACGGCCTGCGCCGCCCGGCGCATCGCCAGAACGGGGTCGGGCATCCCGTCCATCGCTGCGCCGAGGATGAACCGAACGAGCCGAACGGGATGACGGCGGCCGACGTCGACCAGCGCTGCGAGGGCGGTCGGGACGAATCGTGCCTTCACGTACCGGGTGCGATCCCGCTCGGACCGATCGAGATCGGTGAGGACATGTGCGTCGTCTGCAGGGTTCAGTGCGATGGTCTCGATCTCGAGCCCCGCTTCCCGGAGCCCGATCACCTCGTCGCGCAGGAACGAATGCGACGGGTGCGGATGGTGCGAGAGGAGGTGGGCGACCCGTGTCATCGGTGTTCGACCTTCACGCCGACGGCCCCGAGGACCATGCCGACGCCGTAGGTGGCCTCGAACAGGGCGTAGCGAACCTGTGGCGCAGCGCCTCGGAGCAACCGTCGGGCAGGGCGGGCGAGGGCGCCGGCGCACCGGCGAACCCCTCGAGCGACGAGCCTCGGCCGCCCGGCGCTGCCGAGCATCAGATTGGTGACGCTCGTCGTGTTGCCGAGCCAGAGTTGGGCACGTATGCGATATCGGTACGTGTGGCGTCCCGCTTCCTCGCACGATGTGACCACGGCGGCTGACGCGTAGCGGACGGTCAGTCCTGCGGCGATGGCCTGACGAGCGAAGACGGCGTCCTCGCCGCCGAGTGTCCCCAACGACGGCTGGTACCGGATGTCGGGATGCGAGCGGAGGAACGCCGAGCGCCACAGGGAGTTGCCCGTTCCTGCGTAGTCCGTCTCTGCCCCGTCGTCGATGTCGGGTTCACCGAAGTCGAGGAACGGCTGCTCGACGAGCCATCGCGGGGCGTCGTGCGGAGCCGTCCGGACGAACGGTCCCGCAACCGCATCGCAGTCGTAGCGTTGTTGCACGGCGAGGAGTTCGCTGATCCAGCCGGGTGACGGGGTGCAGTCGTCGTCGGTGACCGCGATCCACTCGGCCAGGCCGAGAGCGGCCTCGAGCCCGGCGTTTCGTGCGGCAGCGATGTTGCGCCCACCGACATGGACGTAGTGCACACCGAGTTCGAACGCCGCGGCCGTCGCGGCGTCCAAGTCGGCCACGACCGCTCGGGCGCGCCCGTCGGGGTTGTCGTCGACCACCACGATCGCGACCGACGCAAGGTGGCGCGCCCGCAACGCGCTCTCGGCGGCGGCATCGACGAGGGCGCGCAGCATCTCGTTGCGCTGGTGGGTGCAGACGTACAGGGCGACCGTGGTCGGTGATCCGAACGCGGCATCTGGTGTGGCGGCCGCGGCTGCGGTGGCTGCCGTGGGCTCCGGCTGTGTGGTGATGGTCATGGACCCTCCTCGTCGAGTCGACGGCAGACGTCGGCGCTGTCGACCACGAGGTCGGCGTCTCGACGTCGGTAGTAGCGATGGGGCAGCTGGTGGTACTTCGCGCCGCGCCATCTCGAGACGTCGGCGTCGCCAGCGGGGGCCACGCTCGATCGGAACGACAGACCGGCCGCCTGTGCGATGAAGTACAACTCGGGAGTCCAGTGATGCACCGACGAGATCTCGACCACGCGAGTGCCTGGCGCGCAGTACAGCGTGTTGGCCAGGCCTGCGCCGAGCATCGCCACGACGGCAGGGGCTCGGGCCATCAACCGCACGATCTCGCCCGGGTCGCACGTCTCGGTGCGGACCGATCGGAAGCCGCGTTCGGTGAGAGCAGCGATCAGGTGGTCCTCGCCGATCAACCGCCGTTTCGCTGCGCCCCCGCGGCTGATGTAGAGAGGCTCGCCGTCGCCACGACCGCCTGCGTCGTGTTCTGCGAGGTCGACGTCGACGACATGTCGTCGGAGCGCATCGAGGTACCACTGCGACGGGACGCAGTCCCAAGCGCCCATCGCAGGGTCGGGCATCAGCAAGACATCGGGTCGGATCGACACGTGATCGTCGACCTCGACGACCCGGACGTCGTCGGGCGCGAGGCGACGGACCAGATGGGCCAGGACCGGGTTGCGGCCGATCGACGTGCTGAACAGCGTGATCCCGCCGAACTGCCTGAACCACGGGTGAGCGAGCATCGCCACACGTGGGCCGAGATCGACGAGGTTGTGGTAGTGGTTGTCGTCGAAGTCGGTCTCGAGACCCATCGCAGCCCCCGGCACGCGCTCGACCCGAGCGGTGCGCCATCTGGTGTCGAGTACCCGGGTGAAGCGCAGGGGAAAGCGGAAGCAGCCTTCGAGGACCTGATCGTGCTCGCCTGCGAACACGACGCCGAGCCCCGAGAACCACGAAGCCCCGGGAAGCGACCAGCACCCGAACGGGGGGCGTTCGAGCACTGCCGGAGCACCGTTCGGGTGGGCGAACGGATATGGGTAGACGGGAGGCCGCGGTCGAGGAGGCGGCGCGATCAGGGTCCGCTCCGCCGGATGGAGCAGTACTCGCTCGGCTCCGCCGACGACGGTCGGCGGAGGAACCGGCGCGGCCCTGCCCTCGACCCAGCCGGTCCGGAGCGAGCGTGCCGTCTCGAAGGCCTCGACCCCGCACACGACGTTGCCGACTCGCGACGCGGCGCGGACGAGGTCGTACCGGCGGCGACCGTGGGTGCGGCCGGTCATGTCGGCTCGATTCCGCGTGTCGACACGTGGAGAGGCCGGTCGGGCGCTGCCCGGGTGGTCGCTGGCACGTTCAACAGGAGTCCGCTGGTGAGGGCGAGCACGGGCAGTCCGGGAGCAGTCAGGTTGCTCTCGCTGAGGCTGACGACGGTGATGACGGCGACGAGTCCGAATGCAACGAGCGTCGTGGGACCGCCATCGCCGACGAGGATCCGTCGCGCCAGCATCACCACGAGACCTCCGAGCAGCACGACGTAGAGCGCCACTGCGACGGCGCCGCCCGTCAGCCACAGATCGATCACGCCCTGGTGGCTGCTCGTCACGTCGAACTCGGCGACGCGCTGCACCCGGTACGCGGCCTCGTTGCCGGCTTGCCAGAAACCGTCGAGTCCGTACCCGGTGAGCGGACGAGCGCGGGCGCCGTCGATCGACGCCGACCAGATCGCGCTCCGCCCCGTGAGCGTCGGGTCCTTGCCGAACAGCTCGAGCAGGAATTCCCGGCCGGCAACGACGCTGCCCGACAACACGATCCCCGCCGACACCACGAGGAACACCGCCCCCCGTGGACCTCGGCGTCGCTCGGCCGCGGCTCGTGACACGAGTACCTGGCCGATGGCGACGCAGGCCGCAGCGATGATCGCCGTCGAGCTGTTGGCCAACAGCAGCAGCACCACGACGGTCGTCGTGTAGAGGGCGCGTGCGGGGACGGGTCGAACTGCAGGAACGAGCGCGATCCCGAACGCGAGCAGCATCCCCAGTCCGTTCTTGTGCGCGAAGAAACTGCGCATCCCGGTCGATCCTCCGAACGCGGCGTCGGCGTCGTTGCCCGAGAACGACTGTCCGGGTCTGGCCAGTGCGTAGACGGCGACCGCTGCCAGGGTCACGGCCATCATCACGGCGAGCGAGTCGAGCAGCGACGAGGTGTCGAAGGCGGCGGTCCCGAAGTGGGTGCAGAACGAGGCGACCAAGACGAACAGGAGGAGCTTGACGACGTCGACCGACGGCGCCGTCGTCCACAGCGCCGACAGGCTGAGCCACATCGCGACGGCCAGGACCGAGAGGTCGATCTTGGTCTCGGCCGCCGGCCTGGCCGACGGCAGGACGAACCAGGCGACGGCGATGATCGCCGGCAACACGACGGAGCGGATCTGCCAGTCCAGCGGGCCGAGCGGGATGGCGACCCCCATGCCCTGCAGGAACACGATCGCGCCGATGACGGTGGGAGCCGGTGGTCTCGGTCGGGGGGTGGTCACGACGGCGCGTCTTCCCGCCGCTGGAACGACACCAGCAGCATCCATGCCACGAGGGCGACGATCGTCTCGCTGACGAGCGTCGCCGTCACGGCGCCCGTCGTGGCGAAGCGTGGGATGAGGGCGAGGTAGAGGATCATCGCCAGAGCGGCGCCCCCGACGAGGAGCGCAGTCCTCACCCCGGTTCGCCCCAGTCCGAGCAGACCGTTGAGGGCGAACAGCGACACGCTGCGCGCCAGGACGAGCGGCGCGAGCAGTCGGATCGTCCACTCGGCATCCGCATAGTCGTCGCCGAGAACCCCGGCCAGCAGCGGAGCTGCCGTGGCGGTGGCGATGGCGAACACCACCCCGTACGCGCAGGCGACGGCGCTGTAGCGAATCGTTCGCGCGAGGTGCTGACCGGCGACCCCGTCGTCGTGGCGGAGGAAGCGCTGGTGGCTCGAGGCCAGCAGGCTGCCCATCGGCAGGAGACCGAACTGGACGATCCGGTAGGCAGCGGCGTAGCGGCCGGCCTCGGCGGGCGGCACCGACGCCGACATCACCGCCTTGTCGCCGTCGTTCTGGAACGCGAGTGCCGAGAGCCCGACTGCATAGAGCGTCGCGCTCCGGGCGTGGGCCCCGACGACACGACCCCGACCGGCTGTGAAGCCGACGATGCGCGCCGATGTGGCGAGCAGGATCACCCCGACGGCGATGGTGAGCACGAACATCGTCGGACCGAGCACCTCGAGGCGGAGCAGTCCGGAAGCCGCCAGGCTCACCAGCAGGAGTGCACGACTGAGGGGGAGCAGCATCTTCATCCGTGACGCCGGACCGAAGCCGACGCGGACTCTGACGAGGTCCGATGCCACCCAGATCATCGGTGCCGCCACCAGTTCGGCACCGACGAACGCCGCTGCCGTCACGACCCCGACCGAGTCGACGACGAGCAGGACGATCGGGACGGCGACGAGGCCGAGCACGCAGCCCGCTGCCGTGCCGAACGTCAGCAGCGACCGGGCGACGACCGTGACGTCGGCCTGCTCACGAAGCGCATGGTGCATGACGGCGAGGCCGGTCCCGCTCGTGGCGACCGTACCGATCGTGCCGGTCACGGCGAAGATGGCCACGTAGTCGCCGTAACCGGCGGCACCCAGGCCCGATCCGAGCAGCGCGAACGACAGCACACCCACCGCCAGCGTGAGGGTCTCGACCCCCAGCGCCCAGACCGTGTCGGTGCCGATCCCGCCGGGTCGCACGCCCAGCCGCAGTCGTCGCATCGTGTCCGTCATCCCGCTGCGAGGAACTGCCCGATGGCCACGACCCGTCAAACCTCCGACTCCGGCCCCGAGCCCTCGGACCGGACCCCGCCGACGTGGCGAGTCGGCCGAGATCACGAGCCAGTTGGAGAACGCGCCTGCCGGCCGGTAGCGTTGCCAAGTCAACCTACGTCCGAGTGCGCCTCGTCTCCGGTCCTGCCGGCGAGGAGGGACCACCCGGCGACAACTGAACTCGGTGCTCCGCCGGTCGATCGACCTGCGGAGCATTTGCGTGAACGGCACCGATCTGATCGGTGCCAACCAAGCAAGAACCAACTGCCCGGCGCTGCCGGGTCCGACGGAAAAGGCTGCCGACATGGCACTCAAAGCGATCGTGGGCGAGAAAGTCGCCATGAGCCAGGTGTGGGTGAACGACAAAGTCGTTCCCGTCACCGTGCTCCGCGTCGAGCCGGCGCGCATCGTGCAGGTGAAGACCACCGAGCGTGACGGATACACGGCCCTGCAGGTCACCTATGGCCACAAGGACGCGAAGAAGCTGACCAAGCCCGAGGCGGGCCACTTCGCGAAGGCCGGCGTGCAGCCTGGCCGTCGCGTGGTGGAGCTCCGGCTCGACTCGGTCGACGGATTCGAGGTCGGCCAGGAGATCACGGTCGACCAGCTCGCTCAGGGCGAGAAGGTCGACGTGACGGCCGTCAGTCGCGGCAAGGGCTTTGCCGGTGGCATGAAGCGACACAACTTCGCAGGCCAGGGCGCCAGCCACGGTAACCACAAGCACCACCGTGCCCCGGGCTCGATCGGTTCGTGCAGCTTCCCGGGTCGTGTGTTCAAAGGCCTGCGGATGGCCGGTCACATGGGGCACGAGCAGGTCACGACCCTCAACCTCGAAGTGGTCGAAGCCGACGCCGAGCGCAATCTGCTGCTGGTGAAGGGCTCGGTGCCAGGTCCGAACGGTGGCGTCGTCATCGTCCGTAACGCCGTGAAGAGCAAGAAGAAGGGTCAGTGACCATGGCCTCCATCACCGTCAAGACCGCCGCAGGCGCCGACGCCGGCTCGCTCGAACTGGCCGCCGACGTGTTCGGCATCCAGCCGAACGTGCCCGTCATGCACCAGGTCGTCACCGCCCAACTGGCAGCTCGTCGTGCCGGCACGCAGAGCACCAAGACTCGCGCCGAAGTCAGTGGCGGCGGCAAGAAGCCGTTCAAGCAGAAGGGCACGGGCAACGCCCGTCAGGGTTCGACCCGTGCGCCGCACTTCAGCGGCGGTGGCGTGGCCCTCGGACCGAAGCCGCGCAAGTACGACCAGCGCACGCCCAAGAAGATGATCAACCTCGCCCTGCGCTCGGCCCTGTCCGACCGCGCCGCCGAGGGCAAGGTCGTGGTGCTCGACGAGTGGGGCTTCGCCGAGCCGAAGACGAAAGCTGCCAAGGCAGCACTCGCCGCAGTCGGGGTCACGGGTCGCGCCCTCGTGGTGGTCGACCGCAACGACGTCACCACGATCCGCAGCTTCCTCAACCTCCCCGAGGTGCAGCTCATCGAACAGGTCGAGTTGAACGCCTACGACGTGCTGTGCAACGAGTACGTCGTGTTCACGAAGGCCACGCTGCCCGTCGGCAAGAGCGCCAACGATCAGGAGAGCGCAGCGTCATGAAAGATCCTCGCGACATCATCCTCGCCCCCGTCGTCTCCGAGAAGAGCTACGGTCTCATCGAGCAGGGCGTCTACACCTTCAAGGTCCACCCGAGCGCCAGCAAGCCCGAGATCCACGACGCCGTCGAGGCGATCTGGGGTGTCAAGGTCGTCAAGGTCAACACTCTCAACCGTCCCGGCAAGAAGACGCGTGCGCGCAAGTCGAACCGGATGGGTTCCAAGCCCGACACCAAGCGGGCCATCGTCACCCTGGCAGCGGGCAATGAAATCCCGCTGTTCGAGAACTGAGGACGTCGGTCATGGCCATTCGTTCCCGTAAACCAACCAGCCCCGGACGTCGCTTCCAGACGAGCTCCGATTTCTCGGAGATCACGAAGTCGACGCCCGAGAAGACGCTGCTCGCCCCCACGCACAAGACCGGTGGCCGCAACGTCTATGGGCGCAAGACGGCCCGCCATCGCGGCGGTGGCCACAAGCGCCAGTATCGCCTGGTCGACTTCAAGCGCACCAAGGACGGCGTGACCGCCAAGGTCGCAGCCATCGAGTACGACCCGAACCGCACCTGCCGTATTGCGCTCTTGCACTACGCCGATGGCGAGAAGGCCTACATCCTGGCCCCGAAGGGCCTCGAGGTCGGTCAGCACGTCTCGAGCGGTCAGGGCGCCGACATCAAGCCGGGCAACGCGCTGCCACTGCGGTTCATCCCGGTCGGTACCACGGTTCACAACGTCGAGTTGCGTCCCGGCCAGGGCGGCAAGATCGCACGGTCGGCCGGCATGGCCGTCCAGCTCGTCGCCAAAGAGGGCGAGTTCGCCACGCTGCGCATGCCCTCGACCGAGATGCGGCGAGTGCTCATCGACTGTCGTGCAACCGTCGGCGAGGTCGGCAACAGCGAGCACGAGCTCGTCAAGATCGGCAAGGCCGGTCGCAACCGCTGGAAGGGCAAGCGCCCCCAGACCCGTGGTGTGGCCATGAACCCCGTCGACCACCCGCTCGGTGGTGGCGAGGGTCGCACGTCGGGCGGCCGCCCGGCCGTGTCGCCGTGGGGTAAGCCCGAAGGCCGCACCCGCAACAAGAAGAAGGCATCGCAGCAGCTCATCGTTCGTCGGCGTCGTACGTCGAAGGGCCGGAGGTAATCCACCATGTCACGCAGCCTCAAGAAGGGCCCGTTCGTCGACGACCATCTGCTCAAGAAGGTCGATGCGCAGAACGCCGCCGGCGAGCGCAAGGTCATCAAGACCTGGAGCCGTCGCAGCACGATCATCCCCGACATGGTCGGGCACACCATCGCCGTCCACGACGGTCGTAAGCACGTGCCGGTGTACGTCACCGAGAGCATGGTCGGTCACAAGTTGGGCGAGTTCAGCCCGACCCGGACCTTCAAGTACCACGCCGGCCAAGAGAAGAACGCGAAGGGTCGCCGCTGATGACTGGTCCCAAGCTCAACGAGAAGTCCTTCGTCGCCGGCGAGCGCGTCGGCACCCGGGCCAGCGCCAAGTACGTGCGCAGCTCGGCGTCGAAGATGCGCGTCGTTCTCGACCTCATCCGTGGACTTCCGGTCCGCGAGGCCGACGCCGTGCTGCAGTTCACCGACCGCGAGGCGGCCGTGACCATCCGCAAGGTGCTCGCCTCGGCCGTCGCCAACGCGATGCACAACGACGACCAGGACCCGGACGAGTTGTTCGTGCTCGCCTGCTACGCCGACGAAGGCCCGACGCTCAAGCGGTTCACCCCGCGGGCACGTGGTCGCGCCGGCCGCATCAAGAAGCGGACCAGCCACATCACGATCGTCGTCGCCCGGATGGACGATGCGCGGCTCGAGGTGGTCCAGGCACGTCAGGCTCGCAGCGCCGCCGCGGGACGTCGCCGCCCGGGCGCAGGAGGCACCATCGCCTCGCGTCGAGAGCGTGTCGAGCGCAGCCGTCAGCGGGCCGCCGGCCTGAAAGACGGAGCCGACGACGCCACCGACTCGTCGGCCGACGATCAGTCGAACGACGCAGCAGCGGTCGAGTCAGCAGAGGTCAGCGACCTCGAGCCCACCGACGTCGACACTGCCGCTGTCGTGACGGACGAGACCATTGACGAGACCACGGGCGCCGAGGCGAGCGCCGATGCCGACGCTGCCGACACGGAGGGCGACAAGTAATGGGCCAGAAGATCAACCCGTACGGCTTCCGTCTGGGCGTCACCACCGAGTGGAAGAGCCGCTGGTTCTCCGAGCGTGAGTACAAGGACTACCTGACGGAGGACTGGAAGATCCGTCGGGCCCTGATGCAGAAGCTCGAGTCGGCTGCCGTCAGCCGGATCGAGATCGAGCGGACCCGAGACAAGGTGCGGATCGACATCCACACCGCACGTCCCGGCATCGTCATCGGTCGCCGTGGTGCACAGGCCGACGAGCTCCGCGCCCTGCTCACCACCATCACGGGCAACCCGAAGGTGCAGCTCAACATCGTCGAGATCAAGAGCCCCGAGCTCGACGCTGCGTTGATCGCCCAAGGTGTCGCCGACCAGCTCGTCAACCGCATTGCGTTCCGTCGTGCGATGAAGCGTGCGGTGCAGAACGCCCAGCGCGCCGGTGCGCTCGGCATCCGGGTGCAGTGCTCGGGTCGTCTCGGCGGCGCCGAGATGAGCCGGACCGAGTGGTACCGCGAGGGTCGTGTGCCGCTGCACACGCTGCGCGCCGACATCGACTACGGCATGCGTGAGGCTCGTACCTCGAGCGGCCGGGTCGGCGTCAAGGTCTGGATCTACAAGGGTGACATCGTCCCCTACAAGGCCCAGGGTGACGACAAGATCAGCCGCGAGGCCGCAATGGCGGTCGGCGAGACGTCGGGGGCCGGTGCGCCGCGGCGTGTCGTGTCGTCGGCCGCTCCCCGCCGGGCCGATGACGCCGAGCTCGAGACGGCTCCGCTCATCAAGGAAGCAGATCCCGAGCTCGAGAAGTTGCTCGATGAAGAAGAGGACATCGCTCGTCGGACCCACGACGGGCACGAGGCTCCACACTTCCGTGGGGAGGACTGACTCATGTTGATGCCACGCAAAGTCGCCCATCGAAAGCATCACCGCGGCCGCACCGCCGGTATGTCGAAGGGTGCCACCAACCTCGCATTCGGCGAGTACGGGATCCAGGCACTCGAGCCGGGTTGGTTGACCGCCCGGCAGATCGAGGCCGCCCGTATCGCCATGACCCGTGCCATCAAGCGTGGTGGCAAGGTCTGGATCAACGTCTTCCCGGACAAGCCCGTCACGAAGAAGCCGGCCGAGACCCGCATGGGCTCCGGCAAGGGCAACCCGGAGTTCTGGGTGGCAGTCGTCAAGCCCGGTCGGGTGCTCTTCGAGCTGTCGTTCCCGAACGAGGAGACGGCCAAGGCGGCACTCAACAAGGCGATCCAGAA
>JBDKIV010000290.1:0-7777 GCA_039796935.1 Actinomycetota bacterium | reverse complement strand
TCGAGTGGTGTCTCGGCACGCCACCCGAGTTGCTCGCCTGCCTTCGACGGGTCGCACTGCCAGCGGTCGGTGTCCCAGCGTCTCGGTTCCATCGACCCCCAGTTCGGTTGCTCGTCCGTCGCGATGATGCGGCGGACGAGTTCGATCACTTCGCCGATCGTGGTCTGGGTTCCGCTTCCGATGTTGACGATCGACGGCTCGCCGAGAGGTCGCGGGCGGTCGGTCCACGCCAGCACCGCCGACGCGACGTCGTCGATGTGCACGAAGTCGCGGGCGATGTGCGGCGAGACGAGGCGGGGTGGGAGCGTTCGTGCCTCGGCGTGGGCGGCGACGGTCGGCATCAGCCGGCTGGGCTCTTCCCACGGGCCGTACACCGAGTAGAGACGAAACACGGTTGCGACCAGGCCGTGACGACGGACTGCGTCACACACGATGTGCGTGCCGGCGGCCTTGGTGGTCGCGTAGGTGCTGTTGGGTCGAAGTGTCGCCGCTTCGCCGGGCGGCTGGTCGCTCACTCCGTACTCCGACGACGAACCGAGATGGAGCAGTGCCACCCGACGCGCCGTGCACCAGGTGGCCAGCGCGTCGACGAGCACGATGTTGGTCGTGCACATCCGCTCGAGCGAGCCTTGGTCAGGGTAGGCGCCGTGCGCCGCCGTGTTGACGACGAGCTCGGGCTGCAGGTCGTCGAGCGCGTCGACGACCGATGCCGGGTCGCCGCTCGTCTCGCGCAGCGAGTACGGGGTGTCGGCGAGGCGCCACCGCGAGCTCTGGCCGGCCACCACACCGATCGGCTCGTGGCCCGCGGCGGCGAGCGCGCGCATCAGGTTGGCGCCGACGAACCCTGCGGCTCCGATGACGGCGACCCGCTTCACGCCCGTAGGTCGCCGTACCCGAGGTCGCTCACCCAGCGTCCGGCATGACGGGCCACCTCGGCGTGCTCGTCGCGGTCGAGTTCTGCGGCGGTGGCGAGGTTGGCGGCGACGGTCGGGGTGCGCACCGTCCCCCACGGGTACACCTGGTCGAGGCGCTGCCCGTTCCACGACGGCCCCGACAGCGCAGGGTGGTGCGGGTCGATCCCCAGCGCCGTGCACAGCGGAGCGAGCCCGGTGTGCGGGTCGGCGAGGACGTCCTCGAGCCGGACGATGTGCATCCGGTCGGGGAAGCGGGCCTTGGCGACGTGGGCGACGTGCTGGTTGACGACCCACTGTTGGACGTAGGTGGCGAGCGGCAGCGGTACGGGGCGGCGCTTGGTGTCGGCGTAGGCAGACCAGGGGTTGCGCACCACGTGTACGAAGTGGGCGTCGGGCAGTTCGGTCAGGATCAGTTCGGCGTCGATCACCAGCACCGGCGAGTACCCGACGTAGTAGCGCTCGTGGCCGCTGCGCGACAGATCGTTCCACGAATCGAAGGTGGCCTCGTAGAAGCTGACCACGTTGCCCGACCGGGTGCGGCCCCGTTGGGCGGCGAGTTCGACGAATCGCGCGCAGCGTCGGTCGTCGTCGAGGTCGAAGGGCCAGTCGCGGAACTTGCTGACGAACGGTGTCCTCGAACGAACCTTGGTCTCTTCGTCGATGATCGCCCGGAAGTCGCGCTCGGGGTTACCGGCAAGATCGAACACCGGCCACCGGTACTTGTTGGGGAACATCGAGCTGTACTGGTCGTTCACCAGCTTGGTGCCGAGCTGCGACTCGAACGGGTAGACGAACAACTCGGGGTGTCCGTCGAGGTGGCGGTGCGTGGTGTTCCCGCCGTTTTCGTACATGGCGCCGATCAGCACGAGGGGTAGGTCGCGTGCGGTCATCGTGGTGTCTCCCGTTGGTGGGTGTGTGGTGGATTCATGGGTGTCTCGGGCGGCCGGTAGCTGTACCAGGCCGCCGTGGTCGTCTCGGGATCTGGCCGTGTGGCTCCGCCGACGAAGTCGCGTGTGATCGAACTCGGCAACCAGTCGATGGCGAAGATCTGGTCACCGTTCGGGAACCAGGACGAGCCCACGACGGTTCCGGTGCGCAGGTCGACGACGTGGAGCCCGCAACGGCTCTGCGCTGCGTCGAGGCCTGGCGCATAGGCGCGGAATCGGGGCAGCACCCGTGATGTGCCGACGATGGCCATGTCGCCGATCATGCAAAGACCACGTGTCCATCCGTCGAAGGCTGCGACGGTGTCGAGGCCGGTGTCGTCGACCCGGCAGAGGCGGCCGTATCCACTGTCGTCGACCCAGAGCGACCCGTCGCCTGCGAGGCGTGCCGAGTGGGGCCGGGTGAGGCCGCGGGCCACCACCGTCTGGTCGCCGCGGAAGATCACGCCGTTCCGGTCGACCTCCCACAGCGGGTCGCCGGGCAGGCGGGGGCCGGGTGCCTCGGTCGATGCGGTGAAGTACGACTCGGCGAGTGTGGGGCCAGCAGCGATCGAGTTGAGCTGTAGCAGGTTTCGGCCGTGTCGGGCGATGCCGTCGTCCTCGATCGAGGAGGGCCACCACACGAGGTCGGGGCCGGACTGCCCGAGATCGACGATGGCGTTCATGCCGACGGCGTTGCCGACCAGTCGTCCGTCGACGAACGCGAGGTCGTGCAGGTACATGCTGCCGGGGAGGAACCGGGTCGAGATGGGCGCCAGGGCAGGCGGCGACGACAGGGGTGACGGCACGTCGTCGCGCTCGATGCAGCCCGGCGACACGCCGTACGTGATCACCTGGTTCGGGTTACGTGTGCAGGCGATGTGCACCTGGTGGAGTGCTCGGTCGACCACGATCCCCGACGGGTGCGGCAGCCGTGCGACCGAGACGGCCAGGCCGCGCTCGTCGGCCGACAGTGCCATCACGAAGTGCTCGTACTCCCTCGACACGATCAGCGTGACGCCCAGGTCTGCCAGCGCCTCGACGAATCCCGGTGTGGTCTGGTGGTCGACGGCGTGTTCGTCCCACAGCCATCCGGTGGCCGACAGCGACACGACCTGGTCCGGCTCGCGCAGTACGAGCGACGGGTCGCTCATCGAGAGACCTCGCCCGCCGAGCCGAGGCGCCGCCGCAGCCGGATCGCGCCTGCGTACATCACGAGGGCCGACTTCCAGCGGGTGGTCGATCTGCCGCTGCGGCGTTGGCTCGACAGCAGCGGGAACTCGATGAGTGGTCGGGCGTTCCGGTGCAGCGCGACGAGCCATTCGACGTCGACCAGGTCGCCCTGTTCGGTCAGTCGGCAGAGCTCGGTGAAGTCCCGGGGGAACGCCTTCGGCGTCCCGTTGACGTCCCAGCTGGCAAGGCCGAACAGCGATCGCACCTCGAGGTTGTAGAGCGCCGAGCCGAGACGGCGGTACCACGCGTCGCGAGAGCGCCGGACCGCTTTCACCGCATGGTCCGGGTTGAGCAGCGCCAGTGACACGGCGGTGCGAAGGTCGGACGGGCGGGTCCGGGCGGCGTTGGTGTAGCAGAGCAGGTCGCCCCGGGCGGCGCGCAGGCCGGCATTGACGGCCCGGCCCCAACCGGCTGGTTGTTGGTCGAGCACCACCAGCCAGGGACGGTCGGCGCAGAGGGCGCGGCATCGGTGGACGGTCCCGTCATCGGGCCCGTTCGGCACCAGGACGAGCTCGACCTGGTCGCTCAGGTCGGCGATCGCTCCGTACAGCTCCGACACGATCTCGTCGGCGTGGTCGGCATGCCCGTACATGGGCAGCACGATCGAGAGCGAGCGTTGCGACGGGATCACGGCCGCCCCCTGGCCACTTCGGCGCGGATGCGATCGACGACGCTGTCGTGGTCGATCCGTGCCCAGCGGGCGAGGTCGTGCTGTGTGCCGACGACCCCGATCGGGGCCTGCTCGACGGCGCAGCGGACGAGGCGGCCGGCGGCGCCGGTCTCGGCGATGACGTCGGCGACGAGCGACCCGAGGCCTCCGACGCTGTAGTGCGACTCGACGGTCACCACGATGTCGTGCTGGCTCGCCAGTCGGGCGAGCAGCCCGGTGGGTGCCGGCGAGACGCCCCACACGGCAACGGTGGTGGCGTCGATACCGTCGGCGGCGAGGGAGTCGGCGATGCGGCCGAGCTCGCCTGCCATGGGGCCGAGTGCGAGCACGGCCACGCGGCCGTCGCCGCTGGCGAGGACCTGTGCGCCGGCCGCCACGTCGAAGGGTGCGACGTCCGCGAGCCCGGCGACGTCGGGGGTCGTCTGCTTGCTCAGCCGGTAGTAGACGGGGCCGGGCGAGGTGTAGGTGTCGGCGAGGATCCGCAGGGCGGTCGAGGTGTCGTTCGGGCAGTAGATCTGCACGCCGGGCTGGGTGCGCATCACCCCGACGTCTTCGAGGGCGAAGTGCGACGGACCGTTGTTGGCGTACTCCATGCCGCCACCCACCCCGATCACCCGGACGGGCAGTTGGTGCAGCACCGGGCCGTTGCGGATGAACTCGAAGGGCCGCAGCACCGAGAAGGTGGCGATCGAGTACACGAACGGGATGAGGCCCGCCTCGGCCAGACCGGTCGCCATGGCGACCATGTTCTGTTCGGCGACACCCACGTTGAAGGTGCGCTCGGGCACCTGCTCGAAGAGCGGCCCGACCACGCCGTAGCCGAGGTCGCCGGTGAGGAACACGATGCGCTCGTCCTGTTGGGCGAGGTGGGCGAGTGCGGCGACGAATTCGGAGCGCATCAGCCGCCGACCTCGTCGAGTGCCGCCTCGTACTGTTCGCGTGTGAGGGGCAGGTAGTGCCAGTCGAGGCTGCGTTCCATGAACGACACCCCGTGGCCGAACGTGGTCCGTGCGGCCACCACGACGGGCCGGTCCGATGGCTCGACGGCCTCGAGGAGGGCTGCGTGGTCGTGGCCGTCGACCTCTCGGACCTCCCAGCCGGCGACCTCCCAGCGAACGTGGAACGGTTCGAGGTCGATGATCTCGGCGGTCGCCCCGAGTGCTTGCTGGCCGTTGAGGTCGACGACGACGACGAGGTGTTCGATGCGGTGGTGGCCGGCGAAGTTGACGGCTTCCCAGGTGGACCCTGCGTCGAGTTCGGCGTCGCTCATCACGACGACCACGGCGCGCGACGACCGCTGGATCCGTGCCGCGAGTGCCGCACCGACCGCCATGCCGAGCCCGTGGCCGAGCGAGCCCGTCGAGAAGTCGACGCCGGGCAGGTGTGCTTCGGGGTGGACTCCGAGTGGACTGCCTGTCTGGCCGAAGCTGTCGACGACGGCGCTGTCGAGCAGACCGGTCTGTTCGAGCGCCACGTAGAGGGCGAGGCCGGCGTGTCCTTTCGACAGCACGAACCGGTCACGCTCGGCGGTGCCGGTCTGCCCGAACGAGAACCGGCCGCCGCCGTGGGTGACGGCGAGGATGTCGGCGATGCTGAGGCACGAGCCGATGTGGCCCACATGAGCCCGGTACGACAGGTCGAGCACCCGCCGCCGGATGGTCGTCGCCAGCTGTGCCGTCGAGGTCGTCACGGAGCGCTCGCGGTGGCGAGTCGGCCGGTCGCGCAGTCGATCATCGTCTCGTGGTCGTCACCGAGGAGCGTGCGGGCCCGGTCGTCGAGGGCGGCGGCGCCGAGTGTCGCTGCTCGCTCGATGGCGAACGGCTCGAGGTCGTAGGTCGCCCATCGCCCCGTCGAGTCGATCAGCGGCGACGTCGAGGTGAGCGCGGTGATCTGCTGTTCGAGGCCTGCAGCACGGTCCTCGTAGCCGTAGCGGTCGATGATGAGCGCCCGGAACCCGGTGGCGACGATGTCGTCGAGGAACTCCTCGGCCGGCCGGTCGACGAGCTGTTGCTGCCATTCCGATTCGCGGTACTTCATCCCGCCGTAGCTGAAGCACAGGGTCGAGGTGTTGAGCGAGGGGCGGAGCAGGTCGTAGTCGGTCGAGTCGACCGTCGCTCGTTCCTCGGGGAATCGTCGGATGGGTAGTTGGAACACCGAGGTGCCGTCGCCGAGTGTCTGTTCGATCGTCGGGAAGTACTGACGGTCGCTCGTCCAGTTGGCGGTCGAGTCGCTCTTGGCGGCCGGGAACCGGATGCGGGGTGTCTGGTCGATCACCCCGACCACGGTGATCGCTGCGAGCACCCCGATGCCGATGGAACGACGGGTGCGGGTGCCGGTGACCACCCTCTGCTCGAACGGCACCAGGCCGATCGACATCCAGGCGAGGGCCAGGAACCCGATGAACGGAGAGATGCGCGCCCAGGCCCGGATGCTGGTGAACCCCACCAGCCCGCCGAGCCACGACAGCCCACCGATGGTCGACACGGCGATGCAGACGATGACGAGCGCCACGCACAGCGATCGGCGAGGGTCGGGGCGTGCCTCGCCGGCGACCACCGATCGCAGGAGTTGGACGAACATCACTGCGAGGACGGTGGCGATGACCACGCCCATGTACTGGCGGGTCTCCATGGACGACTCGCCGTTGACGAGCCTGCCTGCCACGAGGTGCAGCACCTCGAGCGCGTGGTGCTTGACCGGCGAGAACAGCGACACGGGGCGCAGGCCGTACAGGTCCTGCTGGAAGACCGAGCGGCGGGCGATCTCGACCCGTCCGTTCGAGCGCCAGTGCCACATCGACGGCGCCAACCCGATCGCGAACGAGAACCCCGAGATCGCCATCGAGGTGAGTGCGGCGACGAGGGGGCGCACGCGTCGTCGTGCGAGCGCCGTGAGGGCGCCGGCGGTCATGACGACGAGGCAGAAGAAGATGAAGTAGTACGCGCCGCAGGCACCGATCGCCAGCAGGGCGACGAGCCAGGGCCAGCTCGCGGCGACGCCTCGGGCCCTGTTGGCCGCGGCACGGGTCGGCACCCAGGGAAGCGTGCCCGACGCAGCCCGGAACGTGAGCAGCACGGCGATCGGGACGATGGCGTACGAGGCGATGAAGAGGTGGTCGGTGCCGCGGAAGTACCTGACCGGGGCGAAGGCGTACAGCACCGATGCGGCGCCGGCGATCCAGCGTGGGGCGCCCATCCAACGCAGCGACAGGTGGGCGGTGATGGCGGTGACGGGGATGCCGACGAGGAAGAACCCGTTCATCAGCAGCGACCAGTCGTTCGTGACGAGCGAGCCGATGCGCAGGACGAGGAAGTGGAGGTTGTCCCCACCGAGCGGGTAGTCGTAGTACAGCTGCCCGAACGGTGCGCCGAGCCGCGGGTTCTCGTTGACCCAGCCGGTGCGGATCATGTTGTCGATCCATGCACCGTGGATGAGGCCGTCGCCGTCGTAGTCGAACGGCCTGCGTGGTGTCCGCAGCTGGTGGCGGAACACCACGGCGGTCACGATCGTGGTGATCAGGGTGACGACGCCGAGTTCGGCGAGCAGCCGCCGGCCGGGTTGCGGCGAGAGCGCCGGCGTGCCCACCCCGTCGGGTTCCGTGGCCGCATCCAGTCGCACGGTAGGCAGGTTACCCTTGGCGGTGGCGTGCGAGGAATGGAGTGCCGTGGACCTCATCGGTAGAGCGAGCCGGTACGTGCGCGCGTCCTCGAGCGAGCGTTCGCGGATGCGTCGTCACCATCTGCTGCGGATGCTGGGCGAGGCACCCCCACCGGCCGATCCTCGTGCGGCTGCATGGTCGCGCCTGATCGCCGAGGGTCGCGAGTTCGAGCTGGTCACCATACGCGAACCGTTCGTGGTCCGTCCGGGCGACCAGTTCATCGGGCAGGCGGTCTTCCGCACCGGGCAGTTCGAGTTCGAGAAGGTCGAGGCGATCGCCAGCCGCCTCGCCGCCCGACCGATCCGGGTCCTGGTCGACGTGGGCGCCAACATCGGGACGGTGTGCATCCCCGCGATTCGGCGCGGGCTGGCCGAGCGGG
>JBDKIV010000289.1:0-3774 GCA_039796935.1 Actinomycetota bacterium | reverse complement strand
CTGGCCGTCATCCCGCCCAGGCGGCGAGGCCCAACTCGACCGGGCTGATCAGTCCGGCGTGTGCCGGCAGTACCCGTACCGTGACCCCGTACGGCCCGGCCGACCCGATGCGGTACTCGCCGACGAAGGCGCTGCCCCCGGCGTGGCGCATCGACACCGTTGCCGGGCGGCCGACGAACTCGCCGGTCGAATCGATGGCCCCGTGGAGCAACTGGACATCGACATCGTCGACATGGAGGCCGTCGAGGAACACCTCGGCACGTGCGGTTCGCTCGTCCCCCTCGTGGGCCACCGTGGGGTCGGTGTCGACGGAGCGGACCGAGACGTCACCCCAGCGGGTCGTGACGTCGGCCTTCCACGCGGCGAGGGAGCGAGCCGTCGACCAGCCGTCGGCTGCCACCTTCTGTGCGCTGCGGGCGGCGGGCTCGTACAGATCGGTGACGTAGTCGCGCACCATCCGTGCAGCCGTGACGAACGGGCCGAGCGACGCCCAGTTGTGCTTCATGGTGGCGACCCACGAGTGGGGTACGCCGTCACTGCCGCGTCGGTAGAAACGCGGGACGATGTCGCGCTCGAGCAGCCCGAACAGGCTCGTGGCCTCGCGTGTGTCGCGTCGCGCGAGATCCGGGTCGTCGTCGGCCGATGCGATCGCCCAGCCGTTGTGCCCGTCGAAGCACTCGTCCCACCATCCATCGAGGATGCTGCAGTTGAGAGCGCCGTTCAGCGCTGCCTTCATCCCGCTGGTCCCACAGGCCTCGAGTGGTCGTCGCGGGTTGTTGAGCCACACGTCGCAGCCGTGGTACATGAGCCGGGCCACGGCCATGTCGTAGTCGGGGACGAACACGAAGCGATGTCCGACATCGAGGTGTCGGGCGAACAGTTCGATGTCTCGGATCATGTCCTTGCCGGGCTGGTCCGCGGGGTGGGCCTTGCCGGCGAAGACGAACTGCACGGGGCGGTCACCGTCGAGGAGCAGATCGCGGAGGCGCTCGGGCTGCGACAGCAGCAGCGTCGCCCGCTTGTACGTGGCGAAGCGCCGCGCGAAACCGATGGTGAGGACATCCGGGTCGAGGACTGCGTCGCCGAGTCGCGACCGGACGAAGTCGACCAACCGCCCACGCCCGATCCGGCGCGTCGACCAGATCTCGTCGTCGGGGATCTGCTCGACTGCCTTCCACGACGTCTCGTCCGCTCCGTCCCAGACACCCCCCACGCTGCGACGAAGCAGCTCGTCGATCCCGTCGCTCACCCATGTGTGCGCGTGCACGCCGTTGGTGATCGAGCCGATCGGGACCTCATCGGTCGGGATGCCCGGCCAGAGACCTCCGAACATCTCCCGGCTGACCGCACCGTGGAGTGCCGCGACACCGTTGGACCGGCCCGCAAGCCGGAGGCCCATGACGGCCATGTTGAACCGATCGTCGCCGGGTTCGTCGCTGCGGTGCCCGAGCGCCATCAGGGTCTCGAAGTCGGTCCCGCACGACACCGCGAATCGTCCGAAGTAGCGCTCCATGACGGACCGCTCGAAGCGATCGATCCCGGCCGGCACCGGTGTGTGGGTGGTGAAGACACCGCCGGCACGCACCGCTTCGACCGCTTCGGCGAAGGTGAGGCCCTCGGCGACCAACTCGCGGATCCGTTCGAGCGACAGGAATCCGGCGTGACCCTCGTTCGTGTGGAACACCTCGGGCGCGTACCCGAGGGCGCGTAGGATCCGCACGCCGCCGATCCCGAGCACCATCTCTTGGCGGAGGCGGTGCTCGGCGTCGCCGCCGTACAGTCGGTTGGTGATCGCTGCGCCTTCGGGGCTGTTGCCATCGACCGCTGTGTCGAGGAGATAGAGCCTGACCCGGCCGACCCGCGCTTCCCACGCGTGGACGTGCACCGGTTCGCCTGCGAGATCGACGGTGACGCGAACTCCCGTGTCGCCGAGGGCCAACCCGCTCGGATCGAGCCTCGGAAAGCGTTCCTCCTGCATCCCGTCGGCATTGAGGCGTTGCCGAAAGTATCCCTCGGCGTACAGCAGACCGATCGCCACCAGCGGGACACCGAGATCGCTCGCCGCCTTCAGGTGATCGCCGGCGAGGATGCCCAGGCCACCGCTGTACTGGGGGAGCGTCTCGCTGATCCCGAACTCGGGCGAGAAGTACGCCACCTGGTGGAGCGGAGAGTCGCTGCGGCCTTGGAACCATCGAGGGTCGACGATGGCCGAGTGGAGACGTGCCGATGCGGCGGCCGTCTCCTCGACGATCGCAGGATCGGCGACGAGGTGGGCCCAGCGCTGTGGTGAGACGGTCGCCAGCATCCGGAGCGGATCGTGACCGGACGCTTCCCATGCGTGCGGGTCGATCCGTTCGAAGAGCTGCCGAGTCGTGCGGTCCCAGGTCCAGTGGAGGTTGGTGGCCAGGTCGCGCAGTCCTGCGAGCTCATCGGGGATGGCTGGCACGACGGTGAACTGGCGAACGGCACGCATGCGGTCAGGGTAGCCAGGGGTGGGAACCCTTCGGCCCCGGGTGGGCGTGCGTCACCGCAGAGCCGTGGCGTACACCTCGATCGTCGAGACGGCGATCGCGTCCCACGTGTAGTTGTCGTCGATCAGCTGCGCAGCGGCGCGCGTCATCCTCGACGCCAGTGCTGGATCGGTGAGGACGCGCTCGATGCGATCGGCGAGGTCATGGTGGTCTCCCGGTTCGAACAGCAGGCCGGCCTCGGTCCCCTCGACGATCTCGGCGAGGCCGCCCGTGCGGGCGACGACAGTGGGTGCCCCCGCCGCCATGCCCTCGAGGGCGACGATTCCGAAGGGTTCGTACAGCGACGGGATGATCACGCAACCAGCCCGCTGCAGGATCGAGCGGAGCTCGTCGTCCGGGACGAATCCGGCGAGGTCGACGATGTCCGTCACGCCCTCGACATCGATCTGGGACTGGAGTTCGCTGAGGTACGAGCCCCGCCCGGCGATGATGCAGCGCACGTCGGGGACGCGGTGGCGGAGTTCGGCGACCGCCCGAACCAGCACCTGGAACCCCTTCTCGTACTGCACTCGGCCCCAGGCGACCACGAGGTGCTCGCGTGGCGCCGAGCCGGCCGACGTCTGCCACAGGGCGGGATCGACCCCGTTCGGAACCAGGTGGACCTTCGGCGTCGGCAGCTCGAAACCGGTGACGACCTCTCGGACCATGAACCTCGAGCAAGCGATCACTTCGCGTGCCTGATACGTGAGCCACCACTCGACCGCATTGATCGCAGCAGGCATGCCGGACGGAACATGACCGCCGTGCCGGCCGCGTTCGGTGGCGTGGATCGTCGCGACGAGTGGGAGGTTCCACAGGGTCTTCAGCGTGTCGCCCGCCCACGCGACCAGCCAGTCGTGTGCGTGGACGACCTCGGGCCGCCACGGCCCGAGCCGAGCCGCGAGGCCGACGAGTTGATGATTCGCAGACGCCATACGCGCCACCAGGTCGTGTTCGGGAAGCCAGGGCAGGTCGGTCACCGCTCGGAGTACGCGTACACCCTCGACGACCTCGTCGTCGGGAACCGGTGTGGTGCCTGGATCGTGGCGCTGCAGGCTGAACACGACGACCTCGTGACCCTCGCGTGCCATCGCCCGGGCGAGGCCGTCGACATGTGCGGCGATCCCTCCGACGACGAACGGTGGGTACTCCCAGGACAGCATGAGCACACGCATCGGCCACGACCGTAGCGTTCGGGAGGCGTCCCCACCTACGCTTGGCGGATGCTGGTGAGTGAGTTCGACCTCCACCTCATCGGTGAGGG
>JBDKIV010000288.1:0-18250 GCA_039796935.1 Actinomycetota bacterium | reverse complement strand
ACGAGAAGTGGGGCGAGACGGCGAAGGCGGTCGTGGTTCGTGCCGCCGGAGCCGACGTGAGCGAGCAGGACGTCATCGACTATGCACGTGAGCGTCTGGCGAGGTTCAAATGCCCGACCAGTGTCGACTGGGTCGATGCGCTGCCGCGGAATCCGAGCGGGAAGATCCTGAAGAAGGACCTGCGTGGGCCGTACTGGGAAGGCCGCAGCAGGAACGTGAACTGAGCAGCTCGAGGCGAAAGCCCGCGGTACAAGAAGCGCTCCCTCTGTCACGCCGACGGATCCGTCCTCGACGGCTACGGCGCATGCACCTTCGAGGAGCTCGCCCGCGGGAGCTGAGACCCTCGTCGTGGGGGAGCGTTTGGCACTCCCGAATCGGACACCTGGGCAGTCGGGAATCATCTCCTGTTCGCACGTTGATGTCGTGCGACGACCGCTGCCCAAAACGGCACGTTGGGGGCGGGTTGCACGGGTGATCGACAGTCCGTGGTCGCAGCGACCTCTTGGTTGATCCGGGCCATCGATGTAGCTACGCTTCGGATATGAATGTGGCTACTACTCGATCCGAGGTCGGGATCCGTGAGTTGAAGAACGGCTTGAGCGGCTACATCGACCGCGTGCGCGACGGCGAAGAGGTGATCGTCACCGATCGCGGCCGCCCCGTCGCACGCCTCTCGGCCCTCGATGCTTCGTGCGATCGGCTCGCCGAGCTCGTCGCAGCGGGCGTCGTCCGGCCGCCATCCAGCCCCAACCGCTACCTCCCGAAGCGGCGGATCAAGGCAAAGGGCGGCGTCAGTGAGCTGGTCGCCGAGCAGCGCCGCTGACCACGGTGATCACCTATGTCGATACGTCGACGCTGCTCAAGCTGATCATCGACGAGGAGGGCTCCGATCGCGCAGCGCTGGTCTGGTCCTCAGCCGATGCCATCGCATCGGTCACCCTGATCACGGTCGAGGCGCGCGCTGCGATCGCCGCAGCGGGTCGCGGGCGACGACTGACTGCGGCCCAGGTGCGTGACGCAGTGGGTGAACTCGACGCGTTGCTTCGAGTGCTGTACCTGATCCCGGTGACCGACGAACTGGTCTCGGCCGCGGCCGAGCTCGCCGCCGCCGAGGGTTTGCGAGGCTACGACGCAGTCCACCTCGCAGGGGCCCTCAGCATCAGCGCCACCGTGTTCAGCAGCGCCGACACCACCTTGGGTGCCGCCGCCGAGCGGCGGGGCATGCACGTCGCGAACCCGCTGACCAGCTGACCCTCGCCCAGACCGCCGCGACCCGGACGTGAACGCCATCGGCGGCAGCAAATCCCACCGAGAGGGTGCGAGACGTGGGGTGTGCGCATCGTACGAGGACGAGGTCGTCAACCCGCTTCTCCGCCTCGGCAAACACGAACTCGTCGACGTGGTGGCGACCCGGACATCGCTGCGCCCGAATCTGGTGCCGCTGTCGGGCATGAGCGCCATTGCGATCGGTGAACGGAGTAAAGGAGCGTTCCTCCTGGCCGCACTCGGTGCCGGCGTGCCGCTGCGCGATGTTCAACTCGTCACTCGTCACTCGTCGCTCGTCGCTCGCCGCGCCGACCCGCGTCCGACCACGATCTATGAGCGACGACGGGAGAACTTCGACCGGCACGCCGCATACGTCGTCGTTGCCTTCGTTGCCGGAGCCCGAGGTGCGCCCGGCGGACAGGGACCAGAACTCAGCAAGACTGAGAAAGCAGGTCACTTCGCGAGGCGGTCGAGGATCTCTCGATCACGTTCGAGCAACTTCGTTCGAGTGGGTCGGTGCCCCCGGATCGGCGGGGCGTCGACTCAGACGAGTTCGACTGATACGCCTCGTGCGTGTGCGGCCAGCGCTTCGATGTCGGCCGTGTCTCCCGTGAGCACGGTTCCACCCGGCTCGGCGAGCGCGACGACCAGGGCATCAACGGCCGACCCGGTTCGAGCGCGACGCCTGAGCTCGGCAGCTCGCCGAGCCACGACGGCCGTGACCTCGGGCTGCACGATGCACGTCTTCAGGAACCGGTTCGTGTTGGCATCCCGTGCCGGATCACCGTGCGGCGATTCGACCAGGACCATCGTCGGAACGATCGGTGGCCACAGCCCTTCCTCGACGAGGGACCGAATGAGGGCGAGTGCTTGCTTGTTGCGAGACGACAGCCGGGTGACGCCACCGCTGTCGAGGATGAGCACGTCAGCCCGCCTGACCGAGGCCCCGCTCGCGAATGCGTCGCGCAATGGTGTCCGCACGCGTGCGTTGGCGTCGAGAGGGTTCGCCGACCTCGGCCGCGAGCTCGTCGAGATAGGCAGCTGTCTCGACGAGCGCGTCCTGCCGCTCCAGTTCGGCTCGGAGAGCGATCTGCAGGAGCTCCGACGCCGGCAGTCCGCGTCGCTTCAGTTCATCGTGCAGATCGTCGGGCAGGTACACCTGAAGACGCGGCATACGCCTAAATGTACGCCTAGGCCCCGGACAGCACAACCAACGAGTCGGGACTTCGACCTGCCACCTGACGCCGGGTCGAGAGGTGCGAGATCAGAGTGTGATGGTCTCGGCGATACCGCCGGTCCTGCGGGTGGTCGTGTGATCGATCGTCCTGGGCGCGGCTCGGGCTCGGGCTCGACGGACTTGGATGGATGGCCCGATGAGAATGCTCGGCCTCAGCCACTGACGATGCTGGCAATCCAGTCGGCGAGGATCGCTGCGGTCGTCGCGCAGGCGGCCCGCACAACGGAACGCTGTACTATGCCGCGATGCGACGGACTCGGTTCACCCCACTCGTGCTGGTCATTGCAGGTCTTGTCGCAGCCTCGTGCTCGCCCGGTGCAGCATCGCCCGCCGAAGACCGGAGGGCGGCAGCGGTCGAAACGACGGCGGTGGAGACCACCGTCGGCTCGACGGTCGTCGGTGCGCCGGGCGATACGGCGATCAGCCCGGCGAGCAGCTCGCTGCCCGCTGAAGAAGCTCTCCCGGCCACGACGGTGGACGGTGGCGGCGATCCCACGGTCGACCCGGCGCCCACCCAACCGGCCGAGTCCTTCGTCGAGACCTGCTTCGCGTCGGTCACTGTTGGGCCGCTGACCGTTGCCGCCGGCGAGGCTGCATGTCTCGATCGTGTCGGCCTGACGTGGTCCTCGACGGCGGCAGTGACGGTCGGAGGGGTGCGGTTCGTGCCCCTCGGCCCGCAGGCGCGTCTGGTGTTCGATCCGTTCAATGCTCGTGTGAAGGCGTCGGGTTACGAGGCGGTCGGCTCGTTGCTGGGCGCCGATCTCGTGCTGGCATCGGGCGAGATCGACTGGTCCTTCCAGTACCGCCCCGATCAGAACACGGGACTCGGCCGTTTCATGCCGACGAAGTCGGACATCATCGACCTGGCGCTCATCGCGCAGCTCCCCGGGCTCGAGGGCGTCCGCTCGTTGCCGAAGGATCCGGTGAGTGGATTCGCCGACTATTCGGCGGTTCCGGACGAGTCGGTCGGACTGCTCGCCGAGCGCTTCCCCTCGCTCGCAGGTCCGGACGTGGTGATCCCGCTGTCGGCGATCGGGTTGACGGCGGTGCCGCGACTGACCGTCTCGCTGCCGACCGACATCATCCAGTCGATCACCGGACTCGATGTCGGTGGTGCCGTCACGATCCAACCGGTCGAGCGTGGAGGTGTGCTCGGCGTGGTCGTCGGTGGCACCGTCCGTCTCCCGTCCGTGCTCGAACGTGCAGAGGGCGTCTTCGCAGTCTTCGTGCCGCTCCAAGGCTCGGCCGAGATCGATGAGCTCCGGGTCGACATCCCGCGGATCGAGGTCGGGGCTGGACGGATCGAGGATCTCCTGCTCGAGTACGAGGTGCCCACCAAGACCTGGTCCGGACGTGCCCTCGTGCTCGTTGGTCCGGGCGCTGACGCAATCGGGGTCGGAGGCACGATCTCGATCGTGGACGGGGATCTGAAGACGATCGGCGTCCAGGTCGCCGGCCTACCGGTGGACATCGGGGGAGTCGTCTCGATCAATCGGCTCGGCGGCACGCTCCGGCTCGATCCGTTCTCGTTGGAGGCGACCGGCCAACTCGGGGTCGGTCCCTTCGTTCCAAGTGTCGGCAACCTGGCGGTGATCGATGGGGGAGTCGCCATCGGTGAGACCGAGGTCGCGGTGTCCGGTGTGATGAAGATCGGCACCCTCAAGATCCTCGGCCGCTCACTGCCTGGTTTGCAGGTGGCCGATGCCAGGGTCAGCTATCGCTGGGACGGCGTTGCCTCGATCAGCGGGAACGGATACCTGTCGTTCGATGTCGGTGAGACCTGGAGCATCCGGGGCGGGCTCCGTGGTGCTGCCAATGCCTCGGCGCTGAGCGTCGCGGGCGATGTGGCCCTGTCGCTCGGTCCGCTCCTCCAGTTGAGTGGCGTGGCGGCGATCGGGACGAAGGGAGTGGTCGCCTGCGGGCTCATCGGCAGCACGTGGTTCGCATCCGAGACGCGAGTCGGAATTTCTCACGACTGGGGGAGCGGGCGCGTCGAGTTGCGCGGCAAGGAGTGCAACACCGACGCGTACGAGGTGCCCGTCAACCCGGTGCCGGTTGCGGCGCCCGCGAGCAACGATCCATCGTCGGGTGGATCTCGACAGTCGTCGCCCGTGGCGTTCGTCCGGGCGGCGTCGCCCGTCGACTCTGTCGCCGGAAGCGTCGAGGTGGAGGTTCCTGCCGGTCAGCAGATGCTGACGATCGCACTCGACGCGAACGACGATTCCCTACAGATCACCGGGCCCGATGGAACGCTGATCGATCTGTCCGATGGCGGTGCGTCGACCGACGACCCGACCAATCCACGGTGGGTCGTGCTGGAGCCGCCGGGCTCCGAGGTTCGTTCGGTGCTCGTCGGGTCACCGGCGGGAGGTACGTGGAGCGTCGAGGGTCTCGACGCTGGTGTCGAGACGGTTCGTGCCGAACTGGTCAGCGCGCAGAGTCGTCCGGTTCAACTCGCCGCAGAGGTGCTCGAGGCTGTTCCTGCGCCACCCGACACCACGGATCAGGCAATGTCCACCACGACCGAGGTGCCGCCGGGCTCGACGCAAGCCGCGGTGCCACCGACGGTCGCACCGACCGATGGTCCGGCCGATGGTCCGGCCGTCGTCGCGACGTCGCCGACCTCGGCCGGTGCCGATTCGGAGAGCTCCGACGGGAGCACCGGCTGGATCATCCTCGTGGTGGTGGTGGTCGTTGCCGCAGCCGGAGCGACGATCGTCCGCTCGCGGCGACGTTGACACGGACTACGGTTCGATCCCATGGCACTCGAACTCGTTCCGCTCTGTCAGGTCACCGTCTCGCTCGACGCCCCCATCACCGTGTCTCCGACGCTGTTGATCGGTGAGGTGCGCGCAGCGACGGTCGAGGGTGAGCGCATCCGTGCCACCATGAAGGGAAGCGCTGCCGCCGACTGGCTGAAGGTGTCACCCGATGGCTACGGGACGCTCGACGTGAAGATCACCTTCGAGACCGACGACGGCGCGGTTGTGCACGCCACGTACAGCGGCAGGCTCCAGTTCGACACCGGTACCGTGTTCGCCACCCCACTGTTCCACACGGGTGACGAGCGGTACGCATGGATGAACCGCATCCAGGCGGTTGCGAAGGGAACCTTCACGGCGCCCGGCACGCTCGTCTACGAGATGTACGAACTGCGCTGAACGCGCCCGGTTGCCCTCGTGGGAGCGAGCGTCAGCCTCGAGCGAACTCTCGCACCACCCTGCCGGGGCGTGCGCCGGTGTTGACACCCTGTTCGGTGACGACCTCACCGTTGACGATGGTTGCTGCGTAGCCGCGAGCACCGATCTTGAGCCGGCCCGCCCCGTTCGGGAAGTCGTTCGCGTACACGGGGTGTTCGGGGGCGAGCGCATCGGGGTCGAAGATGTTGATGTCGGCGAAGTGCCCCGTCTGCAGCGTCCCGCGGTCGATGAGGCCGAGGACACCGGCAGGGAGCGAGGTCAATCGGCGGACGGCATCGGGAAGCGTGGTCAACTGTCGGGTGCGCTGCCAGTACGAGAGGTAGTGCGTGCTCATGTCGGCGTCGCAGATCTGACCGGCGTGCGCCCCGGTGTCGGCGAGGCCCGGGTAGACGTGGTCGAGTGTCAACAACTGGGCGAGCCCGTCGACGTTGCGGTTGAAGAACCAGGTGTTGAACAGCTCGTGACCGTCGCTGGCGATCAACCGATCGATGACGTAGTCGACCGGATGAACACCGAGTTCGTCGGCCCGCTGGGCGACCGACCGTCCACCGACCTCGCTGTAGTCGGGGGATGCGTCGGTGCCGAGCGGATAGATGTGGTTGGCGTCGTACCAGAGTCCCTTGGCGACGCCCTCTTCGACCAACCCGGCGCGGATGTTCGCGTCCTTCAATGCCGCCACCCGGTCGGCGATCGTCGGAAGTGCCATGAGCGCCTTCCAACGGACACCCTTCACCGGGGAGATCTGGGCGAGACCGCAGAGCGAACCGCTCGGGCGAGTAGCCGTGGCGATGGTCATGCGGCCGTCGTTGGCATTGACGTCGGCGACGAACCCGCCGAGCGCGTCGACGAAGCCTCCCGGCGTATTGCCGGACCCACCGGAGAAGAGCACGTCGCCGCATGCGCGGGCCATCTCGCGCAGCAGGGTCAACTCGTGCTGAGCCTTGGTGGCGAAGTCGTTGACCGCCTGGAACAGACCTCCGCCGGCGGCGTTCATCCCGTCGGCCACGGCGAGGTATTCGTCGAGCGGGGCGAGCGTTCCGGGCACGTAGCGTCCGTCCGGAACCACGTGCAGCAGGATGCGTGACGTGGAGAACCCGACCGCGCCGCCGGCGACCGACTCTTCGGCGATGGCCCTCATGCGGTCGAGTTCTTGTGCGGTGGCCGGTTCGTCGCTCAGGGAACGATCACCCATCACGTGATACCGCATGGCGCAGTGGCCGACCATGCCCACCACGTTGAGCGAGGGCTGCATCCGCTGCACGGCGTCGAGGTACTCGGGGTAGGTGCTCCAGTCCCACTCCATCCCGCCGAGGATCGCGTCGCGCGGGACGTCCTCGACGCTCTCCATCATCTCGGCGAGGAACTGCCGGTCGTCGGGTGCCACGGGCGCGAAGGTGACACCGCAGTTGCCCATGAGCACGGTGGTCACCCCGTGCCACGAACTCGACGTCATCATCGGGTCCCAGGCGATCTGGGCGTCGAGATGGGTGTGCAGGTCGATGAACCCTGGAGTCACCACCATGCCGGATGCATCGATCTCACGTCGTGCCGTGGCCGACGAGAGATCACCGATCGCAGTGATCCGTCCGTCGTCGACAGCCAGGTCTGCCCGGTACGCGTCGGCTCCGGTGCCGTCGATGACGGTGCCGTTCCGGATGATCAGCTGGTGTGCCACGAAGTCCCCCTCGGTCGTGTTTCGACCGATGGTAACGGTCTCCGGGCGGGCAGTCCGAGACGAGATCGGGCTGTAGCCGAGAAGCGGACCAGCGCGGGTCAGGCGTTCGGGTCGATCCACAGGCGGGCGACTTCGAAGAAGCCGCCCGAGTCCTGCGTCGTCGCGCCGTCGGGGAGGGTTCCGGGCTCGAGCCCGCGAACCGCTGGCTGGTGCGGGATACCCCAGAGCGTGTGTGAACCCGGGATGCTGTAGCACTCCTGCGCCATCTGTCGGTTGATGTTCGCTGCGTACTCCTGCCGCTTGGCGGGGTCGGGCTCTCCGCGGGCGAGGTCGAGGTTCTCGTCGATCACCTGGTCGCGCAGGCGAGCAAAGTTCAACGACAGACCCCCGTCGGGCTGTGCCGTCGACGAGTGCCACCACAGGTACTGGGCATCGACGTAGTTGCCGCCGTGCTGGCGCCAGCCGTACATGAAGTACTCGGGATCCCCGAACAGTGCCTTGGTGATGTACTGGTCTTGCGGGACCTGGACGATGGTGGTCTCGACACCGAGTTCTTCCCAGTAGCCGCGAAGCAGCTCTGCCGTCTGGCTGTTGATGTTGGTCACCGTCGTGCCGTACATGACGCTGATCGGGCCGGGGTTCTCGGCCTGGTACTCGGCGATCAGGGCGCGGGCCCCCTCGATGTCTTGTGACGTGTCGAAGCCGTTGTCGTCGAGGTGGCCCTCTTGGCCCGGCGAGAACAGACCGTTCGCCACCTCGAGGATCCCACCTCCGGTGAGCTCGATCAGCTCTTCGCGGTTGATCGCCTTGCTGAGGGCGCAGCGCACGCGCCGGTCCTGGAGCGGGCCCGGCTTGTCGAGGTCGATCATGGTGTAGTTGGTCTCGGTGAACTTGTTCTGCTCGAGCATGGGGAACTCGTCGGCGATCTCGCGGAAGTCGGCGATGACCACCGAGGCCGAGGTAGCGAAGATGTCGATGTCCCCGGACTGCAGCGCTTCGCCTGCGGTCTCGCTGTCTTCGATCACCCGGAACTCGACACCGTCGAGATACGGGAGCTGGTTCCCGGCGGCATCGGTTCTCCAGTAGTTCGGGTTACGCGTGGCCACCAAGAGCTCGCGGGGTGCGTAGCTCTCGACGATGAATGCGCCGGTGCCCACGGGGATCGACTGATCGGCCGTTCCGGCCTTCACGGCCTCGAGCCAGGTCGGCGATGCGATGAAGCCCAGTTGGCCTGCGAGGAACGCCGGCAGGGTCGCCCACTTCACCGGCTTGGAGAGGTCTCCGCCCTTGCCGGTCGTGATCGTGAACGTCAGTTCGTCGGTCGCCTCGATCGCGAAGGTGCCGTCGGGATTGCGCCCGAAGTCGGCGATGGCGGCGGCGGTCAAGAGGCTCGACGCGTGCTGCTGCAGGTTGTAGACGACGGCCTCTGCGTCGAGGGGCGTGTCGTCGTGGAAGGTGATCCCGGGCCGCAGGCGGAACGTCCAGACCGTGTAGTCCTCGTTGTGTTCGAAGCTCTCGACGAGCTCACCCGAGAACTCGCCGTCGGCGTTCACGGCGATCAGGTTGTCGTAGAACGCTCCGGCACGGACGTAGCAGTACTGGTCGCACTGGATGGCGGCCGGTGTCCACGGGTTGGTCGCCTCGGCTTCTCCGCTCACCCTCAGCACGCCTCCGTACTCTGGTGAGGCATCGCCGGCGACAGCGGTGTCGGGCGGAGCGGTGTCGGGGGCGGTGTCCGACGATGGAGGAGCATCCGTGCCGCCCGGTGCTTCGGTGGTCACACCGCCGTCGACGGCGGTGCCGTCGTCTTTTGCGCTGCACGCACCGACCACGAGGCCGACGCTGAGCAGTGCAGCCACGGTCGTACGGGTGGATGAGCGGCGGGTGGACCGTCGATGTCCGAACTGCTGCATGATCTCTCCATCTCGCCCAGCTGGTGCTCGAGACCCCCAAGAGGTCAGCTGTTGCGTCAGGCGGATTGTTGCAGAGGAACCAAACCCGGGCAAGAGGCCGCGGCGTGCAAGCGTCATCCGAGCTCGAACGAGGTGATCCCGAAGATCTCGTCGATCGGGAGGTCGGGTGCCGGTCCGAGATACATGCGTGCCGTCTCGAACACGGGAACGAGCCCCCATCGTTCGGCAAGACGCACGGCGGCATCGTTGGGCTCGGGCACGTCCAGTGCGATCGGACCGACTCCGTCGGTCGAGGCCACGGCGCCGACGAACAACTGTTCGGCAACCGAGGCATCCACCGCGAAGAGCGGTCCGACCTTCCAACCGCTGCGGCATCGCCGTACGACCGCGTAACCGGTGACAGCAGAGCCGTGACGTGCCAGGACGGCGCTGCGTCCGTCGGTTCCATCGAGCCAGCGCTCGAGGAATGCTCGGCGAGGCGCGGGAAACCATCGACGATCGGCGGCGATCAGGTCGTCGACGTCATCGGCCTCGACGGCGCTGACCTCGGCGGGCATGGCCGCTGCGGCAGCGATGGGGCCGCTGTAGCGGATGGACCGGTGCTGGAACTCGAACCCCATCGATCGATAGTTGCGCTGCTGCGCGACGACGCCGTCGAGTCCGGCAACGCGGTCACCGACGAGTTGAAGACCCGCTTCGACGAGTTCGTGGCCGATGCCGAGGTGCCGTCGATCGGCACGAGCGAGGAACAACCCGCAGAAGGCGAAGTGATCGTCGTAGCGCACGGCGCTGACCGTGCCGACCAGGCCGTCGTCGGACTCCGCTGCGCAGAACCCGGTCGGATCGGCGGCGAGGAAGGCCTCGGCATCACCGACACCCGGATTCCAGCCCTCGGCGTCGGCCCACTCGAGCGCCGTGGTCAGGTCCTCGATCGTTGCGGAGCGAACACGGACGGGCGTCGAAGGCATGTCGGCACTCTAGAGGTGGACGGTTCCGCGGTGCCGCGCCGAGCCGATCGCCCCCGGGCACGCTGTCGGCTCGTCGCAGCCCGTACCGGGTACCCTCGACATGCCATGTCCAACATCGACGACACCCCAGTAGCGCCATCCGAACCAGACGCGGGGTTCGCCGAACTCGGCCTCCGAGCGGAGCTGCTCTCTGCGCTCACCCGTCTCGGCTACGAAGAGCCGACACCCATCCAAGCCGAGACCATCCCGTTGGTGCTCGGGGGTCGCGATCTGGTGGGACAGGCAGCCACGGGCACGGGCAAGACCGCAGCGTTCGCGCTGCCGATCCTGCACCGGATGCCTGACGGTGGGGGAGATCGTCCGGTTCCGTACGCCCTGGTGTTGGTCCCCACCCGCGAGTTGGCGGTGCAGGTCTCCGAAGCGATGTACAAGTACGGACGCGACCTGGGGGCACGTGTGCTGCCGGTCTACGGCGGCCAACCGATCGGTCGTCAGCTCGCCGCGCTCCATGGCGGCGTCCACGTGGTCGTCGCCACTCCCGGTCGCGCGCTCGACCACATTCGCCGAGGGAGTCTTGCGCTCGATCGTGTGCAGGTCGTGGTACTCGACGAGGCAGACGAGATGCTCGACATGGGCTTCGCCGACGACATCGAGGCGATCCTCGACGAGGTTCCGGCACCCCACCAGACGGTGCTGTTCTCGGCGACGATGCCTCCGCGGATCGCCTCGATCGCGAAGCGACACCTGACCGACCCCATCACGGTGCAGGTCGGGGGGCGCCACAGCACCGTCGAGGGGGAGGTCGGAAGCCCGCGGATCCGCCAGACCGCCTACGTGGTGCAGCGTTCGCACAAGGCTGCAGCCCTCGGTCGGATCCTCGACGTCGAGACGCCGACCGCAGCGA
The DNA here is from genome assembly GCA_039796935.1 of Actinomycetota bacterium. GTDB lineage: Bacteria > Actinomycetota > Acidimicrobiia > Acidimicrobiales > Ilumatobacteraceae > VFMC01. The sequence goes on along the minus strand of JBDKIV010000288.1, from coordinate 7,087 downwards.
TCGTGTTCTGCCGCACCCGCGACGAGGTCGATCAACTCACCGAGACCATGAACGGTCGCGGGTACCGCGCCGAGGCCCTGCACGGCGGGATGAGCCAGGAGCAGCGCGACCGGGTGATGGCGCGTCTGCGCAACGGCACGGCCGAACTGCTGATGGCGACCGACGTCGCCGCACGTGGTCTCGACATCGACACCTTGACCCATGTCGTCAACTACGACGTGCCGTCGGCCCCCGAGGCGTACGTGCATCGCATCGGTCGTGTGGGCCGAGCCGGTCGCGAGGGCGTGGCCATCACCCTGGCCGAGCCGCGCGAGCAGCGACTCCTCGGCAACATCGAGCGCGTCACTCGCCAGCACATCGCCATCTCGACGGTGCCGACGGTTGCCGACCTGCGGGCCAAGCAGATGGAGAACACCATCGCGACGCTGAGGACGGCACTCGGGGCCGACGACCTGCACCGATTCGACGATGTCGTCACCGCCCTGTCGGACGAGTTCGAGCTGGGCCGCATCGTGCTGGCCGCCGTCAAGCTCGTTCACGAGGCCGGCGGCAACGTCGAGGACACTCGCGAGATCCCCGATGCGTCGCGGCCGCCCGAGCGCCGTCCCGACCGAGGTCGGGAGTCGAGCGACCGCTGGGCCGATCGACGTGACCGTCCGGGTGATCGTCGCGGCGAGCGGCCCGGTCGTCCCGAACGCTCGGACCGGCCTGAACGATCGGACCGTCGCGAGCCGTCAGCCCGCGACGAGCGATGGTCGCGAGACCCGCGCGACCGTGACCGGGACCCGCGCGACCGTGACCGGCGGCCCGACCGCAGCCAGTCCGACAGCGTCCCGCCCGGAACTGCTCGTCTCTACCTGGGTGTCGGCCGCCAGGACGGCGTCCGTCCGCAGGATCTCGTCGGGGCGATCGCGAACGAGACCGATCTCGCCGGCCGCCAGATCGGCCCGATCCGGATCAGCGAGCGGTTCTCGGTCGTCGGCGTGCCCGAGCGCGAAGCCGATCGGGTGATCGACACCATGCGGCGAGCCACGATCAAGGGTCGCAAGGCGAACGTGCGGCGCTACGTCGAGCACTGACGCAGCTGGGTCTCGCTCAGGTGAGGGGCTTGGCCAGTCGGATCGACCCGACCGTGTCGGGGGCGGCGAGCGCTGCCATCGCCACGTCGTAGTCCGGTAGCGAGAAGACCTCGCCCAGGTCGGTGATCATCAGGTACCGGTCGAAGCCCGCCAGGAAGGTCCGGTCGTGGCTGACGGCCACGACGGTGCCCTCGAAGCCGTCGAGCGCGCGTTCGAGCGCCTCCGACGACTCGATGTCGAGGTTGTCGGTCGGTTCGTCGAGCAGCAGCACGTTGTGGCCCTCGAGTTCGAGACAGAGGATCTCGAGTCGTGCCTTCTGGCCGCCCGACAGCGTCTGGAACTCCTGGCGAGCGGTCGTCCGCAGTCCGTATCGGGCCAATGACTTCATCGCCTTCTCGTCGTCGAACACGCGCTCGCGGACGATGTCGAGGCACTGCCGGCCGATGAAGTCGGGACGGTCGTTGATCTGGGTGAAGACGCCGATCGAGGTGCGCGGTCCGAAGACGATCGTTCCCTCGTCGGGGGTCGACTCGCGGGCGAGTGCCCGCAGCAGGTGGCTCTTGCCGGTGCCGTTGGGGCCGATCAGGCCGACACGTTCGCCGTGGTGGATCTCGTCCGAGAACGCGAGGAAGAGGTCGCCGATCGACACACCGTTCAACTGGGCGACGCGCCGTGCTGCGTCGCCGCCTCGGAGTCGCACGTGGATCTGCTGGTCGGTGACGGGAGGGGGTGGCGGGCCCGCTGCGACGAACTTCTCCCATCGGGTCTCGGCAGCGTTGGCCTTGGTGGCGTTCTTGAAGTTCTGGGCGGCGCGCGTCTTCATCGTCTTCATGTGCTGGAACAGGCGCCGCTCCTCGTCGTTCCACCGTTTGAGTTCGTCGCCGAGCAACTCCTGACGCTTCGTCCGTGCTTCGGGGAAGGTCGCGTACGAGCCGCCGTGGACCCAGCATCCCGAGCCCTCGATGACGACGATCTTCGTCGCCACCCGTTCGAGCAGGGTCCGGTCGTGACTCACCATCAGCACGGTCGAGCGGCACGCACGGATCTGATCTTCGAGCCACCCACGTGTCGGGATGTCGAGGTAGTTGTCGGGCTCGTCGAGGATGAGCACGTCGGCGCCCGAGGTGAGCAGGAGGTCGAGGACGAGACGCTTCCGTTCGCCACCGGACAGTTCGCCGACAAGGCGCCGAGACATGTCGTCGATCGGTGTCTTCACGCTTCGTTGGGCTGCGGCCGACCACCGCATCTCGAGTTCGTACCCGCCGAGATCGCCCCAATCGGCGAGTGCCGTCGCGTAGCCCATGCCGTCGTCCGTGCCATCGGCGAGCGCCCGCTCTGCTGCCACGAGTGCCCGACCGGCGACCCGAAGTGCGCTCGGGGCGACCTCGATGAGCATCTCCCGAAGCGTGTCGGTCGGCCGTGACATCCCCACGTCCTGCGTCATGGAGAGCACGGTGCCGCCGATCGCCCACTCGCCGTCGTCGGCTTCGAGTTCGCCCGTGAGGATCCTCAAGATGGTGCTCTTGCCCACCCCGTTCGCGCCGACGATGGCGGCGTGCTCGCCGGGCGCCACCCCGAAGCTGACGTCGAAGAACAACTGGTCGGCGCCGGGCGGCGCGTAGGCGAGGTCGGAGACGGTGATGCTGCTCACCCGGTGAGTATGGCGTGTGCAGATAACGTCGGGCGGGTGAACCCCCCGGTCCCGTCCGCCGACACTCGACTCCTCGACGAGGCGATCGCCCGCCTCGAGTCGCATCTTCGAGGCCTGGGTCGAGTGGTCGTGGCGTTCAGCGGGGGTGCCGATTCCGCCTTTCTCGCCGCTGTCGCCAACCGTGTCCTCGGCGCGGCAGCGCACGCCGTGACAGCCGTGTCGCCCTCGCTGGCAGGTGATGAAGAGTCGGATTGCAGGGCGCTCGCCTCCGAGTGGGACCTGCGGTGGTCGCCCGTGCGCACCCACGAGATGGAGCGCGCCGCGTATCGGATCAACGACGTCGACCGCTGCTACCACTGCAAGGCCGAGCTGATGGACGTGGTGACGCCGATCGCCCGAGCCGAGGGGGCCACGGTGGTCCTTGGGGTGAACGTCGATGATCTCGGTGATCACCGGCCCGGACAGCAGGCAGCGCTCGAACAGGGCGCTGAGTTCCCGCTGGTCGTTGCCGGGTTCACGAAGGCGATGGTCCGAGATGCCTCCCGCCTGCTCGGCCTCCGAACATGGGACAAGCCGGCTGCGGCGTGCTTGGCGAGTCGGATCCCCTACGGGACGCAGGTGTCCGTCGGACTGCTGTCGCAGGTCGATCGTGCCGAGGCCTCCCTGCGTCGACTCGGGTTCGCCGAGTTGCGGGTTCGTCACTACGGCGACACGGCGCGGCTCGAGGTGCCGCTGGCGGTGCTCGACAGGGTGATCGAGCTGCGCGTCGAGGTCGTCGAGGCGGTCAAGCGGGCGGGCTATCGCTACGTCACGCTCGACCTGGAAGGTCTCCGATCCGGGAACTTGAACGATGGTCACGTAACGTCGGTGACGAAAGGGGAACCACGATGAAGCTCTCGATGATGATCAACTATGCAGGCGGGTTCAAAGAAGCCGTGCAGCGGGTGGTCGACCTGGAAAAGGCGGGTCTCGACCAGGTGTGGGTGGCCGAGGCGTACAGCTTCGACGCCATCAGTCAGGTCGGATACCTCGCTGCGAAGACCGAGCGGGTCGAGATCGGCACGGGCATCGTCAACGTCTACTCGCGCACCGCGGCGCTGATGGCGATGACGGCAGCCGGCTGTGACTACGTGAGTGACGGGCGGTTCATCCTCGGGCTCGGCGCGTCGGGGCCCCAGGTCATCGAGGGGTTCCACGGTGTGCCGTACGAGAAGCCGATGGTGCGCATCAAGGAGTACATCGAGGCGTGCCGGATGATCTGGAAGCGCGACGAGAAGTTTGCGTACAACGGCCAGACCGTCCAGGTGCCGCTGCCCGAGGGCCAGGGAACGGGCCTCGGCAAGCCGTTGAAGATCATCAACCACCCGGTTCGCAACGACATCCCCATCTGGTGGGCGAGCCTCAAGGGTCTCAGTGTCGAGGCGACCGCAGAGCTGGCCGATGGTTGGCTGCCGATCATGTTCATCCCCGAGAAGTTCCAGAACGTCTGGGGCAAGCAGCTGAAGTCCGGCACCGCCAAGCGTGCTCCGGGCCGTAAGCAACTCGACATCGCCGCCGGCGGAATGCTCGCCATCGACGACAGCCTCACAGGCGATGCGCAGAAGAAGATCCTCGACTACGGCCGCCCCAACATGGCCCTGTACGTCGGTGGCATGGGTGCGCGTGGCAAGAACTTCTACAACGACATCGCGGTCGCCTACGGCTACGAGAAGGAAGCCGCCGAGGTGCAGGACCTGTATCTCGAGGGCAAGAAGGACGAGGCAGCGGCAGCCCTGCCGGGGGAGTGGCTCGAGTTGGCCAACCTCGTCGGGCCGAAGAGCTACGTGAAAGAGCGCGTCGGTGCCTTCAAAGAGGCTGGAGTGACGGTGCTGTCGGTCAACCCGGTCGGGCCGAACGCCGTGCAGCAGATCGAACTGCTGCGCGAAATCGTCGACGACGTCTGATCGTTTGCCCGGCCACCGGTCCGGCGGTGCGTCGCAGAACGCGGTGACCGTCCGCCACGAGGACGAGGCGTGTGCGCGGCTACGTTGCGCGTATGGGGAATGACGCATCAACTCAGGTCGCCGGCATGGTCGAGCACGGATGGGACTCCGTTCGCGACGCCTTCCAACGGAACTTCGATCTCGGCGAGGAGGTCGGCGCATCGGTCGCGGTGTACCACCGCGGTAAGCCGGTCGTGCACCTGTGGGGTGGTTCGTTCGACGGCGGTCACTCGCCATACGACGACTCGACGCTCCAGCTGGTGTTCTCGACGACGAAGGGCATCACGGCGATCGCTGTCGCGATCTGTGCACAGCGTGGCCTGCTCGACTACGCAGCACCGGTGTCCGCCTACTGGCCCGAGTTCGCCGCGAAGGGCAAGGCCGAGGCCACCGTTGCGCAGCTGCTCAGCCATCAGTGCGGCCTGTTCAGCGTGCAGGGCGAGATCAGTCTCGCCGAGGCCCTCGACTGGGACACGATCACGGCGCGCCTGGCCGACACCGAGCCCGAGTGGCCGATCGGGTCGACGCACGGTTATCACGCCCTCACCTACGGGTGGCTCGCCGGAGAACTCGTGCGTCGGGTCGACCCGGCGCATCGGTCGATCGGGCAGTTCGTGGCCGACGAGATCGCCGGCCCGACGGGAACGGAGTGCTACATCGGCCTCCCCGAGGTCCTCGAGCCCAGAGTCGCCCCGATCATGGGGTCGCCGCTCTCGAGCGATGACGACGTCGATCCGGCCGTCAAGGCGATGATCGAGCAGTTCATGGGCCCGAACACGCGCGGCGGTCGAGCGCTGTCGCTCAACGGGGCCTTCTCCGTCGACGGCGCGTTCAACCGGCGAGACGTCCATGCAGCCGAGATCCCGGCGGCGAACGGCATCACCAACTCGATCTCGCTGGCAAGGATCTACGCGTCGACCATCGCCCCCGTCGACGGTGTGCAACTCATCGACGACGATGTGCGCGAACTCGCCCGGACCACGGTGACGCCCGACAACGAGCCCGACGCGTGTCTGATCATGCCGACCACGTTCGGTATGGGCTTCATGACCCACGGACCGTTCACCCCGTATGCCGGCCCCGGATCGTACGGACATCCGGGCGCCGGTGGTTCGGTCGCGTTCGCCCAGCCCGAGCGCGAACTGGGTTTCGCGTACGTGATGAACAAGCCGGCATCCAACCTGGCCAACGACGCACGTGCCCAGCACCTCGTCGATGCGGTCACCACCATCATCGATGCACTCTGAGCGGGGCGGACCCATGGACATCGACCTGATCTCGGCACAGACCTTCGTCGACCGCGGCCATCCGTGGGAGCAGTACGCATGGTTGCGGGCCAACGCCCCCGTCTACTGGCACGACGAGGCCGACGGCCCCGGCTTCTGGGCGATCACCAAGTACGACGACATCCGGACGGTGAGCCGTCAGCCGGGTACGTTCAGCTCGTACGAGCGCGGCACCATGCTGGCCGAGCCCGACGACATGAGTCTGGCCGCGGGCCGCCAGATGATGCTCAACATGGACCCGCCCCAGCACGACCGGTTCAAGCTGCTGGTGAGCCGCGGGTTCACGCCCCGCAACGCCCAGCGACTGACCAGTCGCATCGACGAACTGTCGCGCGACATCGTCGATGGTGTGATCGATCGTGGCGAGTGCGATCTGGTTGCCGACGTGGCGGGTCGGCTCCCTTCGGCGTTGATCGCCGAACTGATGGGCATCCCCCGCGCTGACGGCGAGCGACTGTACGAACTCACCGAGATCATGCACACCACCGACGATGCGGTCGCCCCGCCCGAGAAGAAGGCCATGGCGATCGCCGAGATGCTCGGGTACGCGCAGCAGGTCGCCGAGCGAAAGCGAGCAGATCCTGGTGACGACATCGCATCGGCACTCGTGCAGGCCGAGGTCGATGGCGACCGGCTGACCGACGGAGAGCTGCAATGGTTCTTCCTGCTGCTGGTGAATGCTGGCGGCGACACCACGCGCAACTTGCTCGCGTCGGGTGTCCAAGCGCTGTTCGATCATCCCGACCAGCGGGCACGGTTGCTCGACGACGTCGAGGGTCTCCTACCGAGCACCGTCGAGGAGATGCTTCGCTGGACGACGCCGGTGGTCCACTTCCGGCGCACCGTGATGCACGACACCGAGCTCCGTGGCACGACGCTGCGGGCCGGCGACAAGGTGATGGTGTTCTACGGGTCTGCCAATCGCGACGAGGACGTGTTCGAGCGTGCCGACGAGTTCGACATCGGCCGGACACCCAACCCGCACATGGCATTCGGTGGGGGCGGGCCGCACCTCTGCCTCGGTCTGCACGTGGCCCGTATCGAGATCCAGTCGATGTTGCGCCAGATCGTCACCCGAATGCCCGACCT
>JBDKIV010000287.1:0-3072 GCA_039796935.1 Actinomycetota bacterium | reverse complement strand
ACTCCGGTCACCGCTTACGGACCTGGTAATGCGTCCTGGCGGCTGAACGGTGCGCCCGCCATGTGCCCGGACTCGGGCAACAACCTTGCCGTGCAGATCGAGGGGCGGTTGATCGGGTACTACGGCAACATCTTAGTCTACTGCCGCGTCAACGGCGGCCAGTACGTTCCTCTGTCGGCTAGGTACAGTCGCGAGGGCAACGACTCAATCTGCAACGCGTTCCGGCGCCTCTCCGGGGTGACTCCGACGTCGAAAGTCGAGTTCTTCGTCGCCCCGGCAGACGGCGTCGGAACGGTGCCCACTAACGTCATCTGCCGCTACGAGTTGGATGTCCTGTTTTACAACTGGTAACCATGATCAAGCGCACCTACGGCGACGTCAAAGATGAGCTGCGCCGGGTCGCCGGCCAGACGGGCCTGATCGTGGACGACGCCAGGATCAAGCTGTCGGTCAACCTGGTCCAGGAAAGGCTCTGCACCCAGGGCGAGTGGCCCTACCAATACGCCCGAGTGAAATTCCGCCAGCGTGGCGGCGTCGTGGCGCTTCCGACTCAGTACGAGGCCATCGTGCATTCTGCGGTGGAGCGTGAGCCCATCGAGACGCAGCCACCGTGGTTTGAGTTCCTCGAGTTTGGGCCCGGTCCCTACGTGAAGGGCGAGTGGGCCAACTACGGTCTCGATATGGGTGAGCACCCGACGTACGTCGCCCCGCCCTCCATGGGCGCGACCGTGCGCTTGACCTCGACCGACGGATCCGACTCGGGGACAGTCAAGATTTTCGGCCTGGACACCAACGGAGTCGCCAAGAGCGAGAACCTCGTCTTGCCCGAGGCTACCACCAGCACCGTGTGGTCGCGGATCGTCCAGGTCGTGAAGCCCAAGACTGTCGGCGATGTGGTGCTCACGTTCGTCGACACTTTTGGCCAGGAGTACGTCGGCGCCGATTATCGCGCCCGCGACGTCAACCCGACGTTCCGGCTGTACCGCTTCACCGCGATCGCCGACGATGACACCAAGATGATCGATGCGATCGTCCGCCGCCGGCTGTTCGACGTTGATGCGGACACCGACGAGCTGTTCATCACCAACCTCAACGCGCTTCGGCTGGGCGTGAAGGCGGTCGCGCTGTTGGACAAGGGTGACATCCAGGCCAGCGAGATGGCGTTTGCCGCCGCTTCGCAGATCCTGCGGGACGAAGGCACTAGGTATCGCAACCACCACCCGCTGCCGGTCAACGGCACCAAGATCTCCGCCATGAGTGAACGTGGCGACATCTACTGATGCCCGCAGTCCAGACATGGCTGGCAGACACCCAGGCCACCGTGGCCGAGGGCATGAACCGCGGCCGTGAGCCGGAGCTGCTCCCGGAGCAGCAGGCATCGCTGCTCCGCAACGTGTCGGTGCGTGGGGGCCGCGTCTCCTCGCGTCCTCGCATCGTCAAACGGATGAGTTTGCCGGCTGGCCTGATGCAGGGCGCCGCGGTTTTTCCGGTCACGTCGGAACTGATGGTTTCGGTCTCCGGCCGAGTGTACGCGGTGGATCCGCGGAAGTGGGCCTCGGTCGAGAAAACGTCGAACAGCAACCGCAATTCGTCGAAACAGCCCCGCGTCTGGTTCTGCGAGACGGCCGGCACCCTGGTTATGCAGGACGGTCAGTCGCGGCCTTACCTGTACGACGGCGCGGATTTCCGCCGGGCCGGCAGCAAAGAAGTCCCAGTCGGCCGGGCGATGGCGTTCAGCAACGGTCGGCTCGCGGTGGTTGTCGGCACCGGCAAGGACGTGCGCCTGGGCGACATCCGGCAGCCCGAGCACCAGAGCGAGCTCCGGTTCACTGAGACCTACAACCTTCTCGGCGGTGGTGACTTCACCTTCCCGTCCCAGGTCCGGGCCCTGGCGTCCCTTCCTGTCATCGACACCGGCTCGGGCCAGGGCGCACTCATCGTCGGCTGCGACGACTCGCTCTTCACGCTCAAGACCCAAATCACCGAGCGGGACCTCTGGAGCGAGGTGGGCTTTCAGACGGTGCTGCTACCGACCCGTGGCATCACCGGCGGCAACGCCGTGGTCGCGGTCAACCAGGACCTGTACTTTCGGAGCTCTGACGGGCTCCGATCGATCCGCACCTCGACGGCAGACTACAGTGCGCCGGGACTCGCACCGCTCTCCGTCGAGGTGCGGCATCGGTTCGACTACGACACCCAGTTCCTGCTCCAGGACGCCAGCGTGGTCTGTTTCGACAACCGGCTGCTGGTCACGCACAGTCCGTTCATCTACGGACCGCGGTCGCTCTCGCAGGGCATCCTGGCGCTGAATTACGACAGCATCTCGGGCCGAGGGCAGAAGTCTCCTCCGGTGTACGACGGCGAATGGGACGGCGTCATCATCGCTCAGATGTTCACCGGCCGAGTCCACGGGACCGAACGGTGCTTTATTTTGGGCCGCGACCTGGCCGGGGCCAACGCGATCTACGAGGTGCTGCCGGAGAATTCGGTGCAGCTCGGCGACGAACCGACCCAAGTGGTCGAAACCCGAATGCTGTTCGGCGACTCCCCTGGCGTGCTCAAAAACGTGCGCCGGTGCGACGTCCAGTTCTCGAACATCCGCTCGGGCCTGGTTGTCCGTGTTCTGTTCCGACCGGACAAATACCCCCATTGGGTCCAGTGGGACCAGTTCGCGGTCGATGCCCCTCCCGCGCAGGCGTGGGGCCGAGTGGTGCCGCAGCACCGCAGCCTGCTGTCCACCAGGACCCCGGTCGAGTACGTCGACCCGTCGACCAATCGCCTGGTGTCCTGCGCCTCCGGATTCCAGGTCCGCGTGGAGTGGGACGGATTCGCCCGCCTGGACTACCTGCAGCTCTTCCAGGAACGGGTGACGATGCTCCCGTACGCGGACAACCAGGAGTCCGACAGCCAGACCGACGTCGTCACCGTCCCCTCCTGGGCCACGTCACCGACCTTCTGGTATTCCCACCCCGTCTCACCCTTGGCGGGCACCTCCTGATCGAGTACAACTCTTTCGTCGAACATGCCGAACCTCGCAATCCAGCCCGCAACCGCCCCGGTCGACGCCCCGTT
>JBDKIV010000286.1:0-2796 GCA_039796935.1 Actinomycetota bacterium | reverse complement strand
CCCCACCATCACCCCGGTCTCGATCTCGGCGACACCGGCGAGCAACTGAGCCGAACTCAGCCGTTGGTGTAGGCGGGCGGGCGGCGCTCGAGGAACGCCATCATCGCCTCGCGATGATCGGCTGTTGCCGAGGCCATGATCTGTTGGCGGTTCTCGAGGTCGATCGCTGCCTGCATGCCGGGGATCTCGAGCGCGCTCCACATCCCTTCCTTGGTCAGGGCGACGCCGAACGGCGCATTCAGCATGATCTGCTCGGCCTTGGCATACGCGGTGTCGAGCAAGGCGTGGTCGTCCACGAGGTCGACCACCAGACCGATTCGGTACGCCTCCTCGGCATCGAACACCCTGCCGGTCAGCATCAGCTCTTGCGCTCGTGCGGCTCCGATCAGCCGCGGCAGCAACCAACTCGTACCGATGTCGCACGCCGACAGACCGATTCGGATGAACGCCGCATTGAACTTGGCAGCGCGCGCCGCCAGCCGAACATCACTGCCGAGCACCAGCGCGAAGCCGCCACCGGCGGCGGGCCCGTTGACCGCAGCAATCACCGGCTGAGGCAGCGAGCGCAGGTGCGGGATGAGCGATGCAATGTGCTTCTGCGTCGCGAACCCGGCCTGGGTGCGGCCCATCGAGTCGGTGTTGGGTGTGGTGCCGTACCCGCCGAGGTCGAGACCGGCGCAGAATCCACGCCCCGAGCCGGTGAGCACCACCACGCGAACCGCCGGATCGATCGCGATGGCATCGAGGTGCTCGTGGAGCGACTGGACCAGTTCGGCCGTCATGGCGTTGAGTTTCTCGGGACGGTTCAACGTGAGCAGCGCGATGCCGGGTCGAGGGTGCGAGCGTTCCACAGTGGCGGTCATGACCCCATGCTGCCAGGCCGAGCGCTTGCGGCGAGGCCTCGAGCGTGACCACGGGCGCGACGACGTCTCGAGCGTGAGAAGACGTCGTATGCCGACCGGCGCGACACCCCGTTGCTACCGTCCTCGGCATGACGATCACTGGCTCGACCGGCACTGGCTCGACCAGCACTGGCTCGACCAGCACAGCTGAAGTGCTGCCATGCCGGTCGACGCTGGCACCGCTTCGCAACGGCCGTCGCGATCCGACCACCCGACTCGCCGCCGGCGAGTTCTGGAGGGCGACACTCACCCCGGACGGCCCGGGAACCGTCTGGCTCGACTGGCGAGACGGCACGCTGCGGGTCCGCACCTGGGGTCCCGGCGGCGACTGGCTGCGGGCCGCGGTTCCGGCCATCACCGGGGCGCTCGACCGGCCGGTGCAGTTCACCCACGCTCACCCAGCCGTGCTGCGAGCTCAACGGAACCATCCGACGACACGCATCGGTGCGAGCCGAACGCTGTATCACGACCTGCTCCCGACGGTCCTCGCTCAGCGCATCACGGCGCTCGAAGCGTTTCGTCAGTGGGAGCGCCTGTGCACCGAGTCGGGAGAGCCCGCGCCCGGCCAGATCGAGGGTCTCCGACTTCCCCCCACCCCGGAGCGCCTCGGCAACACCCCGAGCTGGAGTCTGCACCACCTCGGGATCGAGCGTCGCCGTGCCGACGCCCTCACCGAGGTGGCTCGCCACGCGCACCATCTGTGGAACTGGTCGCAGCGACCATCCAGCGAGGCCGCCACCAAGCTCGCCGGCCTCCGCGGGATCGGCGAGTGGACGATCGGGGTCGTACTCGCAACGGCTCTGGGAGAGCCCGACGCCATCGCCGTGGGGGACTTCCACCTCAAGAACATGGTCGCCTGGGCCCTGGCAGATCGGCCACGAGGATCAGACGACGAGATGGTCCAACTGCTCGAACCCTACCGAGGCCAACGAGGACGGGTCGTTCGACTGCTCCAGCTCGATGGACACCGTGCACCGGCGTTCGGCCCGCGGCAGCGCATCCTCCCGATGCACCGCTGGTAGGCGAGCTCGCGACTGGTAACGTCCGACGGCCGATGAGTACCGCCGCTGCGACCGCTGCCGCCCCGACGGCCCAGTCGTCGACCTGGTCGTCGATGCTCGTCCGCGTGGGTGTTGCCTACATCGTCACGCGGCTGTGCATCATCGCCGGCGCCGCGATCGTGGCAGCGCAAGAGGTGGCCGCAGCGAATCGGCTCGGTCTGGCTCGACCCAAGAATGCCGTCGGGCTGATCCTGCAGGTGCTCACCTCGTGGGACGGCGCCTGGTACTACCGCATCATCCGCACCGGCTACCCCGACGTGATCCCGGCCGACGTCACGTACGAGATGCCCGAGGCTCGCGCCGCGTTCTTCCCGGTCTACCCCATGCTCGTCCGAGCGTTCGACACGGTGCTGCCGGGCGGCGACGTCTTCGCCGGCGTGTTGCTCAACGTCATCCTCGGAGCCGTTGGGGTACTGCTCGTCGGCCTGCTCGCGCGTGAACTGTTCGACGATGCGTCGGCCTACCGGGCGATGCTGCTGATGGTCGTCTTCCCGGGCAGCTTCGTACTGGCATTCACGTACTCGGAAGCCACGCTCATCGTCCTCGCTGCCGGGTGTCTGCTCCTCCTCGTGCGTCATCAGTGGTTGGCCGCAGGGGTCGTGGCTGCGCTCGGCGCCGCCACACGGCCCAACGGCGTTGCCCTGATCGCCGCCTGCGCCGTGGCATCGTTCGTGGCGATCCGGTCCGACCGTGAGTGGCGCTCGATCGTCGCGCCTGCGTTGGCACCGATCGGCTTCGTCGGCTTCCAGGTCTATCTCCGGGTCCGGACGGGCGAGTGGGCGTGGTTCCGCGTGCAGACCGAGGCGTGGGACGAGGGCACGAGCTTCGGTCTG
>JBDKIV010000285.1:0-2519 GCA_039796935.1 Actinomycetota bacterium | reverse complement strand
GCGCAGCGTGTCAGCCGTGGTGGCATCGGGTGCCGCCGGCTCTTCTGGGGTGGGGTTCGATCTGGTCATGGACCCCACGGTGACGACGCGTGTTGCGTCGTCACGGAGGTGGATGCTCCAGGTGGTCCTTCTGGTCAGAACGTGGTTGGTCAGTGGTTGTTCGGGTGCAATCTGGGCCGGTCCCCGGCAGCCCGACTGTCCTCCTCCCCCGCGGAATTCGCAGTGGGGGTCTCGAATGTGCACCCCACCCCGGCTGGAAGAAGGGGTGGTCGGGGCCTGCCGTCACGTTTCCGGCACGAGCTGCCGTTCTGTACCGGGACGGGCGTCGTCGCGGAAACGTGAATCACCCGAAAACAGCCCTTGAGCTGGGGTTGGTCGAGAGTGTCACAGTGGCAACCGCCGTCATGATCCACGCGTGACCAAGAAAGAGGACAACACACCGTCCGATGAGCCGTGCGCCCTGCGGAACCCGTCCACCGGGCAGTTCTGGGTGTTCTGCCACCACGACTGCCTGGCGGAGCTCACCTCCGTCGTCCGGCCCGGCACCCCCACCCACGACTGGGTCGTCGAGGTGCCCGACACCGGCACCTGCGCCCACTGCGGCTGGTGCGGTGACCTCGTCCACCGGCCCGACGAGTGCATGCTCCACGGTGACACCTGCCCTGACAGCCGTTGGGAACTGACCCTGCAAGGTCTCGCAGCCACCGCGTCGGTCGCAGGCCGCTTCCCTGACCCGCTCGCCGATGCGATCCTCGAGGCGCTCGAACATGTCGGCCGCCGCCACCCCGAGATTGACGGCCGAGACCTTCTGAGGTGGGCGCTCGAGCACTGATGCCCCGCCCCGCCCCTGGTCTCGTCAACGACGTCCTGATAGCAGTCAGCCTCGTGGGGGCGTGCCTGGTCGGTGCCATGGCAATCGCCCCGCCCGGCCCCGTCAACGGCGGCGGAGCCGGGGCGTCCGGCAGCGCCTCTGGCTACGTCCCGCTGATCGATGGGGATCCACCGATCACCTGGCCGTGCAACGCCGAACTGGACGTGGCCGTCCACCTCGACCAGGTCCCGGCCGCGCAGCGGCACGGCCTGCTCAACGACATCGACATCAGCCTCCGGCAGATCACAGCGGGCTCCCCGTACCGCCTGACCCGCACCAGCCCGGTCACCGTCATCCCGACGAACGACACCCTGGCCTCCGTCGCCGCCAACGCCGATGCCGATCTCATCATCGCCGTCGACGACCACACCCGACCCGATGCCACCGACCTCCTGACGCCTGGAACCTGGGGAACCGGTGGCCTTCTGTACCGGGGGGCGCACGCGTACGTGGGTTGGGTGCTCATCGACATCACCGCCCTCGAGCAGCTTCCCGCCGGCGGCGGCCCTCGATCCCGCCAGGCCCTGATCATCCACGAGGTCCTGCACGCCCTCGGTCTCGGCCACACCGACGACACAGGATCCGTGATGCAGCCTGCTCTGTGCAGCCCGACCGGAGTGCTCAGTGACGCCGACATCGCTGGGCTCGGACGACTGAACCTCATCGCCTGCTCCCAGGCGACCTGACGGTGCACGACTCTGGCCCCGCACGCATACGAGATGCTTCATCGGAATCGGGCGCGCACCCCTGTCGTAGTGTTGTCGGGGATAGTGGCAGCAACACGGGGAGCGGGACCATTGAGCAAAGAAGCGCAACGCGCCGAGCTCCACAAGACGATCTGGCGGATCGCCAACGACCTGCGAGGCAGCGTCGATGGCTGGGACTTCAAGCAGTACGTCCTCGGAATGCTCTTCTACCGGTTCATCTCCGAGAACCTGACGGCGTACCTCAACGAACACGAACGGCGAGCAGGTGACTCGAGTTTCGACTATGCCGCTCTCGACGACGATGCAGCCGAGTTCGGCCGCAGCGAGACGGTGGCCGAGAAGGGCTTCTACATCCTGCCGAGCGAGTTGTTCGTCAACGTTCGTCAGCGGGCCAAGAACGACGAGAACCTGAACGAGACGCTCGAGCGCGTCTTCAAGAACATCGAGGGCTCTGCCGTTGGCTCCGACAGCGAATACGACCTCAAGGGGCTCTTCGACGACCTCGACGTCAACAGCAGCAAACTCGGAGGCACTGTCGCCAAGCGGAACGAGAAGCTCGTGAAGCTGCTCGACGCCATTGGTGATCTCTCACTCGGCGACTTCGCCGACAACACCATCGATGCGTTCGGTGATGCCTACGAGTATCTGATGACGATGTACGCGTCGAGCGCCGGAAAGTCCGGCGGTGAGTTCTTCACCCCTCAGGAGGTGTCCGAACTACTCGCCCGCATCACGGTGGTCGGCAAGACGGCAGTGAACAAGGTCTATGACCCTGCGTGCGGCTCCGGCGCGCTACTTCTCAAGTTCGCCAAGGTGCTCGGCAAGGACAATGTGCGACAGGGCTTCTACGGCCAGGAGGTGAACCTCACCACCTACAACCTGTGCCGCATCAACATGTTCCTTCACGACATCAACTACGAGAAGTTCGACATCGCTCACGG
>JBDKIV010000284.1:0-18756 GCA_039796935.1 Actinomycetota bacterium | reverse complement strand
CTCGAACATGGTCAAGACGGTGCTTCGCCTCGTCGATCAGCACCCGACCCTGTCGTTCGTGTCCGATCAGATCGGCCATCCGACGTTCACCGCAGACCTGGCGCCGATGGTGCGCCGCCTGGCCGTCGAGCGTCGGAGCGGTCGGTACCACCTGACGAATCAGGGTGCGGTCAGCTGGCACGGCTTCGTGCAGGAGGTCGTGCGTCTCGTAGGTCGCGACCCGAACATCGTCGTGCCCATCACGACCGCCGAACTGCAGCCGCCCCGGCCCGCCCCGCGTCCGTCGAACAGCGTGCTCGACAACGCCGCTGCTCGGCTGTCCGGTCTGCCCGAGATGCGAGACTTTCGCGCGCCGCTCGCCGAGTTGATCGACCGCCTCCTCTGAGGATGTGACCGTGCGAGTCGCCTACACGCTCGAACAGTGCTGGCACGACGTTCCCGGCGGGACCGCCATGGCCGCGCTCCGGGTCGCCACGGCGATGGAGCGCCAGGACGACGTACGACTGATCGGGGTCGCCGGGTACCACCGCCGACTTCCGGCCGACCCGTGGACCCCGCCGATCCCGGTCGCGTACCTGCCGCTCGCCGGGCCGTGGCTCTACCAGACCTGGCTTCGGTGGGAGTGGCCGAAGGTCGAGCGGGCCACCGGCCCCGTCGACGTCACGCATGCGACCGGCTTGATCCCGTGTGCCACCGACGCGCCGCTGGTGGTGACGCTGCACGATCTCGCCTTCCTGCACGAGCCCAAGCACTTCACGCGTCACGGGGTGCGGACCTTCAAGCACAGTCTCCGCGTCATCGAGCGCAATGCCGATCTGGTGCTGTGCAGCAGCCAGGCGACCGCTGACGACGTCGTGGCGGCCGGGATCGGCGACGACCGCATCCGGGTCGTTCCGCTCGGTGTCGATGCCGACCGTGCCAGCGCCGACGAGGTCACACGGGTCCGGGCGCGCTATTCGCTGCCCGACGAGTACCTGCTGTTCGTCGGGACGCTCGAACCCCGCAAGAACCTGAGCGGCCTCGCTGCCGCCGTGGCGATGCTCGACGACGAGATTCCGCTGGTGGTGGCGGGAGCCGACGGCTGGGGGTCACTCGGGATCGCCGCGGACATCGACCTTCGCTTCCTCGGCTTCGTGCCGGCGGACGATCTGAACGGTCTGTACGCGGGGGCGAGCGTCTTCTGCTATCCGAGCGAGCGTGAGGGGTACGGCTTGCCGGTGCTCGAGGCGATGGCTCAGGGAGCACCGGTCGTCACCAGCGCAGGGACGGCGACCGAGGAGACCGCCGGGACCGCCGCTGTGCTCGTCGACCCGCACGATCCGGTCGACATCGCCCGCGGGATCACCGATGCGCTGTCGCGCCGGTCCGAGCTGTCGGCGAAGGGCGTGGCCCGGGCGAACAAGCGGAGTTGGTCGCACACGGCGGACCTCACGGCTCGTGCCTATCGCGAGATCGCTCGATGACGGGGTCGTCAGCGCGACCCAGCGTCGCGGTCAACATGCTCTGGTGCCTCCCGGGCGCCGTGGGTGGCTCCGAGCAGTATCTGGTGAGGCAGTTGGCAGGAGCCTTCGACGTCGACCCGCAGTTGGAGTTGTCGATCTGTTCGACCGCCGGGTTCCGGGACGTGCACGGTTCGCGCCTGTCGCCCGCCGACTTCCGGATCTCGTCGGCCGACGCACACCGGCGCTGGCGGAGGGTGCTGACGGAGAACACGTGGCTCTTCGGAGCGACCTCCGACGTCGACCTGGTGCACCACGGCGGCGGCACCGCGCCGCGTCGTGCCCGGCGGCCGTACCTCTTGACGATCCACGACCTCCAGTACCGCACCTTTCCGCACTACTTCAGCCGGGTCAAGCGTTCCTATCTCGACGCCGTGGTGCCCGGATCTGCTCGTCGAGCCGCACGTGTCGCCGTCCCGACCGAGTACGTACGCGACAGCGTGGTGCGCGAGCTCGGCGTTCCGGCAGAACGCGTCGGCGTGGTCCCTCACGGCTACGAGCCGGAGTTGCTCGAGCAACGCTCGGATGCGCAGGAGCTACGTTCCCGCCTCGGTCTCGGCGACGGGCCGATCCTGGTGTACCCGGCGATGACCGCACCTCACAAGAACCACCGGTTCCTCGTCGAGATGATGCGCACGCGCTGGGACGACCCCGATCTCCGGCTGGTGTTGATCGGTGGACACGGACTCGCCTCGGACGATGTCGCGGCCCGGATCGCCGAGGCCGAACGTGAACGACCGGGTCGCATCATCCACGCGGGACGCGTCGGCGAAGCAGACAAGAACGGGTTGATCGCGCTGGCGGCAGCACTGGTGTTCCCGAGCCTGTACGAAGGGTTCGGAGCGCCGCTCATCGAGGCGATGGCACTCGGGACGCCGGTGCTGTGCAGTGACTCGACCTGCCTGCCGCAGGTGGCCGGGGACGCCGCGGTCGTCGCGCCGCTCGATCCGACGTCGTGGGCCGAGGGCCTCGACACCGTGCTCGCTCGGCGGGAGCGACTGACCGAGCTCGGTCGCGAGCGTGTGTCCCACTTCACCGCTCGTCGCTCGGGTGAGGCACTGGTGGCGATGTACGCGGAGGCGGCTGCATGAGCCTGCGGATCGCGGTGCTGTGCCCTCACTTCGTCCCCGACACGGCCCCGACGGGTGATGTGATGACCAGGATCGTCACCGAGTTGGCCGCCCTCGGCCACGAGATCCATGTGGTCACGTCGCTGCCCTGGTACCGGTCCCACCGTGTCGAGGACCGATGGACCGGCCGTCGTGTCCGTCGAGAGGTCACCCCGTGGGGTTCGATCACCCGCGTCGACCCCTTTGCGGGCGACGACAAGCGAAACCTCGTGCGGAGGGCGATCGGCTTCGTGGGATTTTCGTTGGTGACAGGTCTCGTCTCGCTGCCCGGCGGCCGCGTCGATGCAGTCATCGCGATGTCCCCGCCGCTCACCCTCGGGCTGACGGGCTGGGTGACCCATCTCGTCCGACGTGGGCCGTTGGTGTTCAACATCCAGGACGTCTTCCCGGATGCAGCGGTGCAGACCGGGGCGATCACCGACCGGAGAGTGATCTCGCTGGCGAGGTGGCTCGAGCGGGTCAGCTATCACCGCGCCGCCGCCGTCACCGTGCTCAGCGAGGATCTCCGGGCCAATGTGGCCGCCAAGGTGCGTCCGGCGGCGCGCCAGCGGGTGCATGTGATCCCGAACTTCGTCGACACCGATGCCATCCGCCCGCGAGCCCGCTCGACCGCGCTTCGGGCCGAACTCGGCATCGGTGACGAGCCCGTGGTCATGTATGCCGGCAACGTCGGGCTGTCGCAGTCGCTCGAACTGCTCGTCGAGGCCGCAGCACAGCTCCCGGAGGTCCGTGTGGTCATCGCCGGCGAGGGTTCCGCGAAGGCGGACCTGCTGGATCGGGCAGCCCATCTCGCCAATGTGCACTTCCTTCCGTACCAGCCGAAGGAGCGTCTGCCGGAACTGCTCGCCACCGCCGACGTGCACGTGGTGCCGCTCCGCTCGGGACTGGGCAGCGTGAGTGTCCCCTCGAAGACCTATTCGATCCTCGCAGCAGGGCGGCCCATCGTTGCCTCCATCGATCCCGGTACCGAGGTGCCGCGTATCCTCGCCGCGTCCGGAGCGGGACGAGCGGTGCCGCCCGACGATGTCGAGGCCTTCGTCGGAGCGCTCCGAGCGATGCTCGCCGACCCGGTGTACCGAGAAGCCGCCGGTCGTGCGGGGCGCTCGTGGGTCGAGGCAGCAGCGTCGCCGGCAGCGGTTGCCCAGGCGTACGCCGACCTGGTGCAGAGCCTCACCGAGCGGCGTCGCCGAGTCCGCACGCGCTGAGGGTGGCAGGCATCCGTTGGTGGGGCGCCGACGGTCGGGCGACGACGCCAGATAGCCTTCCGAACTCGTGGCCACGTCCTCATCGTCATCCGCCAAGAAAGTTGCCAAGCTCGCGCAGCGCGGCAAGGGCAAGAAGGTTCGTTTCCAGGGCGGCACGCTGTTCCCGGCGGTCGTCGTCGGCGTGCTCGTCGTCGGTCTGCTCCTCATCGGGTATTCGCGACAGAGCCGTCCCGACCCGGGCTCGTTCCCGCCACAGCAGGGCGATCACTGGCACGCTGCGTACGGCATGTACGTCTGCGACACCTGGCTGCCGTCGTTGACCGGGGCGCAGGAAGAACTCACCACCGACTCGGCCGGTAACCAGGCCTTCGTCAACCAGGACTATGCGGCCACCGGCATCCACAGTCACGACGACGGGGTGATCCACTGGCACCCGAACAGCACGAAGGCCGTCGGCAAGCGTGCGGTGATCGGTGTGTTCCTCGACGTCTACGGGGTCGAGTTGAGCGAGGACGAACTGGTGCTCCCCGCCGAGCAGGGCGGCGGCGTCTACAACGTCGACGACTTCACGTGCGACGGCAACGACGTCGAGATCAAGGTCGTCGCGTGGGACAACTACGCCGACACCGACAAGGGCCAGACCTACGTGACCGACCTGACCAGCGTGCCGGTCAACCTCGACGGCAAGGTGTTCGCGATCGCCGTGGTCGAAAAGGGCAAGGAGATCAGCATGCCGCCGTGGGCTGCAGACCTGCCCGAACTCGGCGCCGTCGACGGCGGCAGTGTGCCCGGGCCCGTCACCACCGATGTCGACTCGGGTGACACGGGAACACCGGAGAGCCCGACCATCTCCGACACCAGCGCCACCGAGACCAGCGGGGGCTGATCCGTGCGCGCCGTCGTCCTCGTCGGCGGTTTCGGGACGCGGTTGCGTCCGCTCACGCTCAGCGTGCCCAAGCCGATGCTGCCGGTCGGTCACGTGCCGATCATCGAGCGACTCGTCGCCAACCTGGTGCGGGGTGGGGTCGATGACGTCACGCTGGCGCTCGGGTTTCGCCCCGAGCCGTTCCTCGAGGCCTTTCCGGACGGCACCTGCGCCGGGGCGACGCTTCGTTATGCGGTCGAGCCGATGCCACTCGACACGGCGGGTGCCATCCGTTTCGCCGCCGACGCAGCCGGCATCGACTCGACCTTCGTGGTCGCCAACGGTGATGTCTTGACCGACCTCGATGTGGCGGCCCTGGTCGATGTTCACCGACGCCGTGGGGCGGAGGCGACGATTCACGTCATCGGCGTCGGTGATCCGTCGGCGTTCGGTGTCGTGGCGGTCGACGTCGACGGGCGCGTCGAGCGGTTCGTCGAGAAGCCGGCGCCGGGTACCGAGCCGAGCAACCTGATCAATGCCGGCACATACGTCCTCGAGCCGTCCGTACTCGACCTGATCCAGCCCGGCGAGAAGTTGTCGATCGAGCGGGTCACCTTCCCCGCCGTGGTCGCGGCCGGGAGACTCTTCGCGTATCCGACCGACGACTACTGGATCGACACCGGCAAGCCCGATCTGTACCTGGCAGCGAACCTCGACGTGGTGTCTGGTCGACGACTCCATGACCGGTGCGAGCCGTGCGGACCGGGCACCCAGGTGGCAGCGAGCGCCACGATCGTCGAATCGGTGATCAGCGGTCGTGCGATCGTGGGTGAACAGAGTCGGGTCGAGCGTTCGGTCGTGCTCGACGGTGCCGTCATCGACACGGCCGCAACGGTGACATCGTCGGTGGTGATGGGCCGTATCGGTGCCGGCGCTCGGTTGGTCGACTGCGTCATCGGCGCCGATGCCGTCGTCGCCGATGGCGAATCGTTGCTCGGGGTCCGGCGACCCGACCCCGACCTCGGCTGACGAGTTCGGTTCAGTTCGTCGCGTCGAGCGCGGCGCGGGCCAATGTCGCCCCGATGTCGGGTGTGGTCATCACCGATGGCACCACGACGCAACGCATTCCCTCTGCCTCCACTGCGGCGCTCAGGTGCGCATCGACCGGGTCGATCACGAGTGTTGCGGCGATCTCGCGATAGAGGCGGGCGACGCCCACGACCGATGCGTCGTGTCCGAGTTCGACGAGCATCCGGTCGGCGGGTCCCTTCAGCGCTGCGCCGCCCACGATCGGGGAGATGGCGACGACCGAGGATCGGCGCGATGACAGGAGGCCGTCGACATCGGTGAGTGAACGCATCGGCCCGATCGAGACGATCGGGTTCGACGGAGCGATCACGACGGCATCGGCGTCGGTGATGGCCGTACGAGCCGTCGGCTGCAGCGTGGCAGCAGAGGCACCGTCGAAGGCCACGGCTCGCACCGGTACGTCGTGACGCAGCTTCACGAAGTACTCCTGGAACGACACGGTCGGTCCGCTGGCCAGTTCGACCAGCGTCGCCACGCGGTCGTCGGTCATCGGCACGATCCGTTCGGGCAGTCCCCAGGCGAGGGCGATCTCGGAGGTGACCTCGGTCAGGGTCGCTCCCTCGGCCAGCCGGGCCGTGCGGTAGAAGTGCGTCGCCAGATCCGTGTCGCCGAGGTTGAACCAGGTCGGCGCCGCCGTCGAACCGCTCGGACGTACTGCGGCGTATCGGCCGAGTGCCTCCATCGCCCGCCACGACTCGCCGGTGAGACCCCACCCTCGCACCGGGTCGATGGCGCCGGCGAGCGTGTAGGTGATGGTGTCGAGATCGGGCGAGATCGCCAGTCCGTGGAGCACCGTGTCGTCGCCGGTGTTGACGATGCCCGTCACCTGCGCCGGGTCGACGACCATGCGCAGGGCCCGCAAGAACCGAGCTGCTCCCACGCCGCCGCACAAGACGGTGATCGTCTGCTGTGATGCCGTCATCTCGCTCCCTCGTGTCGTTGCCGGTGCGTCATCGGCCTGCGCTGCCTCGTGCGTCTGTCAGCGCGCCCGCGACGGTGACCGGTCGGCGAGGCGACGGTACAGGTCGACGATGCCTTCCGTCGTGCGTGCCCACGTGAAGATCTCGAGTTGTCGCTTTCCCGCGTGCAGCATGCGGGTGCGTCGCTCGTCGTCGACGACCGCGCGAACCAGACATGCCGCGAGTTCGTCGGTGTCGCTGGCATCGCACAGTTCCGCTGCCTCGCCCGCCACCTCGGGGATCGACCCGGCGCGGCTGGCGACGATCGGCACCTGTGCCTGCATGGCATCGAGCAGCGGGAAGCCGAATCCCTCGTCGAGCGACGGGTAGGCGAGCACGGCTGCGTTGCGGAGCAGCCACGACCGGGCGTCGTCGGGCACGTAGCCGGTCAGCAGGACGCGATCCGCGAGTCGGCGCGGTAGGCGATCGATCGCCTGATCGACTCGGTGTCGGTCGTCGCCGTCGCCTCCCGCGATCACCAAGGACAGTCCGTCGACGTCGCTCGAGGCGCGCCCGAAGGCGTCGACCAGCCGAGGCAGGTTCTTGCGTCGCTCGATGGTCCCCGTCGCCAGGACGAACGGTCGGCTCCCGAGTTCGGGAATGGGACACTCGGCGGTCGCAGCCGGCAGCGCGATCGCCCCCAGGTGGACCACCGACACCTCGGCGTACGGAGCGATGTCACGCAGCGCGTCGGCAGTGGCGTGCGAGCTGGCATGCGCCGTGGCGCCTCGTGCGAGCGAGCGCATCAGGATGCGGCCGGCTCTGACGACGTCGGGCAGTGCGGACTCGGGGTGACGCAGGAACCAGCAGTCGTAGACCGACACCAACCTCGGCAGGCGGCTCGGTGGGACCACGTAGTTCGTGCCGTGGATCACCCTGGCTGGCCGCACCCGACGATCGATGCGGGGATGCTCCGCCCGCTCCCAGCAGCGCTGCGCCACCATCGCCGGCATCGGCACCCGCACCTGCCCGGGTGAGCGGGCGGCCCGGAAGCTCGTGAGGTACGGGGTCAGCGTGACGTCGCTGCGCGCTTCGAGGTTCTGGCGCAGTTCTGCAACGGCGACGCCGATGCCGGTGCGTCGACCCGAGAGCGGGCCGACGTCGAAGGCGACATCGACGGGAGTCATGACCCGAGGGACGCTACCCGACACCGGGGGAGAGGCTCCGTCACGGGCCACCGTCGCGTACACTCGTCGGCGACCGATGTGCTCGGGCGGATCCCTCACGGGCACCGGACGGCGCCCCTCGGCAACCGTTCGAGATCGAGAAGGACAGCCTCATGCCCCGCGCGTTCATCACTGGAGTCACTGGCCAGGACGGTCAGCATCTTGCCGAGTTCTTGCACGGCAAGGGGTACGAGGTGTTCGGCATGGTGAAGGGCCAGAACAACCCGCGGATGACCCAGTTGCGCGACGAGTTCCCGTACGTGAACCCGGTTCCGGGTGATCTCGCCGACCTTCCGTCGTTGGTGTCGGCGCTCGATCAGGTGCGGCCCGACGAGGTGTACAACCTTGCTGCGATCTCGTTCGTGGCGATGAGTTTCAACCAGGCCGAACTGACGGCCAACATCACCGGTACGGGTGTGTTGCGGATGCTCGAGGCGATCCGGATCGTGGGTGGGTCGAACAATCCGATCCGCTTCTACCAGGCGAGCTCGTCGGAGATGTTCGGCAAGGTGCGCGAGACACCGCAGACCGAGCGGACGCCGTTCCATCCGCGTTCGCCGTACGGCTGCGCGAAGGTGTTCGGCCACGACATCACCGTCAACTATCGCGAGAGCTACGGCTTGTTCGCCTGTTCCGGGATCCTGTTCAACCACGAGGGTCCGCGCCGTGGGCTCGAGTTCGTCACTCGGAAGGTGACCAACTCGGTCGCTCGGATCACGCTGGGTCTGCAGGACGAGATCGTGATGGGGAACCTCGACGCGAAGCGTGACTGGGGGTACGCGGGCGATTACGTGAAGGCGATGTGGTTGATGTTGCAGCAGGACGAGCCGGACGACTACGTCATCTCCACCGGCGAGACGCACAGCATCGAAGAGTTGCTCGACCGGGCGTTCGCCGAGGTCGGCATCGATGATTGGCATCCCTACGTGCGTCAGGACCCGAAGTTCTTCCGGCCGGCCGAGGTCGATCTGTTGATCGGCGATTCGTCCAAGGCGCGCGAGAAGCTCGGCTGGAAGCCCGAGGTGTCGTTCGAGCAGCTCGTGTCGATGATGGTCGCCCACGACATCCGCGTCGAGACCGCACGGCAGCGTCGAGCCGAGAGCTGACGAGCAGCTCGTCCGGCCGATCAGCTCTCGAGGGGCATGTCGGTGAGCGCCTCGAGCAGCGACGCCTCCGTCGGGGCGGCGCCCGCCCGGAGCCGCTGCCGCAGCGCCAGCGTGAACACCACTGCGGCCGCCGCCGAACCGATGAGCAGCCCCATCTCGACCCGCCGGAACACGCCGCCGTCGATGCTCCACGTGGCCACGACGAACGCGATCATCCCGATCGTCCAACCGAGCGCGACGAGCGCATGTCCGTGCAGGGCGATGACCGCCTGAGCGATCGCCAGGCCGAGCATGTAGAACGCGCTCCCGAGCGCCAGCACGGCGAGTGTCCGCCGACTGAGCGCGGCGTCGTAGAGGAGTTCGACGGCGAACGGGCCGAGCAGCCAGGCGCCGACGGTCCCGAGCACCCCGACGCCGACGACCACCAGGAGGAGCCGCTTCAGGCCGTTCCGGAACTCGGCCATCTCTCCTGAGGCAGCCAGCCGCGACAACCGGGGGAGCAGGGCTGCCTGCACCGCCTGGAACAGGAACAGCGGGACTCGAGCGAGGATGACGCCGTAGCCGAATCGGGTGACCAGAGCCTCTTCGTCGCCGCCGGCGAGGAGATTGGTGGCGATCGGGCCGGCGTTGACCAGTCCGGCGGCCATGACGGAACCGAGGAGTAGCCAGCCGAGGTTCGGTGTCACCTCGTTCCAGGTCGCTTCCGGGCCTGCATCGGTGTGCAGTTGCCCGCGGGAGGCGACGAGGACGACACCGAGCAGCGGGGCGAGGGCCACGGCGAATCCGTACCAGCCGACGGCCGTGACCCCGAGGGCGGCAAGTGCGAGGCAGAGTCCGATGCGGACGAGGCCGTCCGAGCCGAGCACCACGGCGTAGCTCCGGAAGCGCCCCGAGCCGCTGCACACGCCCCTGGCGAGGTGGGTCGGGGCATAGGCGGCGATCGACACGATCAGCGCGACGACCATCGCCCAACTGCCCCCGAAATAGTTGTCGGCGAGCCACGGGCCGAGTGCGAGCAGCGTGATCGACACGATGACGGCGAGGGCTGCGCCCAGCGCGAGCACGCGCACGAGGACGGGTCGGCCGCCCTGGCCCACGGCGCGGCGGGCCGAGATGGCGCGGCCGAGTTCTTGCTCGAGGGGGAGGAAGAACCCGGGTGCGAGCGCGAAGGTGGCGAACCACATGCTGACGACGGGCTTGAACGCCTCCTCGCTGCCGAGTGCCAGCGTGCCGACCCTGAAGAACGCGAAGCTCGCGAGGCCGACCACCAAGAGCCCGATCGCAACGGGAAAGGTGCCCTCGGGCAACGGCGTCCGAGCCGGGGGAGCGGAGTCGATACGTGCCACCAAGCGGGCGAGGTTATCTTCCCGCTCAAGCTGAGGAGGGATCTGCCGATAGTCAGTACATGATCCGACCCTCTCCACGGCCCTTCGGCGTGACGACGGCATGTGCGGCGATGCTCGCCTGCGCCGTCGCCGTCCCGGTCGGCGAGTCCGTCGCTGCGGCCGAGGTGGCCGTTGCGTCGACCCTCACGATCGATGGCCGGGGCAACGGCCACGGGATCGGGATGAGCCAATGGGGTGCCTACGGGTACGCCGCCGATCACGGGTGGACCTCCGAGCAGATTCTCGACCACTACTACGGCGGGACGGTGTCGGGGACCACCGACGTCACCGGTATCACCGTGCGACTGATGGACCTCGATGATCAGCAGACCGTCGTGGTGAACGACCGGTCGAACGCCGTGATCGACGGCGTCGCCGGTGGGCCGTGGCGAACCGTCGTGATCCGCGAGGTCTCCGAGCGCAGTTACACCGTCTGGGGGCGGACCGATTCGTCGGTGTGCCCGACTGCGAGCGATGCGCTCGCCGGGTGGGCTGTGGTTGCATCCGGTCTGCCGTCGGTGACGGTGCGACCTCTGGTCGACACCTCGGCGAGCGAGGACATGTCGGACCTGCTCGGCCTGTGTGAAGCATCCGGCAAGGTCCGTTCGTACCGCGGCGCGCTCCGTGCGGTCAATGGGACGGCTGGCGAGAATCGGACCGTCAACGAGGTGCCGCTCGAGCAGTACCTCCGCTCGATCGTGGCCTCCGAGATGTCGGCGTCGTGGGCGCCACGCGGTGCGCAGGCGCTACGGGCGCAGGCGGTCGCGGCGCGCAGCTTCGGGCTCGCCGAGAATCGGTACTCGTACGCGAAGACCTGTGACCGGATCTGCCAGTACTACCCCGGTGCAGCGTCGCGGTCGACGGTGGCGTCGGCCTTCGTCCGGCACGAGCACGCCTCGGTCGACGCAGCAGTTCGCGCCACGGCGGGGGTGGTTCGCCGAGTGGGTTCGCCTGCCGGACCCGTTGCCCTCACCATGTTCTCGTCGTCCTCGGGTGGCTGGACCGCGGCGAGTACCTTGCCCTTCCCGGCGGTCGAAGACCTGGGGGATGCAACGCCTGCCAATCCGTACCACCGCTGGACGGTGACGGTGGCGGCCGCCACACTCGAACAGAAGTGGCCAGCGATCGGCCGCCTCGTCGGCGTTTCGGTGACCCGGCGCTCGGGTCAGGGCGAATGGGGAGGGCGAGCGCAGTCGGTGCTCGTCAGCGGGACGACCGGATCGGTGACGCTCAGCGGAGACGTGTTTCGCCGCGGCATCGGGCTGCGTTCCGACTGGTTCTCCATCGCCGACACCTCGGCGCCGCTGCCCG
Organism: Actinomycetota bacterium; assembly: GCA_039796935.1. GTDB lineage: Bacteria > Actinomycetota > Acidimicrobiia > Acidimicrobiales > Ilumatobacteraceae > VFMC01. The sequence goes on along the minus strand of JBDKIV010000284.1, from coordinate 7,041 downwards.
CCCCGGCCCCGGCCCCGACCCCGACCCCGACCCCGACCCCGGTCGACGTCTGCGGAGCACGCGTCGCCCCGCCGGTCACCACTGCCGCCGCTGCACGCCCGCCGGCACGGTTCGAGCCCTCGCCGGTGCCGGTGCGACTGATCGACACCCGAGACGGGACCGGAACTGCCGTCGATCCGCTCCGGGGTGGATGCACGCTCGTCGTCCGTCCGGCCGTTCCGTCCGGCACGACTGCCGTGGCCGTCACCTTCGTCACGGTCGACACCTCGGCGCAGGGGTACCTGACTGCCTATCCCTGCGGGATCGAGCGTCCGTTCACATCGGCGGTCCAGTCGCGGCCCGGTCGGCTGGTGAGCGGTGCGGCGATCGTGCCGCTCGGCGCCGATGGAACGTTCTGCGTGTTCACCAACACCACCACCGAGTTGGTGGTCGACTTGACCGGGTCGTACTCACCCTCGGGTTCGGCTCGTTACCAGCCGATGACGGCTCAGCGGCGATTCGACTCTCGACCGTCGGGTGTGCGCCTCGCTGCCGGCTCGACCGTTCGCGTGGCCACACGCGGTGCCGGTGCCGGTGCGGCGGACAGTACGGCTGCGTCACTCACGATCCACGCGCTCGAGGCTGCCCAGTCGGGCTTCGTCACCGCATGGCCGTGCGACCGGCCCCGTCCCTGGGCCAGTTCCGCCAACGTCAACGCCGGTGAGTCGGCGACCAACAGCGCAGACGTGGCGGTGAGTGCATCGGGTGAGGTGTGTCTGTTCGTCAGCGCCTCGATGCATCTGGCGATCGATGTCGCAGGGTGGTTCGGCCCGTCGGCCACCACCGACTTCCATGCGGTGGTTCCCTTCCGGCTCGCCGACTCACGCGAGGGGCACGGTTGGAGCGGACCCTTCCAGCGCAGCGTCGGCCGGTCGATCCAGGTCTCGGGCGTGGGCGGCCTTCCCGGTGCGGCAACGCTGCGCGCCGTCGCGGCTCAGTTCACGTCGGTCGGACCGACGAGCGCGGGGTTCGTGACGGTGCATCCGTGCCTGCCCGTCGCGCCCACGCTGTCGATGCTGCGGTTCGTCTCGGCGACGAACACCGCTGCGCTCGTCAACTCGGTCACGAATGCGGCAGGCAGGTGGTGTGTGGTGTCGAATCAGACGACGCATCTGGTCGTCGACGTCAGCGGCTGGTTCGGCTGACGAGCGACGCCTCTCGGGTGACAGCTGACGGGGCTTCGCCGTCAGGCAGCGGGAAGGACGATGTTGCGCACCTGCTGGCGTGCGGTCCGGGCCATGCCGTGGGCCTGGCCGAGCATGGTGGCAGCCTGTGCGGGCAGGTGCTGCTCGATGGCCTCGACGGCGGCATCCACCCGTGCCTCGACCGCCTGCACTCGCCGGTCGACGTCGCTGACGGCTTGTTCGAGGCGGTTGACGAGTTCGATGTGGGCCAGTTCGCGACGACGGACCTGCAACCGCTGCACGGTCAGGACGCCTGCGCCGATGGCGATGTACGCGGCATCGCGAGCCAGGCCGGCGAGGCGGTCGGCAAGGTCGGGGGCCGTGAGGTTGGGTCGCTGGTCGTCGGTCGGCGTGGGCATGGGGAGCCTCGCAATCGTGTGGGGAGCCGGCGGCTCCGGGAACTGCGAGCACCATATCGCAGAGTGCTAACTTCTGCAAGCAGTCTCGTGGGTCGGTCGAGTGGCTCCGCCCGATCTCCCTCGGGTGGACCCGCCCGCTAGCCTCCGATGTTCGTGGAACCCGCCAGCAGCAGCGCCGCGCCACCTGTCGTGGCGGTGATGGTGGCCCATCGACCTGGTCCATGGTTCGACGATGCGGTCGCCGCCCTCGCCCGACAGGACTACCCGAACCTCAAGGCGTTGGTGCTGGTCGTCGGTGACCCGGCGGGCGTGGCCGAACGGGTCCTGACCCACCTGCCGAATGCCTTCGTCCGCGAGGTTGCCGGCGATCCCGGATTCGGCGCGACGGCGACCGAGGTGCTCCGACTCGTCGAGGGGACCAACGGGTTCTTCTGCTTCCTCCACGACGACGTCGCGCTCGACCCCGATGCGATTCGCCTGCTCGTCGAAGAGATCTATCGCTCGAACGCAGGGATCGTCGGGCCCAAACTCGTGCACTGGGACCAGCCGAACGTCTTGCAGCACGTCGGCTACGGCGTCGACCGATTCGGCGACGTCGATCCGATCGTCGAGCCGGGCGAGACCGACCAGGAACAACACGATGCCGTTCGCGATGTCTTCGCCCTGCCCTCGGCATGCCTGCTCGTGCGCGCCGATCTGTTCGCGAGCCTCGGTGGGTTCGACCCGGAGTTCGGGTTCCACGGCGACGATGTCGACCTGTGCTGGCGCGCCCACCTGCAGGGCGCCCGAGTCGTCGTCGTGCCGTCGGCGCGTGGCCGTCACCGCGAGCGTTTGGTCGAGCGTCGACCCGATCTGGCGCATGTGACCATGCGCGAACAGCACCGACTGTGGAGCGCCGTCACGCTCACGGGCGCCCGGCGGCTCCCGCTCCTGGTACTCCAGTTGGTCTTCGTCACGCTGGCGCAGTTCGTGGTCGGTCTTTTCTCGGGCCAGGCTGCGCGAGGCTGGGCAGGCGTGCGCGCCCTGTTCGGGCTGGTGCCCCGTGTCCCGGCGATCGTTCGGCGCCGGCGTGACATCGCCGGCACCAGGTCGGTGCCCGATCGGGAAGTCGTCGGGCTCCAGGTCCGCGGTGTGGCGCGAGTGACCGCGTATCTCCGCGCCCGTGATGCTCGCCCCGACCTGGTGCTCTCGTCGGGCAAGGCGTGGCGAGAGCGCTCGGGCGGGACGGCTGCACTCGGACTGGCTGCACTCGTGCTCGCTGTCGTGATCGGTGGTCGGCACCTCGTCAGCGGTGGTGTGCCGCACGTCGGCGAGTTCCTCCCGTACCCGGAGAGTCCGGCACAGCTGCTTCGGAGCGTCGCCCACGGATGGAACGCCGAGGGTCTTGGAGCGAGCACGGCGCAGCCCACCGGGATCGGTGTGATCGGCCTGCTCAGCGTGGTCACGTTGTTCCGAATGGCCCTGCTCCACACCCTCGGCGTCATCGGGCTCCTCGTCGTCGGTGTCGTCGGGATGTGGCGCCTCACGTCGGCGTTCTCCAGCACCAGAGCCCGCCTTGCGGCGTCGGTGGTCTACTTCGCCGTGCCCCTTCCCGCCGAACTCGTGTCCGTCGGGCGCTGGCGGGCGCTGCTGGTCTACGCAACGCTTCCTTGGACCATCGATGCGCTCCGGCGCTACAGCGGTCTGGTGTCCGGCCCCGCCGACACCGAGGGGGAGCGGACGGTCGGCTTCGATGCCCGCCGTCACGTTCGTCTGCTCGCTGCCGCAGCGCTCACGGTGGGGATCGGAGCTGCGTTCGAGACCTCGTACCCGCTCGTGGTCGTCGCAGTGGGTGTGGTGATGTCGCTGGCAACCCTGCTGACGGGTGCGCCGCTCGCGGCATCGATCCGCCTCGCCGCCGGTGGTGCCATCGCCAGCGTGGTCGGTGCGGTGCTGTGCTTTCCGTGGATGGCAGCCGTCGTGTCGAACGGTGGTTGGGGTCGAGTGGTCGGGCCGCAGCTCCCTGGGGACCGTGGCAACTCCGTGGTCGAGCTGTTGAGCTTCGACCTGGGCAACACCGCTGCCTCCGTGTTCGCCCTGGCGCTGTTCCTGCCCGTGTTCGCCGCGCCGCTCATCGGTCGAGGTTGGCGTCTCGGCTGGGCGGCTCGTGGTGGACTCCTCGTCGTCGTGTTCGCCTGGCTCGCCGTCCTGGACGACGGCGGGACGCTGCCCTTCCGGCTCCCCGAGCCCGGCATCGTCCTGGCCCCCGTTGCAGTCGGTGTCGCCCTGTCCGCCGGCTGTCTGGTCGGTTCGCTCGAACTCGACATCCGCGGCGGCAGCTTCGGCTGGCGTCAGCCGCTCGCCGTGCTCGCCGGACTGGCGATGATCGTCGGGGTGGTTCCCGGGGTCCTCGCCCTCGGGGACGGACGATGGAAGACGCCGACCACCACGCTCGTCGACCTGCTCGGCTGGTTCCCCGACGACGGTGCGGGTGAGTACCGGGTGATGTGGATCGGTGATCAGCGAGTGGTACCGGCCGCACCACGCGGGTACACACCGGGTGTCGGCGTCGCGCTCACCGATGGGGGTGACCTCGACGTCGCCGATGCGTGGAGTGCTCCACCGTCCGAAGCCGACGACGACGTCACCGCCGCGCTCGATGCCATCGCGCTCGGCACGACCACTCGTGGAGGCCGGTTGCTCGCTCCGTTCGCGGTTCGCTACGTCGTCGTGCCGGTCGTGGATGGTGCAGCATCGACGAACACCGATCCCTTGCCGTTGCCGGCCGGCCTGATCGACGCGCTCGGCGACCAGCTCGATCTCGCGCCCGTGTACAGCCCGCCGAACTTCCTGGTCTACGAGAACCGGGCATGGGTGCCGATCCGCAGCGTGCTCACGGCGCGCGGTGCCGAAGCGTCGCAGGTCGCAGGCCCCGAAGCCCTCGCGCAGGCGGATCTCTCGGGAGCGACGCCGATGGCCGGCGGGGACGGCGACACGGGCGCTCCGTGGCACATGACCGATGGAGTGATCGAGCTGTCGTCGCCGTCCACCGTTCACGTCGCCGTCCCCTTCGACCGTCACTGGCGGCTCGAGATCGACGGGACCGAGGTCGAGGAGCGCCCTGCGTTCGGGTCGACCGCCGCATACGACGTCGAGGCTGCCGGCGTGGTCACGCTCGGCTACGAGACTCCGACGTCGCATCGACTGCAGTTGCTGGTTCAGGCACTCCTGTGGCTCGCGGTCGGCGCAGCAGCTTCCGGCCTGCGAGCCCGCCGTCGGCCGCAGACGCGAGCCGAGTTGGTGGGTGCTCTCGGCGAGCCGGTGCTGTCGTTCGATCCGCTCGTGCCGACGGCGTCGCCATCGACGTTCCGCGGGGACGAACCGGTCGGCGATGTCGGTCCGTCTGCAGGCGAGGACGGGTCGTGAGGCCCATGCGCACGCTGGTGGCCGTCGCGGTGACCCTCGGCCTCGGGGGTCTCGCCATCGCGGCGCGGGACGAACCCGTGCCGGTCAGCGAGACGACGTTCACGGTGCTCGGGGCGCAGTCGATGCCGTTCGTCCCACAAGGGTCCTTCATCACCTCGACCTGGTTCTGTCCGGGCGTGCCGTCCGGCCAGGAGGGGACCGGAGGATCGGTGCGGATCGTCAATCCGAGCGACGAGTCGCTCGTCGGGTCGATCAGCGCCTACACGACGACGGCGGGTGCCCCGTCGGTGTCGCGCCAGGTCTCGGTCGAACCACGGTCCACACTCGATCTCGACCTCACCGAGTTGCAGCCGACCGGGAGTTTCGTCTCCGCGATCGTCGAGATCGAGGGCGGTGGTGGCTTCGTCGAACAGCAGGCGCTGCACCCGGCCGGAGATGCGGTCGCCGCCTGTGCGAATGCGGCCTCGTCGTCGTGGTACTTCGCCGACGGGTTCACCGCGGACGGAAGCACCGAGCAGATCGTCCTGACGAACCCCTATCCCGATGCTGCCATCGTCGACATCGGTTTCGTGACTCCCGACGGCCCACGGAACCCGTCGCGTCTGCAGGGCTACCCGGTGCCCGGCCGGTCGGTGCAGGTGGTCGAACTGGGCGCCCGGGACGAGACCATCGTCGCAGCGAGCATCCAGGCGACGAGGGGCCGCGTCGTCGCCGGGCGGGCACAGCACTACCTGGGCAGCGGCCGCCTCGGCTTCACGATGTCGCTCGGTGCGCCGTCGCTCTGGTCGCAGTACTGGTTCGCCGATGGCGAGCGGGCCGAGGGCGTGGCCGAGACGTACAGCATCTTCAACCCGTCCGACGACGAGATCACCGTGTCTGCGGTGTTCCTCGGCTTGCCGGCGAGCGACACGTTCACCAACGACAGCGAGATCGTCGTGCCGGCACGTGGTGTCGCGGTGCTCGACACGGCCGACATCGCCGGTCTGCCGCAAGGACGCCACGGTGTGGTCGTCTCGAACGACACCGGCTCGTCGATGCTGGTCGAGCGTGTGATCACCCGCCCGGCGGGAGAGTTCGTGGCAACGACCGTGGTGATGGGCGCTCCGTCGGTCACGATGTCCCAGCGCTGGTCGGCTGCGTTCGGTTCCGAGCAGCCGCTCGAGAACGTGATCGTGGTGCTCAACACGGCGGGACGAGACGCGACGGTCACGGTGAGCACGCTCGGTACGGGTGGTCTGGTGCCGGTGCCCGGTCTCGAATCGCTGCCATTGGTCGCCGGTGGGGTGCTGACGATTCCTGTCACCGACCCGTCTGCGCTCGGTGTGCCCTTCGTCGTCGAGAGTACCGAGGTCGTCTTCGTCGAACGCCTGCTCTCGCGTGGTCAGGATCGGCGAGGTCGTTCCGGCTCGTTCTTGCTGGCAGGCTGATCCCATGGAACGTCTCGTCGTGGCCGCCGTCATCGTCGCTGTCGTCGCAGCCGTGGCGATCGTGCTTCGTCGCCGCCGTACGCCCGATGCTCCGACCCAGGGCAACTACGAGGCTCCGGCGCAGCTCGACCGTGCCGATTTTCCTGATGCCGACCGGCCCTGGTTGCTCGTCGCGTTCACGTCGGCGAGTTGCCACACCTGTGCGGATTCCGTTGCCAAGGCGCGGGTTGCCGAGAGCCCCAGCGTGGGTTTCAGCGAGATCGAGTACGGCGCCCGGCGTGATCTGCACGAGCGCTACGCCATCGCTGCAGTTCCCACGCTCGTGCTCGCCGACCATGACGGTGTCGTGCATGCGTCGTTCCTCGGCAAGGTGACCGCCACCGACTTGTGGATGGCGATCGCCGAGGCTCGCGAACCGGGCACTCGCCCGACCGGCGGCTGCCAGAACCACGATCACTGACCCGGCGCCGCCGGGCAGGCGGGCTCAGCCGACCGAAGCCCCGCTGTCGGGCGCCACACCGTGCGGACCCACGTCGTCTCGCCCGACCACGGTGTCGCCGAGGCCGGCCTGCACCAACTGGGCGACCTCCGAGCCGTCGATGGTCTCCTTGTGCAGCAGTGCCTCGG
>JBDKIV010000283.1:0-9798 GCA_039796935.1 Actinomycetota bacterium | reverse complement strand
ATGTCGGTCAGCGAGTTCCTCGGCTGGAACCCGCTCGTATCGCTCGTCGTGGTCCTTCCAGGTGCATTCGTCGTCGGCTACGCCTTGCAGCGCCTCATCTTCGACCGAGTCGTCGGGGTCGACCCGGCGTTCCAGATCGTCGCCACGTTCGGGCTGGCCGTCGTCATGCAGAACCTGCTGTACGAGCAGTACACCGCCGACTCGCAGGGCCTCGACGTGGGCAAACTCGAGACCGCCGGCTTCGAGGTCAACTCGACGATCACGATCGGATGGCTGCCGCTGATCACGCTGCTCGCGGCCGTGGCCGTACTGTCGGCGCTCGCGCTGTTCATGAAACGCACACGCATGGGCCGTGCGTTCCGGGCCACCAGCGACGATGCCGATGCGGCCCGGTTGATGGGTGTCGACATCCGCACGGTGTGGGCCGTCGCCATGGGTCTCGCCGTGCTCACCGTCGCCCTCGCCGGAGTGCTGTACGGGGCGAGGTCGTCGTTCGATCCATTCGTCGGGCCAGCGCGTCTCATCTACGCCTTCGAGGCGGTCATCATCGGCGGGCTCGGCTCGCTGTGGGGCACGCTCGTCGGCGGCATCGTGCTGGGTGTTGCTCAGGCCCTCGGTCGCCAGATCGACCCGCAGTGGGGTGAGCTTGCCGGGCACGCCGTGTTCCTCACCGTGTTGATCGTTCGACCAACCGGTCTGTTCGGGAAGGGGCAGCTGCGATGACCGGATTCCAGATCCAACGCGGCACATGGACGAGCCGCGGGTTCGCGGCGGTCTCGACGGCGGTGGTGGCCGTGCTCGCGTTCATGCCCTGGTGGGGCGAGGCGGGCACGCAGCGCAAGATGATCGAGTTCCTCACGCTGCTGGCGATGGCACAGATGTGGAACCTGTTGGCCGGGTTCGCCGGTCTGGTGTCGGTGGGCCAACAGGCCTTTGTCGGCCTCGGCGCCTACGCCATGGTGTTCTTCATCAACATCCACGCCCAGAACATCTACTGGTCGATCCCGTTGTCGGCGCTCGTGACTGCGCTGATCAGCATGCCGATCGCCCTGATCGCCTTCCGCTTGCGGGGCAGTTACTTCGCGATCGGCACCTGGGTGATCGCCGAGGTGGTGAGCCTCGTGATCCTCCAGCAGACAGCGCTCGGTGCCGGCAACGGCGTGTCGCTCGACGTGAAGGGTTTCGACCTCGAGACCCGTCAGGACGCCACCTACTGGTTGGCGCTCGTCGCCGGGGTCGGCTCGATCCTCATCGCGTACCTGATCCTGCGCTCGCGGCTCGGCCTGCAGATGCAGGCCATCCGAGACAACGAGGGCGGGGCCAAGGGACTGGGGGCCAACGTCTACCGGACCCGGTTCATCGTCTGGGTGATCGCTGCGTTCTGGACGGGGTTCACGAGCGCGGTCTTCTATCTCAGCAACCTGCGCGTCCAGCCGAAGGACTCGTTCAGCGTGTCCAACTGGATCGCACCGATCGTCGTGATCGTGGTGATCGGCGGTATCGGCACCATCGAGGGGCCGATCATCGGTGCGCTGCTGTACTACTTCTTGCGCAACTACTTCAAGGACTACGAGACCTGGTACCTCATCGGTAGCGGCGTCGCCGCCATCCTCGCTGCCCTCTACCTGCAGCCCGGCCTGTGGGGCCTGGCGAGGCGGCGCTACGGCATCGACCTGTTCCCGATCCGGCGGCGCCTCGTCCGGTCGAGCGAGTAGCCGACAGCCCACCCCCGTCCGACACCGAGGAGATCACCGTGCACGTCACCAGATTCGAAGACGCTCAGCCCTACGACGCGCCCGGTCATTCGGGGGTTGTCGGCCTGCGACTGCAGGGGTGGGATGCGAGCGACTGCAAGAACTTCTCGGTCTCGATGTCGCACCTGCTGCCGGGTGGCGGGGCAGAGCGGGCGGCGTCACCGCTCGAGCGGGTGTACGTGGTCACTGCCGGCGCAGCGACGGTGATCACCGATGGAGGCGAGGTCACGCTGCAGGTGGGTGACTCGTGCCTGATCCCCTCGGGTGAGGCGCGCGAGTTGGTCAACCGTTCGAACGCGGTGTGCACGATCCTGGTGGTGATGCCGTACCCCGAGGGCCCGCGGCCCTGACCTCGACGGGGCAACTCGCGGAGTCCTGAGGCTTCGCCGACCCAACGGCAGGATGCACCATGTGGTGCGCTATGTTGCACTCATGCATCGAGATCGACACGAGGTCGAGCGGGTTGCGAGCGAGGTGCGCGGACGCAGACGCGAACGCGGCTGGACGCTCGACGAGGCTGCGACCCGGCTGGGTGTGAGTCGTCGACTGCTCGTACAGATCGAGGCCGGCGAGGCGAACCCGTCGCTGTCGACGTTGCTGTCGATCTCGGCCGGGTTCGGGACATCACTGGTCGAGTTGCTCTCGTGCGACGACGAGCCGGCACCGGTCGTCCGTTCGGACAACGCGTCGGCCCCGGTGCTCTGGCACGGGCCCCACGGTGGCGAGGGTCGTCTGCTGGCCGGGTCGGGTCTGCTGGAGTTGTGGCACTGGACGGTGCAACCGTCCGAAGAGCGCTCCTCCGATGCGCATCAGGCGAACTCGTACGAGGTGCTCACGGTGACGGCCGGAGCCGTGACGCTCTGCGTCGGATCGGCAGATCCTGTGGTCGTTCGCCGTGGTCAGTCGGCGATGTTCCGCGCCGACGAACCGCACGTGTACCGCAACGACGGCGCGCGCCCGGCCACGTTCGTGATGGCGGTCCACGATCCGAGCGGAGCACCACGATGACGATCGCTGCACAGGCCTGGATCGAGACGACGACGGTGGACGGTGCGATCTTCGACCGTTGGCCCGACTACCGCGTCCTGCTGGTGGCCGCCGACGCCGTCGATGCCGAACGATTGCGCGACGTGGCCGACCGTCTCGTCGACGAAGCCACGGCCGTCGCCCGCCGATCGGATCCGACGGCGGTGCATCCCCACGTCGCCCGCTGGCACGATGCATTCCGCGACTTCGGCGTGAAGCCCAGGGTCGGGCGGGTCAGCGTCGATGCCCTCACCCGTCGCGCGGTGTCCGACTCGGGGCTGCCGCGCATCGGTGTCCTGGTCGATCTGTACAACGCGATCTCGGTACTCCACCAGGTACCGATCGGTGGGGAGGATCTCGACCGCTACACGGGACCGGCCCGGCTGATCGTGGCCACCGGGGACGAGCCGTTCCTGACGAACGCGAACGGGGCGCCGGTGGTCGAACACCCCGAGCCGGGAGAACCGGTGTGGATGGATGACGTCGGCGTCACGTGCAGGCGCTGGAACTGGCGTCAGACCACACGCACGGCGCTGCGCGACGACACCACACGAGTCGGGTTCATCATCGACTCGCTCGAGACCCCCGATCACCTCGGCGCCGAACGCGCAGCCACGCAGCTCGCCGAGCTGATCGGTACCGACCTCGTCCGCTCACTCGACCGCCATCACCGCTGACGAGGATCCTCCGATGCTCGTCCGCACCCATGACGCCCCGCAGGATCCCGAGAGTGAGTGGCGCGACCTGCTTCGCGCCCACCCGTTCGGACTCCTCATCGCGCCGGGGGCCGACCGCGAGCTACCGGTCGTGGTCCCGACTCACGTCCACTTCGACGGTGACGTCACGATCCGGCTTCATCTCGCTCGACCCAACCCGGTGTGGCGAGCGCTCGACGAGAACCGGCGATGCCTGTTCGTCGTGACTGCTGCGACCACCTACGTACCCACCTCGTGGGCGGCGCTGCCCGGCACCGATCCACAGTGGGGCATCCCCACCTCGCACTACGCAACGGCCCAGCTCGACTGCACGGCGACCGTCACCGACGACGACGACCGCATCCGCGGTGTGCTGGCCGATCAACTCGCCACCATGCAGCCCGACGAGCCCTTCGGGGACCCCAGGGACGCGGCCGCCCCGTACGGCGCCGAACTGCGGCGCATCCGCGGGCTCGAGCTGCGCATCGAGTCGGTGCGCGCCAAGTTCAAGTTCGACGGCTCGGAACCCGATGCGGTCCGACGACAGGTGATCGACGGCTACCGCAGGCGCAACGGACCGGGCGACGCGGATGCCTTGGCCCATCTGCGTCGTCGGCACCCGGTCGACTGAACGATCACCTCACGACGAGGCGGTCGGGGTACGGGCAGGGAGGAAGCGCAGGGCGAGGAGCGAACCGACGAGCGCGACGATCCCCACGGTGGTGCAGGCGGCCTGGAAGCCGTCGAGGAACGACGACGAGGCGATCTCGCGAATGGCGCCGGCAGCCTGCGCGTCGCCGGTCTGTTCGGCCACGGCGAAGGCGGCGCCGACCGATTCCTCGGCCGCAGCGACCGCCGCGTCCGGCAGTCCGAACGGGGTGAGCAGTTCGACGATCCGGGGTCCGTACGTGGAGGCGAAGATGCTCCCGATGATGGCGACGCCGAGGGTGCCGCCGATCTCACGACTGGTGTCGTTGATGGCCGAGCCGACACCGGCCATCTCGCGCGGGAGCGATCCCATCACCGACTCCGACGATGGGCTGGTGACGAGCGACAGGCCGCAGGCCATCAGCATCATGCTGCCCACGACCGGTCCGAAGTAGGCCGAGTCGACGGCGAAGGTGCCGGCCCAGATCTGGGCGACCCCCATGAACGCCAGCCCGATCGGCACGATCCGCTTGGGCCCGAAGCGGAGCGCGAGTCGCGCGGCGATCGGCGCGGTGATGCCGGCGCCGACGGCGAACGGGACGGTGCGCAGACCGGATTCGAGCGGGTCGTAGCCGCGTACGAACTGGAAGTACTGAGTGACGAGGAAGGTGAAGCCGAACAGCGAGAAGAAGGCGATCAGGATGGATGTGGTCGCTGCCGTCACGCGCATGTCGCGGAACACGCGCACGTCGAGCAACGGGTGGTGGGCGAGACGTTCACGTACGACGAAGGCGCCGACGAGCGCCGCCGTACCGAGGAATCCGCCGATGGTCGCAGGATGGGTCCACCCTCGGTGCGGGCCCTCGATGATCGTGTAGACGAGGAGCGAGACGAACGAGATCGACAGCACGAAGCCGGCGATGTCGAGCCGGTCGGCGCCCGGGTCCTTCGACTCGGGCACGTACACCGCCTGGAGGACGAGTGCGACGGCCACGATCGGGATGTTGATGAGGAAGACCGACCCCCACCAGAAGTGCTCGAGCAGGAACCCGCCGCTGACCGGGCCGAACGCGACGGCCGCCCCCGACACCGCCGACCACGCCCCGATCGCCTTCGCCCGCTCGGTCGGATCGCGGAAGACGTCGATGAGGATGGCGAGCGTCCCGGGGAACACGAGTGCCGCGCCGACACCCATCAGACCCCGGGCAGCGATCAGCGTTCCTGACGAATCGGTGAAGGCCGCCCAGGCCGAGAACAACCCGAACAGGGCCATGCCGATCTGCATCACCCGCTTGCGACCGAACCGGTCGCCGAGGCCGCCGCAGGCCAGCAGGAGCCCGGCGAACACGAGAGCGTACGAGTCGACGATCCACTGCAACTCGCTCGTCGTGGCGTCGAGTTCGCGAGCCAGGGTGGGGATGGCGACGTTGATGATCAGGTTGTCGACGACCACGAGGAACACCGAGAGGCTGAGGATCGCGAGGATCCACCAGCGGCGCCGCTGCACGGCAGGGTTCGGATGGGTCGCGGGGGCTGCGGTCGCCGTGTTGGTCGCCATATAGACAGTGTCTACTCGCGCAACTTGACAGCGTCAAGGTTTCGCCGTGGAGTTGATAGCGTCAGCGCATGGCCGCGCACCTCAAAGACCGGGTCCTCGTGGCAGCGATCGACTACATCGCCGAACACGGCCCCGACGGCCTCTCGTTCCGGCGCATCGCCGCCGATGCCGGCGTGAGCCACCAGGCCCCGTACCACCACTTCGGGGACCGCGACGCCATCTTCGCCGAGATCGGCCTGCAGGGCTTCCGTACGTTCACGGCCGAACTGACGGCACCGGCGCGTGCCGACGAGGACCCCGACACCGCCACGCGCATGCTCGAGCGGTACGTCGAGTTCGCGTTGCGCAACAAGGGCTACTTCCGGGTGATGTTCCGGTCGGACCTGTGCAAGATGCACCAGTCCCCCGACCTGCAACGGGCCGCCGACGATGCCTTCGACAGCCTCATCGCGGCCGTCGGCGAGATCGTCGGACCGACGGCGTCGGTCGACGAGATCCGCCTGACGGCGACCGCCATGTGGTCGGTCGCCCACGGTCTGGCGACGCTGCTCATCGATGGACCGCTCGAGAACAAGATGGGCGCCGTCGACGACCGGCGGACCCTCGTGCGGGCCGTGGCCGAGCGCACGCTCTCGGGCCTGGCGAGTCGGTGACGCCCGAGCCGCGGGACGCAGTTACGGACCCGCGCGTCTACTCCATTGCGTCAAGTGGCAAGAACGACTAGACATTTCGAGTCCGATCCGCCGGATCACCGCAACGACGAACACCCGGGAGCACCCATGTCGAACCGAATCGAGATCAGCCGCCGCACCATGCTGCGCGGTACCGGGGCCACGGCGCTGCTGGCGCTCATCGCGGCAGCCTGCGGCGACGACAGCGGCACCGGTGGCGACACCACGCTGGCCGGTGGCGACACCACGGCCCCCGGCGGCGGCGCCACGGCGAAAGAGATCGACACGCTCACCGTGGCCTTCCCCAGTTCGCTCTCGAACCTCTACCCCGGCCAAGAAGCCGGCAACTTCAACTACTACGTGGCCACGCTGATCGCCGAGGGCCTCCTGGCCCCCGACAGCAGCGGCAAGCTCGTCGGCGCGCTCGCCGAGTCGTGGGAGCAGACCGACCCCACCACCTACGTGTTCAACCTGCGCCCCGGCATCTCGTTCAGCGACGGTTCGCCGTGCACCGCCGACGACATCGTGTACAGCGTCGACCTCGCCAAGGACGAGACCCTCTCGCCCAACACCTCGTACTACTGGGCCAATGTCACGGGCGCCGAGAAGACCGGCGACAACCAGGTCACCATCACGCTCGGCTCGCCCGACGTCGCCTTCGAGTGGGGTCCCTGCGCCGCCAACGCGATGTGGGTGACGGCCGAGCGCTTCATCACGAACGGCGAGATCGGCACGCCCGCTGCGTTGCTCACCGGCACCGGCCCCTACAAGGTCGTCAGCTTCGAGCCCGACAAGGGTGTCGAGCTCGAGCGGGTCGACACCTGGTGGGGCGGCAAGGCCCCGGTGAAGACCGTGAAGATCGAGTTCATCCCCGAGGAGAACACGCGTCTGTTGGCCCGCAAGTCGGGCGACATCGACATGGCAGTCAGCATCTCGCTCGACCAAGAGCAGGCGTGGAAGGACACCGACAAGACCAGCGTGTTGTTCGCCCCCGACCGCAGCTACCTCGGCATCGACTTCAACACCGCCGTCGAGCCCTTCGACGACATCCATGTCCGCCGTGCCATCGCCTACGCATGCGACCGCGCCACCTACGTGGCCCAGTTGCTGAACGGTCATGGCGAGGTCGCCACGGCCCTCACGGTGCCCGAGCAGATCGAGTCGGTGATGAGCGGCGACGAGGCGCGTGCGGCGCTCGCGGCAGTGCTCGACCTGCCCTACGACCTCACCAAGGCCAAGGAGGAGCTGGCCATGTCGAAGGTGCCGGACGGCTTCACCACCAAGGTCGGTGTGTCGTCGAGCGCCCCGCAGGTGAGCCAGATGTTCCAGGTGCTCGCCGCCGCCGTCAAAGAGATCGGCATCACCATCGAGGTCGAGGAGATGCCCGTCGAACAGTGGTACGACACCATCGGCTCGCCCGACTGGGGCTTGGCCTACATGTGGTACTTCAACGCGACGGGCGACCCTGCCGAGCTGATCAGCTGGTTCTTCGGCGAGGGCAACCCTGCGTCGTACACCAACGAAGCGGTCACGGCGCTGATGGACAGCCAGCGTGCCGAGACCGACCCGGCGGTGCGCGTCGAGCAGATCATCGAGGCGCAGAAGCTCGCCCTCGCCGACCTGCCCTACGTACCCCTCTGGTGGGGTCAGGCCGCCACGGCGATCAACAGCGCGTACACCATCGAGGACTTCGGGCCGTACACACTGTTGTCGCCGTGGACGCCTCGCATCCTCACCGTCGGGTGACCCGACTGGTGGCCCCCGGGTCGCTCGGGCGGTTCGTCCTCGTCCGCCTCGCGGCCACCGTCGTGTTGCTGGTGGCTCTGTCGTTCGTGGTGTTCGGGCTGCTCCACCTGACGCCGGGCGACCCGGCGCGCAACCTGCTGGGCCCGCGCAACCCGTCCGCCGAGGCACTCGCCGCGATCAGAGAGCAGTACCGGCTCGACGAGCCGTTCCTGCGTCAGTACGTCCTGTGGCTGAACGACGTGGTGCACGGCGACTTCGGCACCAGCATCCGCAGTGACACCGCCATCACCGACCTGCTCGGCGAACGCATCGTGCTCACCTTGCAGCTCGCTGCGCTCGCCTTCGTGCTCACCGCAGCGGTCGGCATACCGCTCGGGATCGCCGCCGCGTGGCGGGCCGGCGGCATGTTCGACCGCACGGTCAGCGCCTCCTCGATCGTCGGCATCGGGGCCCCGTCGTACGCCGTCGGTCTCGTACTGCTCTACGTGTTCGGCGTGTGGCTCGACATCTTCCCGGTGTACGGCAGCGGCGACGGTGGGCTCGACACCTGGTGGCACCTCGTCCTGCCGGCGATCACGCTGGCGTTCGGCATCGGCGCGCTCGTCTACAAGCTCACCCGGACCGCCGTGCTCGACGAGTTGCAGCACGACTACGTGGCGTTCGCCCGAAGCCGTGGGCTGCAGCCCGGCCAGATCCGCCGCATCGTGTTGCGCAACGCCTTCATCCCCATCGCCACGAGCCTCGGGCTCGTGTTCGGGTTCCTGTTCGGTGGCACCATCCTCGTCGAGGTCACGTTCGCCCTCCCCGGCATCGGAGGTCTGCTGGCGAGTTCGGTGACGTTCAAGGACATCCCCGTCGTGCAGGCCATCACGTTGCTGAGCGCGCTCGTCATCGCCCTCAGCGCCCTGGCGGTCGACGTGCTCTATTGGCTGATCGACCCACGGGTTCGCGCGCGGAGTCGACGGTGAGCGCCGCTGCGTCTGCTGACGCGTCGACCGGATCGGTCTCGGCGACGGGTTCGGCCCGGCGACGGGTGCCGGTGACGTTGCTGATCAGCTCCGTTCCGCTGGCGGTCATCACCGTGTTCGTGCTGTTCGCCGGCCTCCTCGCCCCCGACGCCACCGAGCAGGACGTGCTGACTGGCGTGGTCGGCCCCGGCGAAGCAGGTCATCTGTTCGGCACCGACCAGTTGGGCCGCGACATCGCGCAACTCGCCATCGCCGGTGCCCGCTCTGCGGTGGTCGGCCCGATCGTGGTGGCGCTCGGCTCGATGCTCATCGGGGTCGTCCTCGGCACCCTCGCCGGCTACTTCGGGGGCGGCCTCGACCTGCTGCTGTCGAAGTACGCCGACCTGCTGCTCGCCCTGCCGAGCACCTTGGTGGCCCTCGTCGTCGCCGGTCTGGTCGACGGCGGCTACTGGGTGACGGTGCTCGTGTTGGTGGTGCTGTTCTCTCCCACCGACATCCGCATGGTCCGTGGGGCGGTCATCTCGCAATCGACCCGCCCGTACATCGAGTCGGCGCGGGTGCTCGGTCTCGGGCCGACGCGGATCATGTTCCGCCACATCCTGCCCAACGTGGCACCGGTCGCGCTCACCACCATGCTCCTCAACGTCGCCTTCGCCCTGGTGGCGATGTCGGCGCTGTCGTTCCTCGGTCTCGGCGTCGGCCCGGGCGTGCCCGATTGGGGCCGCCAGCTCA
>JBDKIV010000282.1:0-11845 GCA_039796935.1 Actinomycetota bacterium | reverse complement strand
GAGTTTCACGAACCATCGGCTCGCACGTGGCGGTGCTGACGATGGCGACGGCCGTGGCGATCGTGCTGGGCACGGTGGTCACCGGGGCCGGCCCGCACGCCGGGGACGAAGAGGCGAGACGTTTCGGGTTCGACATCGGGCGAACCGCGCAACTGCACAGCGTGTCGGTGTGGTGCGCGGTGGGCGTCGGCGCCTCGCTCCTGTGGCGGCTCCGCTCGAGGCCCGACGACCGAGCAGTACTCGACGGGCCGCTCGTGGCGTGGTGCTGCGTCGCGATGATGCAGGGTGCGGTCGGCTACCTCCAGTACTTCACCGGGGTGCCGGCTGCGCTCGTCGCCGTGCACGTCGCCGGGGCGACGGTGCTGTGGGGCGTGACGGTGTGGCTCGTGGCCGTCCTTCGAGGCCGCACAGGCGCGATCGGCCAGCCGGACTCGCATGGGTCGACCTCGAGCGTGCTCGCTCAGGCCTCGACGGTCTGAGCGAGTGAGCCGACGATGCTGCGGCACTCGTCGATGGTCGACCACATGATGTCGCGGACGGAGCGCACCGACTCGATGCGTCCGGCGACCTGCCCGGTGAGGGCCAGAGCAGCCTCCATGTCTCCACCGAAGTACAGGTCCATCGCCGAGCCGAACTCGGTCATCGGGACGTGCTCGTCGCGTTCGAGTCGCTCGCTGCGGGTGGTGCGCAGCGCCCGGAGTCCTGGCCTCGAGAACCGGTTGAGGAAGACGGTGTCGGTCTCGGCGGCGTCGACGATGGCCTGCTTCCAGTTGTGGTGAACCGGCGATTCGGCGGCGCTGACCATCCTGGTGCCCATCTGTACCGCATCGGCGCCGAGCGCGAGGGCGGCTGCCATGGATGCCCCGTCCGTGATGCCTCCCGCAGCCACGATCGGCACGTCGACGTGTGAGCGCACGAGAGGCACCAGCACCATCGTCGACACATCTCGTGGGTTCTTGAACCCGCCGCCCTCACCGCCTTCGACCACCAGGCCGTCGACGCCTGCATCGACGGCCTTGAGGGCGGCTGCGAGCGTGGGGACGACGTGGAACACGGTCAGCCCGGCAGCCTTGAGTTGTGCGGTGTAGCGGGTCGGGTCGCCGGCCGAGGTGGTGACGAAGCGGACACCTTGCTCGACCACGAACTCCACGATCGACGGGTCGCGAACGAAGAGTTGGGCGATGTTGACGCCGAACGGCCGGTCGGTGAGTTCGCGCATCCGGATGATCTCGGTGCGAATGGCGTCGAGCTCACCCGATGACGTCTCGATGATGCCCAGGCCGCCGGCGTTGCTGACCGCCGAGGCGAGTGGGGAACGAGCGATCCAGCCCATCGGAGCCTGCACGACGGGGTAGTCGATCCCGAGCATCGTCGAGACCCGGGTTCGCAGCGGGGCCGGGCTGGTCGACGTGTCGGACGTGGGGCTGGCGGTGTCACTCATACCTGCGACCGTAGCGGTCGGGCAGGCGCCCGGAATCACGTGTGTATAGTACGCCAGCAATGTCCCGCTGGCTCCTCCGCTGCCTCCTCCTCGTCGCCATGTTCTGGGTCGTCTCCCCGGTCGTGGGGGCTCGTGCCGACTCGGTCGTTCAGTCTCCCGATGCCAGCGGCGAGCAGGTGAAGGGCACCTTGGCGTTCAAGGTCGAGGGCACGACCGATCGCACACCGATCGAGGGCGGGGTGATCGAGGTCTATCGGGCAGAGCTGTCCCTCGACGGCCGCACGGTCGGAACCCTCGGCGAGTTGCTCGGTGAGGCGACGTCGGATCCCTCGGGTGCCTTCTCGTTCGATCTCGGCGGAGCGGGCGACTACGCCGTGGTGCTGGTGACCGACGGCCTGCCCGAGGGAGTCGGCCTGGTCGATCCGACCAAGGGGACGCTGCCGGTCAGAGTTGCCAACGACCAGGTGAAGACGGTGCTGTTCAACCTGGTCGAAGGCGCGGACGCGATCAGCGACGCGCAGACCAAGACCGGCGATCCCTGGTACGAGCGCATCGTCCGCCTCGCCGTCAACGGGCTCCAGTTCGGTCTGATCATCGGCATGTGCGCGATCGGCCTGTCGCTCATCTACGGCACCACCGGCCTCGTCAACTACGCCCACGGCGAGATGATCACCCTGGGCGCGGTGCTCGCATGGATGTTCAACGTGACCTTCGGGATGCCGCTCGTCCTCGCTGCCGTCCTCGCGACGATCCTCGGGGCGAGCGCAGGGATGGGACTCGACCGTGCGCTGTGGCGGCCGCTGCGGCGCCGCAAGACCGGTCTCGTGGCGATGAGCATCGTGTCGATCGGTCTGAGCATCTTCATGCAATACGCGATCCTCTACCAGTTCGGTGACCGCCCGAAGAAGTACGCCGACTACTCGGTGCAGCGGAAGTCGATCACGCTCGGACCGGTCGAGTTGAGCCCGAAGGAAATCATCATCATGGGGTTGAGTGCGCTCATCCTCGTCGCCGTGGCGCTCGGCCTCCGCTATACGCGACTCGGCAAGGCGATGCGCGCCGTCAGCGACAACCCTGATCTGGCGGCCTCCACCGGCATCGACGTCGACCGGGTCATCACGATGGTGTGGACCCTCGGTGCGGCGCTCGTCTCGCTCGGGGCGGTGTTCCAGGGAGTCAGCGAGACGGTCAGCTGGACCATGGGTCAGCAACTCCTGCTCCTGGTGTTCGCCTCGGTCACGCTCGGTGGGCTGGGCACCGCGTTCGGTGCGATGGCGGGCAGCATCATCGTGGGTGTGACGATCCTCGTCTCGACGGTCTGGTGGCCGTCCGAGCTCCAGACGGTGCCGGCACTGTTCTTGATGATCGTCATCCTCATGGTGAGACCTCAGGGAATCTTCGGACGACGCGAGCGGATCGGGTGACGTGATGGACTGGTCGTTGATCCTCAGCAACACGATCCGGGCGGGGTTCACCCAAACGGCGATCATCTACATCCTCGCTGCGATCGGGATGAACCTCCACGTCGGCTACACGGGCCTGCTCAACTTCGGGCAGGTCGGCTTCATGGCGGTCGGCGCATACGGCGTGGGCATCTCCACCTACACCTACGGCTTGCCGTTGTGGCTCGGGATCCTCATCGGTCTGGTGTGCGGTGTGGTGCTGGCGCTCCTGCTCGGCATGCCGACGCTCCGGCTTCGGTCGGACTACCTCGCCATCGTCACGATCGCTGCGGCAGAGATCATCCGGCTCGTGGTGCGGTTCCAGAAGCTGAAGGACTGGAGCGGTGGCACCAACGGGATCAACGGGTTCGCCGACGAGTTCCAAGAGTGGAACCCGCTCACCCCGTCGGCGCGCTACGGCGTGAAGCTCGGTCCGATCGATCTCGGGTTCTCGGGTGGCGATGTGTGGGAGATCGTCATCGGCTGGCTGCTGGTGTTCGGTTCGGTGGCGCTCATGTGGCGCCTCGTCAACAGTCCGTGGGGCCGTGTGCTCAAGTCGATCCGAGAGGACGAGAACGCCGCGCGGGCAATGGGCAAGAACGTGTTCCGGTTCAAGATGCAGAGCCTCATCCTCGGCGGCCTGTTCGGAACGGTGGCCGGCATGTTCTTCGCCATCTCCAACAACTCGGTGCAGCCGGACAACTACAGCCGAGCGTTCACGTTCTTCGCCCTCACGATTGCGATCCTCGGCGGTCTCGGACGGGTCTGGGGACCCGTCGTCGGCGGCATCATGTTCTGGATGCTGCTCTCGGGTGTCGAGAACTTGTTGCGTGAGGCGGTCGACAACGACAAGATTCCCACGAGCATCATGGACGGTGTCCAGGTGGGCCAGGTCCGGTTCATGCTCGTCGGCATCGGGTTGATGCTGTTGATGATCTTCCGGCCGCAGGGGGCGTTCGGCGACAAGAGGGAGATCGCGATCGATGTCCGCAAGTGATGACGAAGTCGTCTTCGGTCGGACCGCCGGAGGCGGAGCGGCAGGCCGGATCCGAGACATGGAGTGGTCGAACCCGGTCGAGAAGACGTTCCACGACGTCCTCGAGGTTCCCGGCTCGTCGAAGCCGTCGCCGATCATTGTTGCAGACAACGTCCAGCGGCGATTCGGTGGCCTCGTCGCGGTCGACGTCGAGCACCTCGAGATCCAGCAGGGTGCGATCACCGCGCTCATCGGGCCCAACGGGGCGGGCAAGACGACGTTCTTCAACCTGATCTCGGGCTTCGACAAGCCCGACGGTGGTTCGGTCGCATTCAACGGCGAGTCGATCGATGGAGTGCCGTCTCACGAACTCGCCAAGCGCGGGATGGTCCGTACCTTCCAGCTGACCAAGGTGCTCGGTCGTCTGAGCGTGCTCGAGAACATGAAGCTCGGTGCCCAACGACAGACCGGCGAGCACATGCTGCGAGCAGTCCTCAAGCCGCTGTGGGGCAAGCAGGAGGCGGCCGTCGAAGAGAAGGCGCTGACCATTCTCGACGAGTTCAACATGATCCACATGAAGGACGAGTTCGCCGGTGCGCTCTCGGGCGGCCAACGGAAGTTGCTCGAGATGGCGCGCAGCATGATGACCGACCCCAAGGTGATCATGCTCGACGAGCCGATGGCCGGGGTCAACCCGGCGCTCACCCAATCGTTGCTCGGCCACGTCAAGCGGATGCGTTCCCAGGGGATCACGGTGGTGTTCGTCGAACACGACATGGACGTCGTGCGCGACATCAGCGACTGGGTCGTCGTCATGGCGGAGGGAGCTGTGGTGGCCGAGGGGACCGCCGCATCGGTCGGCGCCAACCCGGCTGTGATCGACGCGTACCTCGGTACGTCGCATGCAGCGCTCACGGAGGACAAGGAGTGATGGACTCAGAACTCGTCGTCCACGTCGATTCGGTCGTCGCCGGGTACGTGCCGGGCGTCGACATCTTGAAGGGTGCATCTCTCGAGTTGCACCCTGGTGAGCTCATCGGCATCATCGGGCCGAACGGTGCCGGCAAGTCGACCATGCTGAAGGCGCTCTTCGGGCTGATCTCGATCCAGCAGGGCTCGGTGAAGCTGCGAGGCGAGGACGTGACGGGCAAGAAGGCGAACGTGCTCGTCCGCAAGGGCGTCGGATACGTGCCCCAGATCAACAACGTCTTCCCGAGCCTCACGGTCGACGAGAACCTCGAGATGGGTTCGTATCAACGACCGAAGGCGTTCAAGGAACGTCGCGCCGTCGTGCTCGACATCTTCCCTCGGCTCGCCGAGCGGATCTCGTCCCAGGCCGGTGCGCTCTCGGGCGGAGAGCGCCAGATGCTGGCCATGGGCCGGGCGCTCATGATGGAGCCGAGCGTGCTGCTGCTCGACGAACCGTCGGCCGGGTTGTCGCCGCTGTTGCAGGACCAGGTGTTCGAGCGTGTCAAGCAGGTCAACTCGACCGGCGTCGGCATCATCATGGTCGAGCAGAACGCAGCACGCTGCCTGCAGATCTGCGATCGCGGGTACGTGCTCGATCAGGGCCGGAATGCGTACACGGGGACCGGCCGCGAGCTGCTGGCCGACCCGAAGGTGATCGAGCTCTATCTCGGCACCCTGGCCAAAGCACGCTGACCCGAGGCGTCGCCATCACAGCGGCTGCGGCCCGCTCGCACGGTCGGATTCGAGGCATGGGCCCACTCTGGCGGTCGGTTGGGTACGCGAAAGGGGGCCGCCCTGATGGGCGGCCCCCTCGTCTCACAGCGAAGCCGTGATCAGATCACGTGGGATCAGATCTTGGCGAAGCGGTACTCCGGAGCGATGGCGCCGTAGACCTGGTTGGCCTCGTCGTAGCTCAGGATCTGGAAGCTGGCCTCGGTGGGCTCACCCTCGGGGCCGAAGGTCTGCGGACCCGACGGACCGTCGTAGTCGATGTCGGTGCCGGCCTCGATGAGGGCCATGCAGTCCGCGAACGTCGTGCACTTCTCTCCGTCACGGGTGACGCCGTTGATCGTCGCTGCAATGGCACCCGGATCGTCGGTGCCGGCGATCGCCGCAGCGAGGGCGGTGATCATGACGGCGTCGTACGACTCGGGGGCGTAGCTGTAGTCGGTGAGTTCGGGATCGACCTCGAGGAGGGCGTTCTTGAAGTCCTCGGTGGTCTCGGCAGCGGGGAGCGTTCCACGGATTCCTAGGAAGGCACCCGGGGCGAAGCCCTCGGCAAGCGCGTTACCGACGTTGCCGTCGACGAGGTAGATCTTCTTCACGTCGGGCGTGAAGCCGTTCTCGAACAGACCGGTGAGGATCTGGGCCGACTCGGCGAAGCCGATCAGCACGAGCGCCGACGGGTCGGCACTCACCACACGGTCGACCTCGGCGTCGAACGTCGCCAGGGTCGGGTCGTAGGTGAACGAATCGACGACGGTGCCACCCTGGTCGGCGAACGGCTCGCTCGAGTACTTGAGCAGACCCTCACCGTACGGGTCCTGCAGCGCCATGAAGACGGCGTCGGTGACACCCTCTTCGATCATCAGGTCGGCGAGCACGCGGCCCTGGAGCACGTCGGACGGGGCGGTACGGAAGTACAGGCCACCATCGTCGTATGCCGTGAAGTCGGGCGAGGTGTTGGCCGGCGAGAAGTGGATCTTGCAGTTCTCGACGAGCTTGTCGATGAAGGTGAACGAGACGCCCGACGACGCCGCGCCGATGAACGCGTCGACGCCCGCAGCGAGGTGCGAATCGACGGTCTGGTTGGCGATGTCGGTCGAGGTGTCGCCGGAGTCGCCCTGGGTCAGCAGGACTTCCTGGCCGAGCACGCCGCCCGCTGCATTGATCTCGCTGATGGCGAGCTCGACGGCGGCGAACTCGGGCGGTCCGAGGAACGCCAGGTTGCCGGTCTGCGGCAGAACGGTGCCGATGTGGAGCTGACCGTCGGACTCGCCCGCGCACACGCCCTCGACGGGTGCTGCGGTGTCGACCGGAGCATCGGTCTCGACGGGTGCGTCGGTCTCGACCGGAGCCTCGGTCTCGACCGGAGCCTCGGTTACCGGGGCTTCGCTCGCTGGTGTGGCCTCTTCGTCGTCACCGCACGCCGCAGCGACGAGAGCAAGACCCACGACCAACGCGCCGAAGCGGCGCGCACGTGTTTTCTGCATGTTGTCTCCCCCTTGGAGATCTGGGCGACGGGTGTCGCCCAGGTGTTACGAGATTTCATGCTAAACGCGATCGCGGATGCCTGCCAACCACTGCCGGTACTTCTGGGCCGTTTCACGTGGCGTTCATCAACTACGGTCCCGGCCATGACCGAGAACTCTTCGTCGGAAGTCCTCTACGACGTCACCGACCAGATCGCGACCATCACGCTGCACGCGCCCGAGCGCATGAACACCATCTCGGGCACCATGCTCGACGAGTTGTCAGCACTGCTCCTCCGTGCCGACCGTGACCGCGAGGTCCGCTGCATCGTGCTCACCGGCTCCGGTCGTGCCTTCTGCGCCGGACTCGACCTTGCCGCGCAGATGGCAGGACCGACCGGCTCGCTCGGCAACATGGGCAGCGTCGAGGGGGGAGCGGGCGAGTTCGACATCCGCAATGCACCTCCGGTGGTGCTCCATCAGCTCGACACCCCGACCATCTGCGCACTCAACGGCGGGGCAGCGGGGTACGGGCTCGACATCGCGCTCGGTTGTGACATCCGTGTTGCGGCCGAGACCGCGAAGCTCAACCCCGGGTTCGCAAAGCGAGGCATCCTCCCCGAGAGTGGTGGCACCTGGCTGCTGCCGCGCATGGTCGGGTACGCCAAGGCGGCAGAGATCGCCTTCACCGGACGCACCCTGTCGGCGGCCGAGTCGCTCGAGTTGGGTCTCGTCAACCATGTGGTCCCGCTCGATCAGCTCGCCGATCGCGTGCGTGACCTCGCCGGAGAGATCGTCGCCAACGCTCCGCTCGCCGTGCGTGCCATCAAGCGGATGATGCGTGCTGCCGAGACGGAGACGTTCGAGCAGAACGTCCATCACGTGTTCCTCCAGCTGCTGCCCCTCATGCGGACGAACGACTTCCGCGAGGGGGTTGCAGCGTTCATGGAGAAGCGATCGCCTCATTTCACCGGTCGCTGAGATGCCGCTCGACGTACCCTCCAGAGGCGAGCGAGAGATCGCCCCGCCGGCACTCGGTGCCCTCGAGGTGCTGTCGACCACGAGGACCATCCGGCGCTACACCGACGAACCCGTGTCGTCGGACGACCTCGCCTCGATCATGTGGTACGCCTCTCGTGCGCCGAGCGGCTCGAACCGCCAGCCGTTCCGGTTCCTCGTGCTCCGCGACGGCGAGCGAGCACGTGCGGCCAAAGCGCTCCTCGGCGAGTCCTTCCGTCGCGGCTGGGCGAGCAAGCGACGCCACGACGGCTACGACGAGGGCAGCGGTGCAGACCTGACGTCGCCCAAAGCTCGGATGGCAGCGACGATGCAGCACTTCGTCGACCACATCGAGCAGGTCCCCGTCATCGTGCTCGTGTGTCTCGAGCGGTACCGCGAGGCCACACCCTACGAGGGGGCATCGGTGTATCCGGCATGTCAGAACCTGCTACTGGCCGCACGTGCGCTCGGCTACGGCGGAGCGCTCACGCAGTGGCACCTCGCCGTCGAGCAAGAACTGCGACAGTTGCTCGACATCCCCGATGGCGTGGCGCTCTCTGCATGCATCACGCTCGGTCGACCGGCCGGGCGCCACGGCCCGGTGCGTCGGATGCCGGTGCGCTCGCTGACCTTCGACGACCGCTGGGGTGCGACCGCAGAGTGGGCGACCGAGCCTGACCTCTCGTGACGCGGGGCGATGCCACCGGGTCCGGTGGTGACGATCCATTCGCGATGTTCGGACTCGACCGGCACGCGAGCCTCGACCAGGTTCGTTCGGCTCGCCGTCGATTGGCGCTCGTGGCGCACCCCGATCGCGGCGGTGATCTCGCCGAGATGCAGCGGCTCAACGATGCCTTCGAACGCTGCATCGCCCATGTGACGGGCCGGCGTCCCCTGCCCGACCCCGCCACCGATGCCGGTGACGGCAGTGCCGCTGCTGCCACTGGTGCTCCGACGAGTACGGGGAGCGAGGCGCACCCTCGACGGAGACCTACCGACGACTCGGGGCGTCGATCGCGGCAACGTGTCGAGCGCGACACTCCCTCGTTCACGGTCGACGCCCTGCCCGCCGAGACGTTCGAGGCCCTACTCGTGGTGCTGTCGTGGATCGGCGAGTTGCTCGACGACGACCCGCCCTATCTGCTCGAGTGTCACCTCTTCGAGCCCGCACCGTGCTGGTGCCGCCTCGAGGTCGTGCCCGACGCCGGAGCCAGCACGGTCAGCTTGACGGTGGTGTCAGCTGCCGACCGCCCACCGGTCGCCGCCGAGGTGGTCAGGGATGTCTGGGTGGAGCACCTCAACCAACTCGGCCGCCCGATGCCTTGACAAGTCGGTCACGCACCGCGTGTCCGAGGCCTGTCGCCGGCGGGAGCACAGCGACGACACCTACCGCATCGCGGTCATCGGCTGCGCGCAACCACTCGTACAGGTGCTGCGCGTAGTCCACCGGGTCGACGCTGCCGATGATGTCGAACCGGCGCGCTCGGGCGATGACTCGTGCCTCGTCGACGGAGTCGGCGAGGATCACCTCGCAGCGCGGCGCATAGTGCGAGGCGAGCATCCCGGGTGCTCGGCTCGGTCCGGTCGCGTCTGCCGGTGACGAACCGAGCAGTCGCTGGATCTGCTCGGCCGTGATGGCCCCCGGTCTGAGGATCTGGACGGGGTCGACGGTGCAGTCGACGATGGTGCTCTCGACTCCGATCGGGCAGGGCCCGCCGTCGAGGATCAGGTCGACGGCATCACCGAGATCGTCGACGACGTGTCGGGCCGTCGTCGGGCTGACGTGTCCGAAGCGGTTGGCGGACGGAGCGGCCAGACCGCCACCGAAGCGTGTCAACAACTCGGTCGTCAGCGGGTGGGCGGGTACGCGGACCCCGACGGAACTGCGTCCTCCCGTGACGACGTCCAGGACTTGGGGCGCTCGCGGGACGATCAGGGTGAGGGGTCCCGGCCAGCAGGCGTCGGCCAGCAACGCCGCGCTCGGCGGGATGTCCGACGCCCAGTGGTCGAGGTGCACGCCGGAGGCGATGTGAACGATGAGCGGGTGATCGACGGGTCGGCCCTTGGCTGCGAAGATCGAACGAACGGCTCGATCGTTCGAGGCGTCGGCTGCGAGGCCGTACACCGTCTCGGTGGGGATCGCGACGAGCCCGCCATCCCTGATCACCTCGAGAGCGGCGCCGACGTCGTCGGTGACACGAGTCATGGACACACCGGACCGATCGTCCGATCAGGCCGGGACCGCGCCGATGAACTCGAGTGCGGCGTCGATGAACCCGAACGACTCCGGTGTCGCGAAGTGGTCGACGTTGCGGAGCACGGTGAGTTCTGCATCGGGGAGTGCGTCGGCAAGCGGTGCGCCGGGACCGGCGAAGTCACGGTCACCGATGACGACCAGTGTTCGACAGGTTGCCCCGGCCACCAGTTCGGGGGTGAACCGTTCGCCGCGCGGCCGCTTCATCACGGCTGTGAGCGCAGCGATGTCGTTGCCGGGTGTTCGTGCGTACCCGACGAACATGCGGCCGATGTTGTCCTCGGGTTCGTCGGGACCTTCGAGCGCAGCGATGATGCGCTCCGTCCCGGTCGTGTCGTCGTCGAACAGCGTGGCACCGATCCCGGCGAGCACGAGATTGGAGAATCGGCCCGGTTGTTCGAGCGCGATGCGCAGCAGGGTGATGGCGCCAAGTGAGAAGCCGATGGCATCGACCGGCTCGTCGGGCAACGCCTCGGTCACCCGGGCGCCGAGATCGGCGTAGGCGGCCGGGTCGTGCGGCTTCGGGGCCTCGCCGTGGCCGAGCAGATCGACCCCGATGACCGGGCGCCCGGCGTCGCGTAGCAACTCGGTGAAACCCGACGACTGCCAAGTCGAGGCGAACGAGCCACCCCATCCGTGCACGAGTACCACCGGTCGTGTCATGGGAACGAAGCTACTGCCGAACGGCGGTGCTCGGTGTGCTCGGGCCATCCGTGCGTCCGGCTGCTCCGGTCCGTGCAGGCTGCCCACCTGTGCCGTTAGCCTCGATGAGTCGCTCGACACGCGAAAGGGTGCCCCTCATGAGAATGCTGCACGAGCCTGCGTTCGACCTCACCTACAACGACGTCTTCATGGTGCCCAGCCTGTCCGATGTCGCCTCGAGGCTCGACGTCGATCTCACCACGCCCGACGCGCTGGGGACGACCATTCCGGTCGTGGTGTCCAACATGACGGCAGTCGCAGGACGGCGGATGTCCGAAACCGTTGCTCGGCGCGGCGGCATCACCGTGCTGCCCCAGGACATCCCGCTCGATGTGGTCGACGTCGTCGTCTCCTACGTCAAGTCGCGCCACACGGTCTACGACACTCCGATCACGCTCGGGCCGCACCACACGGTGGGCGACGCGCTCAACCTCATCCACAAGCGGTCGCACGGGGCCGTCGTCGTCGTCGACGACGGCCATCCCGTTGGCATCTTCACCGAGCACGATGCCGTCGGCTACGACCGATTCACCCAACTCCAGCACGTCAGCCGTCGCGAGATCATCACGATCGCGGACGGCACGGCGCCCGACGAGATCTTCGACCGGCTGTCCGACCAGCGACTCTCGGTCGCTCCCGTCATCGGCAACGACGGTTCGCTCATCGGATGCGTCACCCGAAAGGGTGCCTTGCGGAGCACGATCTACCGCCCTGCGGTCGACGCCGACGGTCGTCTCCGGCTCGCCGTTGCGGTCGGCATCAACGGCGATCCCGGCGCGAAGGCGAAGGCACTGGTGGCCATGGGGGTCGATGTACTCGTCATCGACACGGCCCACGGTCACCAGACCAGGACGCTCAGGGCGATCGAAG
>JBDKIV010000281.1:0-19740 GCA_039796935.1 Actinomycetota bacterium | reverse complement strand
GCGCCGTAGTCGGTCGGGTTCACCGGCAGGACGCCGTTGGCCGCAGTGGCGAATCCGCCGTAGAGCGCCGTGAGCCCCTCACGGTCGATGCCGAGCGAGATCGCCTGACGGAGATCGGCATCGTCGAGGCCCGGTCGAGTGGTGTTGAGCAGCAGCAGAGCGATCGGGCCATCGGCGAGGACGCGCCGTTCGGCCTCGGGGATCTGATCGACCAGAGCAGCGGGCACGTTCTCGACCGCATCGAGGTCGCCCGCCTGATACGCGAGCACCATCTGGTTCGCATCGCTGAACGAGCGGTACGTGATGCGATCGAGGTATGGCTTGCCGGTGTCCCAGTAGTTGTCGTTGCGCTCGAGGACGACCGTCTCGTCGGGCCCCGGGTTCGACCAGTCGGCGAGCTTGTACGGGCCGGCACCGATCGGCGCGACCTCGAAGTCTGCCTGAGCCACTCCACCCCAGTCCTCGGGATAGACCGTGGCGAACGAGGTCGCCAGCGCGTTGAGGATGTACACGTTCGGGCGGCTCTGCACGAGCACGATGGTGAGGTCGTCGGGCGTCTGGATCTCTGCGATGTCGGCGAACACGCCACCGTTGATGGCGCCCGCCTTCCACTGCTCGACCGAGAAGGCGACATCAGCCGAGGTGAGCTCGGAGCCGTCACTGAACACCAGTCCGGGGCGGAGGGTGAGGGTGATCGACGGGACCGCCGGGTCGAACTCGAACGATTCTGCGAGGCCGGGGGCGAGCGAGGTGCCCGCCTCGTCGAGGGTGACGAGGTTGCCGTACACCATGTTGAGGGTCTGGAACATCGCTGCGTTGAGCGAGTAGTCGCCGAGCCAGCCGAACAGGTTCGTGCGACGCCCGACCGTGATCTCGCCGCCCGCGACCGGTTCGCTCGGAGCGTCGGTGGTGGCCGGGTCGGTCGTGGCCGGATCGGTGGTCACCCCGCCGTCCGTCGTCTCGCTCGATGCTGTGGTCTCACTTGCGGACGTCGTGTCGGTGGCGGCGTCATCGCTGCCACCGCAGGCAGCGAGGCCCACCATCACCACCGCAACCAGTGCGGCGAAACGCTTCGAACGAGTCATGGTTCCCCCTGTGTACGTGACCGTCACTCGGACATTAGGTCAACGTACTAGCCATGTCAACGGCGGTGCCATCACTCGCCGAGACCCAGGTGTCAGCCGGCGTCGGGACTCATGTCGCTGATGATCGACGCGATCTTCCAGACACCGGACAAGCGCACGAGACTGAACGCATCGAATGCCGGCACGGGGGAGCGGTCCTTGAACTGCATCGTGAACTGTTGCAGCACCACGGCGGCGTCACCGACGACGGTGGTCGTCCGCTCGCCGGGGATCTCCGAGTACCCCTCCTCGGAGAGTCCGTCACGCATTTGATGGACGACGTAGGCGTCGAGGTCCATCACGGTGATCGTCTCGTCCCCGGGGAAGACGCGCAGCGCAAGGACGCTCGGCTGTGTGAACAACTCGCGAAACTCCGGCCAGGCGGGTTCACCGCCCGCAGCGAACGAGATCAGTTCATAGGCCCTGTCGACCACTTCTTCGGGAGTCACGGCAGTTTGCTCCTTCGTCACAGACCGGGCCGCACGCTCGTCGGCGACCGCTTCGGTGCCGCGCCCCTGCGGCATCGTTGACAATACTCGGTCAATGACCTAGAAACTGCGACGTGACGAGTTCGTACGACCCCTTCGCCCGCGGAACCCTTCCCGTCGGTGTGCGCTCCGAGATCTGGATGGACAACACCCGTGACCGGCCGCTCCCCGTCGAGATCTGGTACCCGGCGGCAGCCGAGTACGCAGGCACAGATCTCGACCCGGCTCGCCAGGACACCTACCCGGCCGTGTGGATCGCGGGCGACCTCGACCCGGCAGACCCACCGACGATCCCCCAGGCCGCGGTACGCGACGCGATGCCCGCAGCGCTTCCCGGCCAGCTCGTGCTGTTCGCCCACGGATACGCCGGGCACCGGCGAGAGGCCACCTACCTGTGCACCCACCTGGCCAGTCACGGATACGTCGTCGTCTCGGCCGACCACCTCGGATTCACCTCCCCCGACGTCGACGCGATGATGGCTGGCGACGAACCCGTCGACATGGCGGCCAACCGGCACCGGATGGGCATCGACCGGTTCGGCGACGTCGCATTCCTCGTCGCCGAGGCGACCCTTCGCGGCTATGCGAACCAGGGGCCCGTCGGTGTCGTCGGCATCAGCCTCGGCGGGTTCACCGCACTGATCGCACCGGCCGCCGAACCACGCGTCACCTCGATCGTTCCGCTCTGCCCGGCTGGCGGCCGCGCCCCGATCTATCCCGACACCGGCGGGCTGCGCGCGCTCCTCGACCTCGACTGGTCACCTGCGGTGTCGTGCCTGCACGGGGTCGCCGCCCGCGACTCGTGGCTGCCGCTGTACGGGCAACTCGACACGTTCTCGCAACTGCCCGGACCCTCTCGACTGGTCATCCTGCAGGACGCCGACCACAACCACTTCTGCGACGGCATCGACGTCGGACACGCCTGGTTCCGTGATCTCACCATGGCAAACGCCGAGATGTTCGGCACCGAGGAGACGGACTGGGTGGGCATCGCACGCACGATCCCCCCGTTCGACGACCTGGTCGACCCCGAGGCCACCTACGCCCTGTGGCGGGGGGTGACCGTGGCCCACTTCGACGCGTCGCTGCGCGGGTCCTCCGACGCGACCGAGCTGTTGAGCGATCGCCTGACCGAGGCCGCTGGCGAGCTGGGTGCCCGGGTCCTCACGCTGG
Source organism: Actinomycetota bacterium (assembly GCA_039796935.1). GTDB lineage: Bacteria > Actinomycetota > Acidimicrobiia > Acidimicrobiales > Ilumatobacteraceae > VFMC01. The sequence continues at coordinate 16,955 of JBDKIV010000281.1, read as the reverse complement.
CGCGCAACCAGCCCGCTCGCTGACGCTCGGCCGGACGCCCCGGCGCTCAGAACCAGCCGCGCTTGTTGTGCACGTAGGTCGCGTCGAACTCGGCGTCGCTCTTGGTGAGGTAGATGATGCCCTCGACGAGCCCGATGATGCCGGTGACGAAGCCGCAGGTGACGAGGCCGAGCACGAGCATGATGATGCCTTCGGCCGTGTAGCCGAGCACGAACTTGTGGATGCCGAGCGCACCGAGGAGGATGCCGCACACGCCTGCCGCCACCTTCTTGCCCGACGGCTGAGGAGCCCCGGGTACCGCCGACGGAACGAACCCCGAGGGAGTCGGCGGAGGCGGCGGTTGGGGCGGTGGCGGCGGCGGTTGTTGCGGGCCGGCGCTCGGAGGGGGAAGCCTCGAGCCGCCAGCTTGGACGGCTCCACAGTTCGGGCAGAACGCGCCCGTCCCCCCGTCGCGGCCACACGCAACACAGAACGCCATCACGCCCCTCCTCTCGCCCGCCCCCAGTCTGCCAGACCCCGGCCAACGCGTGAGGTCTGGCCCGGCTCTGCCGGGCCAACTCTCACGCGTTGGCGGGGGCGGGGGGCGGGGAGGGATAAGGTGCGCGGGTCGACGGCGGGCTCCCATCAACGGGCACCCGGTGACCTCCACCCACGAACAAGGAGCGATCTGATGACCAGCACCGGCTACTCATACGACACCGACGTCCTCGTCGTCGGCTCGGGTCCCGCCGGAGGAGCCATGGCGCTGGCGCTGGCCAGCTACGGCACCCGAGTGACGGTGATCACCAAGTACGGCCAACTCGCCGACACACCGCGAGCGCACATCACCAACCAGAGAGCCGTCGAGGTCATGCGCGACCTCGGCGTCGAGTCGCTCCTCACAGCGCAAGCGACCCCGTGGGAGTTGATGAGCAACACCACGTACTGCACAAGTCTCGCCGGACAAGAACTTGGCCGCGTTCCGTCGTGGGGCACCGACCCGCAGCGTCACGCGGACTACCTGCTCGCCAGCCCCTGCACCATGGTCGACGCCCCCCAGACCATCGTCGAGCCGATCCTCATCGGTCAGGCCCAGGCCCGCGGCGCCCGCATGCGCTACGACACCGAGTACGTGTCTCACGACCAGGACGAGGATGGGGTGACGACCACCGTTCGAGACCGATTGACCGGCACCACGTACACGATCCGTTCGGCCTACCTGGTCGGCGCAGACGGCGCGCGCAGCCAGGTGGCCGATGACGCCGGCCTCACCTTCGAGGGTCCCGGCGCTCTGGCCGGTGCATTCAACGTGGTGTTCGAAGCCGACCTCACCCACCTCGTCGCCCACCGTCCGTCGGTCCTCTACTGGATGCTCCAGCCCGGTGCGGCCGAGCACGGAGTCGGCCTCGGCGTGCTGCGCATGGTGAAGCCGTGGACCGAGTGGATGCTGATCTGGGGTTTCGACCACCTGGCGGGTGCGCCCGATCTGAGCGACGAGGTCGTCCGCGACCTGGCCGTCAAGCTCGTCGGTACCGACGATTTCGAGATGCGAGTGTTGTCGCGCGCGCCCTGGACCATCAACCACCGCTTCGCCACGCGCATCGCGAACGGTCGGGTGTTCTGCGCCGGTGATGCGATTCACCGCCACCCGCCCACCAACGGACTCGGCTCGAACACCTCCATCCAGGATTCGTACAACCTCGCCTGGAAGCTCGCCCATGTCATCGCTGGCACGGCTGGCCCGGGCCTGCTCCACAGCTATGACGCCGAACGCGCCCCGATCGCGCGCCAGGTGGTCGAGCGTGCCAATCAGAGCATCGTCGACACCGGCCGGATCACCGAAGCGCTCGGGCTGGACGGCTCGTCGAACGCGGAAGTCCTCGAGCAGCGCCTCGCGACGATGAACTCCGCCGGCCCCGATGGTGAGACGACACGGGCCAACGTGCGCGAAGCGATCGCCTACAAGAGTTACGAGTTCAACGCGCACGGAGTCGAGCACAACCAGCGCTACGCCTCGAGCGCCGTGGTCCCCGACGGCACCCCGATGCCCGCCTACGCACGCGACCCCGAGTTGTACGCCCACCCCACCACATGGCCAGGCGCCAAACTGCCCCACGCCTGGGTCACGCGCAACGGTGTGAAGGTGTCGACCCTCGATCTCGGCGGCAAGGGTGCTTTCACCCTGTACACCGGAATCGGTGGCGACGTCTGGGTGACCGCAGCACGCGAGGCTGGGACCTCGCTCGGCATCGAGGTGCGTGTCGTCATCATCGGACCCGGCCAGGAGATCGAGGACCCCTACGGGACCTGGGCGGCACGGCGCGAGACGACAGACACGGGGGCGGTGCTCGCCCGGCCCGATCTGTACGTCGGGTTCCGTGCCGACACGGCACCCTCGTCGGCGGTCGATGCCTCGGTCGCACTGACGGCTGCGCTCCGCCAGATCCTCGACCGCTGAACAAGGCTCAGAGTGGTGTGGTGACCTCGTCGACGACCTCGTTGCGCAGCGTGCCGACTCCCGTGATCTCCACCTCGACGACGTCGCCGGGACGCAGGAACACCGGAGGGGTGCGCGCGTAGCCGACGCCTCCCGGGGTGCCGGTGACGATCAGGTCGCCCGGCTCGAGCCGGGTGAACTCCGAGCAGTATGCGATCAAGGCGCGCACGTCGTGGATCAAATCGCTGGTCGGTGCCGACTGCATCTCGATGCCGTTGACCAGGGTCCGCACGTGCAGCAGCGACGGGTCACCCACCTCGTCGGCCGTGACCATCCAGGGACCGCAGGCACCGCTCCGGTCGAAGGTCTTGCCGGCGGTGAACTGCGACGAATGCCGCTGATAGTCACGAAGGGTGCCGTCATTGAAGCACGTGTACCCGGCCACGTGCTCGAGCGCATCACGCGCGTCGATGTACCGGCCGGCCCGTCCGATGACCACCGCCAACTCGCCTTCCCAGTCGAAGCGGTCACTCACGTGCGGCCGCTCGATCGGTCGACCGTGGCCGACCACCGAGCTCGGGAACCGGACGAAGATCGTCGGGTACGCGCTGTCGGATGGCCGGTCGCTCTCGGCTCGGTGGGCTGCGTAGTTCACGCCGACGCACAGGATGCGTTGCGGTGCCGGCACCGGCGGTGCGAACTCGGCACCGACGAGCGGGATCCGAGTGCCTGGTGTCGTTGCGCACGCAACACCACCAGTTGGCTCGAGCGTGACGGCGTCGTTCGGTGTGGTGAACGAGTCGGACACGTCGATGAGGACGTCACCGTCGAGTCTGCCGAACGCCAGACGGCCGGCGTGGTGAATGGTGGCGAAACGCATGGGTCTCCTGTGTGGTGGTGACGGGACGGGCGGGACAGTCTCGATCAGACGAGCTCGGTGATCACATCGGCCAACTGGGCGAGCGTGCGCACCTCGAACATGTCGGTGCACGCGTGACGGTAGGCGCCGACGAGCGAGTCGTCCTCGCCCCACGTGGATGCTGCCTCGGGGTTCAGCCAATAGACGCGGCGCGCACGTGATGCAATCCGCTCGAGGTGCTCCACTCCGCCGTCGCGGTAATTGCCCCGGGCGTCGCCGGTGATGACGACGGTGGTGGCCGACCCGACGGCATCGTCGAGATGGCGTTGGACGAAACGCTCGAACACCTTGCCGTAGTCGCTGTGACCGTCGAGACCGAGCACTCCGCGCCGTTCGACCAGTCGATTGACAGCCACCTCGTAGCGAGCATCGGCAAACACATCGCTCACCTCGGCCACACCGTCGACGAAGGCGAAGCTTCGAACGTTGCGCAGCTCGGCGTGCAGGCCATTGATGATCGTGAACATGAACTGTGCGAACTCGGCGACCGATCCGCTCACGTCGCACATCACCACGACCTCGGGCCTGTGACGACGCCGGCGACGCATCACCACGTCGAGCGGCACCCCACCTGATTGCATCGACCGTCGGACCGTGCGGCGCACGTCGAGCCGGCCGGTCGACCCACGGCGTCGCTTCTGGCCGATTCGGGCAGCGAGCGTGCGGATGAGCGGCTGCAGCATGCGGCGGACCTGTTCGTACTCGGCCCGCGACAGCGAGAGCAGTTCGAGGTCCTCCGGTGCGGTTCGCTCGGGCGGAGCGACATCGGCGGTGGCGCCGCGGTCGTCGAGTCGGCTGGCGATCTCGCTGGCCAGTCGACGCCTGAACTCCTCGAGCGCAGCGGCGAACTGCGTGCGCTGCAACATGAGCTCGAGCTCGTCCAGCTCGCCGTCTCGCCGGAGCTGCTGCATGGCCGCACTGAGCATTCGCGACAGGTCGACGGCGCGCAGGACCCGGTGCACGAAGTAGCGCTCGGTGCCGAGGTGATCGCCGATGCCCGAGTAGGCATCGACCGCGAGCGCAGCCAGCGCTGCCAGCGACTCGTGATCGTGGTCGAGCAGGGCCCGGAGCACGGCGTCATCCAGCGCTCCGGTGGCGAGGCTGCTGGACGTGGGACCTTCCGGCGAACGCGGCGCATCGAGCGACGCGGCCGCGGTGGCGGAGCGCCCGGCCAGGTCGGGTGCCTCTCGGAACACCCGCTCGAACTCTGCGTCGAACCGGCCGTGCGGGTCGGCCGTCTTCACGAGTGTTGCGCGCAGCACCGCCCGCACGAGCGCCCGGTCGGCCAGGTCGATGCGACCGAGGGATTCGCAGGCGTCGATCACCTCGCCGGTCGAGACGCCGAATCCGCCAGCACGGAGCCGATCGGCGAGCTCGATGACGCGGTCGAGCACGTCAGCGTCTCCGCAGACGCTCGTCGATCGCGCGCGCCGTCTCGAGCAGTAGGGGCAGGATCTCGCCGCGCAACTCCTTCAGCGTGACTCGGCTGGCGTGGGTGCCGACGTTGATCGCTGCCACCACCCGTCCTCCTCGGTCGTGCAACGGTGCGGCGACGGATCGGATGCCCTCTTCGAGTTCTTGGTCGACGAGACACCAACCCTGGTCGCGGGCGAGGTGGACTTCGCGCAGCACGGTGTCGAGATCGGCCAGGGCCCGGTCGGTCGTCGGGCGGTCCGCTGCATGGAACGCGGCGCTCACCTGCTCGTCCGTTCGCTCGGCCAGCATCACCCGACCCATCGACGTCCACGGTGCCGCCAGTCGTGTGCCGATCGACAACGAGATCGCCATGATCCGCTGGGTCGGCACGCGTGCCACGTAGACGATCTCGTGCTCGTCGAGCACGCTGGCCGAGACGCTCTCGTGCACCCGGGCGCTCAGTTCCTCCATGTAGGGCTGGGCGATGTCGGGCAACTGCAGCGACGACACGTAGGCGTGCCCGAGGTCGAGGACGCGCGGCGTGAGCTCGAACCACTTGCCGTCCGTCGTCACGTAGCCGACCACCACCAGGGTGTGCAGCAGGCGGCGTGCCGTGGCGCGGGTGAGCCCGGTGGCCTTCGCCATGTCTGCCACTGTCATGTGCGGGTGGTCTGCGTCGAATGCGCGCAGCACCGACAGGCCGCGTTCGAGCGACTGGACGAACTCGCCGCCGTCGCGAACCGCGTGGGCCGACGACATGGACGTGGAGGCGGCGGAGGGGCGAGGTGGCATCAGCAGGGGATCACTCTCTTGACAGCGCCCGACGCGCCGTCAACAATGTTCATATACCGCACGAGTGTACGCATAGCGAACATTATCGGTCAAGCACTAGGCGAGCCACGCAGCCCCGAAGAGTGGGAACAGGAGCACACGATGTCGAACTACGTCACAAAATTCGGATCGCTCGCCGCCTACGACAAGGGCGGCATCGAGGTCATCGACGACGACCCGAAGCACTATGCGTTCTCCAACCTGTTCGAGGTGGCGGCCAACGCTCAGCCGTGGGAGAAGGTCGCCGTCGGCAAGAACATGCAGTACGTGCTCGAGGTGATCCGCGCCGAAGGCACCAGTGAGTGGCGTACGTGCGCACACGACGAGTTCCCCCTCGTGATGGACGGCGAGGTCCGCATCGAACTGGTGAAGCTGTCGGCCCCGATGGTGGCGGCCGACAAGGACGGCTCGGTACGGATCGAGGGCGAACCCGACGGTGTGCCGATGGGCCACATCGTGCTGCGCCGAGGTCACCAGGCGCTGCTGCCGGCGAACGCGGCCTACCGCTTCGTCGCCGGCCGCCCGAGCGTCATCCTCCTGCAGACCATCCTCGGCGACGACACCATCGAACGCTGGGCCGAGATCTGCCTCAGCTGACCGGACCAACCCGGACGAACCACCCGCAGACGAACCGTACGAGCACACGAGGGACCACATCATGAGCAGCACCGACACCGCAGTCCAGGCCTCCGATCCCAACGCCCAGGGCTACCGCGAGTTCACCCTGGGCGGCTTCCACTTCCGCCGCGACGAGTTCTTCGTCCACGTCACCTGGCCGACCGGCATGCACGTCCTCAGCGTCGACGTGTTCCTGCGTGCACTGCAGCGCGACGTCGCCTGGGACTTCTTCTACGGCACCGTCAACTTCGACGCGGTCTTCGGCACGGTCAACCACTACGGCACGGTCGACATGTTCGCCGGACGCTTCAACGAGTCGTACCGCAAGAACGAACTCGACCACACCGAGAACTTCGACACGCCGGTGATCCGCGAGACGTTCAAGGCGATGCTCGACGACTGGACGAACGCCTCGTTCGACCCGTTCGCCAGCCCCGCAGAAACCGACAAGCCGTTCGGCCGAAAGGACGGCAGCAACACCGAGGCCGTCACCCGACGGCGAATCGCCGCAGCGCGCATGGTCGGGGTGCCGGGTGACGAGCAGATCCGCACCGATGACACCCACCCGATCAACCGCATGTTCATCGACGTCGACCAGGCCGAGCCCGACGTGCACGCCGAACCCGGCTTCGAAGCCGAGGTGGCAGCGTTCAACCTGTTCGCCTACCTCAGCCGCAGCGACGTCACCTGGAACCCGAGCGTCGTCAGCGTCTGCAAGGACAGCCTGTACTGCCCCACGACCGAGGAGTACATGCTTCCCGTCGTCCATGGCAACGATCGCGTCGAGTGGTTCGTGCAGTTGAGCGACGAGATCGTGTGGGACGTGCAGGATCGCGACACCGGTTCGGCGCGGGCGAAGGTGACGATGCGCGCCGGCGACGTTGCGGCCATGCCCGGCGACATCCGCCACCAGGGTTACAGCGCCAAGCGCTCGATGCTGCTGGTGTGGGAGAACAACTCACCCGAGCTGCCCGAGCTGATCCGCACGGGCAGGGCGAGCGTCTACCCGGTCGACTTCTGACCAGCAGCCGATGACCCACTTCACCCAACTCTTCATCGACGGCGAGTTCGTCGACGCACTCGACGGCGCCACCGTCGAGGTCCTCGACCCCCACGATTGCTCGGTCATCGCTGCTGTCGCCGAAGGCCGTCAGGCCGACATCGACCGGGCGGTGGCGGCCGCAGCCCGCGCCTTTCCCGCATGGAAGGCGATGCAGTCCTCCGAACGCGGCAGACTGCTGCTTCGCCTCGCCGACGCGATCGAGGCCAACGCCGAAGAATTCGCCCAACTCGAAGCGCGTGACACCGGCCATCCCATCAAAGACGCCAGGCTGCTCGACATACCGCGCACGGCCGCCTGTTTCCGCTACTTCGGTGGCATGGCCGACAAGTTGCAGGGCGACGTCGTGCCGGTCGAGCCGGGGTTCCTCAACTACGTGCAGCGCGAACCACTCGGTGTCGTCGGGGCGATCGTGCCCTGGAACTTCCCGCTCATGTTCTGCTCGTGGAAGATGGGTCCGGCGTTGGCAGCCGGCAACACGGTCGTGCTGAAGCCGAGCGAGCTCACGCCGCTGTCGTCACTACGCCTCGCTGCGCTGATGCGCGAGGTCGGCTTTCCAGCGGGTGTCGTCAACATGGTGCCGGGCTACGGCCACACCGCCGGTGAGCGCCTGGCGACGCACCCCGACGTCCGCAAGATCGCCTTCACCGGCAGCACCGAGGTCGGCCGACGGATCGTCGAATACTCGGCCGACAACCTGAAGCGCGTCCAACTCGAGCTGGGCGGCAAGGGCGCCAACATCGTGTTCGACGACGCCAACCTCAGTGCGGCGGTCAACGGCTCGGCGTTCGCCATCTTCCACAACCAGGGCCAGGCGTGCATCGCGGGCAGCCGGTTGATCCTCGACGAGCGCATCGCCGACGAGTTCCTCGACCGCTTCATCACCCTGGCTCGGTCGATCCGCCTCGGCAACCCACTCGACCCCATGACCGAGATGGGCCCGCTCACGTCACCGATGCATCGCGACCGGGTGCTGAGCTACGTGAAGGTCGCGCTCGACGAAGGGGCCGAGATCCTCACCGGAGGCAAGGCGCCCACAGACCCGGCACTCGCCAACGGTTGCTACATCGAGCCGACCGTGGTGCGCGCCAAGCCCACCGACCGTGTCTGCCAGGAAGAGGTGTTCGGGCCGTTCGTCACCGTCACCACCTTCGGATCCGACGACGAGGCGCTCGCCATCGCGAACGGCACCGACTACGGCCTCGGCGCAGGCCTCTGGACGACCGACCTCCAGCGCGCGCACCGGGTGGCAGGGGGGATCCGATCGGGCATGGTGTGGGTGAACTGTTACAAGCGAGCCAACCCCGGCTCGCCCTTCGGCGGCACCGGCCTGTCCGGCTACGGACGCGAAATGGGCTTCGAGGCCATGCGCGAGTACACCGAGGCCAAGAGCATCTGGATCAACGTCGATGCACAGATCCCACCCTGGTATCCGCGATGAGCATTCTCTGCACCCTCGCCGAGGCCGTGGCCGATCTGGTGCACGACGGCGACACCGTCGCGATGGAGGGCTTCACCCATCTCATCCCCCACGCCGCCGGCCATGAACTGATTCGCCAGGGTCGTCGCGACCTGCACCTCGTGCGCATGACGCCCGACATGATCTACGACCAACTGATCGGGGTGGGCGCGGCACGAGCCCTCACCTTCTCGTGGGGCGGCAACCCGGGTGTGGGGTCGCTGCAACGCTTCCGTGACGCTGTCGAGCGCGGCTGGCCGCATCCGCTCGCGATCGAAGAGCACAGCCACGCCGGCATGGCCGCGCGGTACACCGCCGGCGCGAGCGGACTGCCCTTCGCGACGCTGCGCGGCTACGTCGGCACCGACCTGGTTGCACACACCGCCTCGATCGCCCAGATCCAGTGCCCGTTCAGCGGCGAGTGGGTGACCGCCGTCCCGGCGCTCAACCCCGACGTCACCGTCATCCACGCCCAACGCGCCGACCGCCACGGCAATGTGCAGATCTGGGGTCTCGTCGGGGTGCAGAAAGAGGCGGTCCTGGCGGCCCGGCGTTCGATCGTCACGGTCGAGGAGATCGTCGACGAACTCGAGCCGATGGCCAACGCCGTCGTGCTGCCGCAGTGGACGCTGTCGGCCGTGTGCCACGTGCCCGGCGGCGCGCACCCGAGCTTCGCGATGGGTTACTCCGAGCGGGACAACGCGTTCTACCGCGCCTGGGACGACATCGCGAAAGATCGTGACGCATTCGGTGCGTGGATCGACCGGCACGTGCACGGCACGGCCGATCACGCGGAGTTCCTCCGCTCTGTCGGTGCGCTCGGCGAGGTGGCTCATGTCTGACACCGTGACCCGAGCCGATTCGGCGGCCTACACCGCCGACGAACTGATGATCGTCAACGCCGCCCGCCAACTCGGCGCCCTCGCAGCAGCCGGGCGCGCAGCATGTTTCGTGGGCATCGGCCTTCCCTCCACCGCGGCCAACCTGGCCAGGCGGATCTACCAGCAGGCTCCGGTGGTCATCTACGAGTCGGGCTGCATCGGATCGAAGCCGGCGCGACTGCCGCTCTCGATCGGCGACGGAGAACTCGGCGCCACTGCCGACGCTGTCGTGAGCGTTCCCGAGATCTTCGCCTACTGGTTGCAGGCCGGTCGGATCGACGTCGGTTTCCTCGGCGGTGCGCAACTCGACCGGTACGCCAACATCAACTCGACGGTCATCGGTGACTACGACCACCCGACCACCCGTCTTCCCGGTGCCGGCGGCGCACCCGAGATCGCTGCATCGGCCGGGGCCGTGATGGTGATCATGCGCCAGGGTCGTCGCGCCTTCGTCGAACGCTGCGACTTCCGGACCTCCATCGGCTACGGCGACGGCCCTGGCCATCGCGAGCGCCTCGGTCTTCGCGGCGGTGGACCGAAATGGGTGATCACCGACCTCGGGATCCTCACTCCGCACCCGGAGACCTGCGAACTGGTGATGTCGGCGCTCCACCCCGGTGTCACCCGAGATCAGTGCACTGCCGCAACGGGCTGGGATCTGCAGTTCGTCGACGACCTCGCCGAGACCGAACCCCCCACCACCACCGAACTCCACGCGCTCCGGGTGCTCCAGGCCGCATGAGATCGTTCACCCACGTCCAACTGCCCGCCCGGGTGGTCTTCGGCAACGGCGCACGCCGACAGGTGGCCGCCGAGGTCGATGCATTGCACGGCGACCGGGTGATGCTGATCGCTCACGGTGGCGTCGACGACATCATCGACGCCCTCGGTGACCGTCTGGTGCTGCAGTGGAACGACATCGTCCAGCACGTGCCCGTCGACCTCGCCGAACGGGCTCGCGATGCTGCCACCGCGGCCGGGATCGACGTGATCGTCACGGTCGGCGGCGGATCAGCGACAGGACTGGCCAAGGCGATCGCGCTCACCATGCGCCGCCCGATCGTGGCAGTACCCACCACCTACGCCGGCAGCGAGCAGACCACCATCTACGGTCTCACCGGAGAACGGCACAAGCAGACCGGCACGAGCCGCGACGTCCTCCCGCGAGTGGTCGTCTACGACCCCGAACTCACCGTGGGCATCCCGCGCGAGGTCACGGGCCCCAGTGCCTTCAATGCGCTTGCCCACAGTGTGGAGGCGCTCTATGCGCCCGGCAACAATCCGGTCATCGACGCCATGTCGATCGAGGCGATCGGGGCCATCCATGCCAGCCTGCCGACCGTGATGGCCGCACCCGATGACCTCGGGGCGCGCGGGCAACTCCTGTACGGTGCCTACCTGTCGGGTGTCGCCCTCGGCGCGACGTCTGCTGCGTTCCATCACAAGATCTGCCACGTCCTGGGTGGCACGTTCGATCTGGTCCACGCCGACGCGCACTCGGTGATCCTGCCCCACGCCTTGGCGTTCAACGCGCCCGCGATCCCCCATGCGATGCGGTTGCTGAGCGGCGTGATCGGCGACGACCCCGCCGGTGCGCTGTGGGATCTGGCCGTCGCATCCGACGTGCCCACCACGCTCGCCGCACTCGGTCTGGCCGAGAGCGACCTCGCCGAGGCCGCCGAGCGAGCTGCGGCCGAGGTGTCGAAGATCGCTGCGCCGGGCAACCCCCGACCCTGCGATGTCGAGCAGATGCAGGCCTTGCTGAACCGCGCCTTCGTCGGCGGGCGCCCCTCACCCGGAGAACTTGCATGAGTGACTCGTACATCGTCGATGCCGTCCGTACGCCGGTCGGTCGCCTCGGCGGGGCCCTGGCCGGGGTTCGCCCCGACGACCTCGCCGCCACCGTGGTGCGAGCCCTGGTCGAGCGCACTGCGACCCTCGACCCGGCAGCGGTCGGCGAGGTGTACTTCGGTGACGCCAACGGTGCGGGCGAGGACAATCGCAACGTTGCCCGCATGGCGACACTGCTGGCCGGCCTTCCGGTGTCGGTGCCCGGGGCCACGGTCAACCGGCTCTGCGGCAGCGGCATGGAGGCCCTGTTCGCCGCCTCGCGCACCACGCAGTGCGGTGACGCCGACATCTCCATCGCGGGCGGTGTCGAGTCGATGACACGCGCCCCGTGGGTGATGCTCAAGCCCGCCAAGGGGTTCCCAACCAGCCACGAGCAACTCTGGAACAGTGCGCTCGGCTGGCGCATGGTGAACCCGACGATGCCCGGCGAGTGGACCGTCGCGCTGGGCGAAGGGGCCGAGATCCTCGCCGACCGCTTCGCGATCAGCCGCGACGAACAGGACGAGTTCGCGATGCGTTCGCACCGACGTGCCGCCGCTGCGTGGGCGGCCGGGGCGTTCGACGGCGAGGTGGCCCCGGTGCCGGGCGTCGAACTGAGCCTCGACGAGTGCATCCGGCCCGAGACCTCGTTGGAAACCCTGGCGAAGCTGAAGCCGGTGTTCCGTGCAGGTGGCACGGTGACTGCCGGGAACGCGTCACCCATGAACGACGGTGCGGCGGCGATGCTGGTCGCCTCGCAGGCCGGCATCGATGTCCTCGGTGTGGCGCCGCTCGCGCGCATCGTCAGTCGTGCCACGAGCGGTATCGAGCCGCACCTCTACGGCATCGGCCCGGTCGAGGCGTGCGCGACCGCGCTGCGCCGGGCCGGACTCACATGGGCCGACATCGACCGTGTGGAGTTGAACGAGGCGTTCGCGGCCCAGAGCATCGCCTGCCTGCGTCATTGGCCGGACCTCGACCCTGCGACGGTCAACCCCGACGGCGGTGCCATCGCGATCGGCCATCCCCTCGGCGGTTCCGGGGTGCGTATCGTCACGACGCTCGTGCACGGTCTGCGCCGCTCGGGCGGCCGCTACGGCCTGGCCGCCATGTGCATCGGTGTCGGTCAGGGCATCGCCATGGTGGTCGAAGCCACCTCCTGACACCTCTCACCCTGATTCCCCGTACGCACCGTTCCCCCGACCGATCCCGACGGATCGACACGAAGGAGACCACCATGTCCGCACCCGACGAACTGCTCGACGAAGTGCTCGCCCGTTACGCCGACTCGCCGAACCCACGCCTCAAGGAGGTGATGGAGGCAGCGATCCGCCATCTCCATGCCTTCGTGCGCGAGGTCGAACTCACCAAGGACGAGTGGTTCGCCGGCATCCAGTTCCTCACTGCCACCGGTCAGATCTGCAGCGAGACCCGCCAGGAGTGGATCTTGATGAGCGACACCCTCGGCGTGTCGACCCTGCTCGAGATGCTCAACTACGCGGCCACCGACGGCACCACCGAGAACACCGTGCTCGGCCCGTTCTACGTGGCGGACTCGCCGGAGCGGGTCTTCGGCGAGTCGATGCTGGTCGAGGCCGACGCGGGCGACCGGGTGGTGGTGCGCGGTCGTGTCACCGACATCGACGGCGCCCCACTGGCCGGGGTGGTGCTCGACTGCTGGCAGAACGCCACGGCCGGGTTCTACGCCTGCCAGCAGCCCGGCGTGCAGGACCCGGACAACTTGCGCGGCATCTACCGGACCGATGCCGACGGCCGGTTCGAGATCCGTTCGGTGCGGCCCGTCCCGTATCCGATCCCCTACGACGGTCCTGTCGGGGCGCTGTTGAAGGCCAACGCCCGTAACTGGATGCGTCCCGGTCACATGCACGTGTGGCTGAAGCACCCCGGCTTCAAGGACCTCATCACGCACGTGTTCGACGTGGAGAGCGACCACCTCGGAGACGATGCCGTGTTCGGGGTCCGCGACAGTCTGATCTGCAGGTTCGAGGCAGACGCGTCAGGAGAACTGGTCACCGAGTTCGACTTCGTGCTCGACCGGGCCTGAACAGCGCCGCAGCGCTCGGCGACGTGGGGCCCGACCTGGAGTGAGGCTCGCGAACGCCGGTCGGCCCTGCTCGAGGGCTGCGCCGAATCAGTCGTCGAGGCCGAACGCGTAATCGATCGGCAACGGCGGCGCGTCGGGCAGGTCGGTGTCACAGGCCGTGTGTGCCCGGTCGTGATCGACGCCCATCAGCCGCAACACGCCCTCGACCATGGCTCGCTCGTCGTCGAGGCGGTGCGCGCCGGTGATGATGCCCTTCGCCCCGGTGGCCATCATCCACACCAACTGGCCCCACGCCAGCGCATGGTCGTCGCCGACGATGTGGTATCGGCCGGCGTCGACGGCGCGTTGGATGTCGCGCAGACCAAAGGGCCCGAACCCCACGCGCATCCGCTCGACCAGAAGGTCGAGGTGCTCGAACCACCAGTGGTAGACGGGGTTGGTGACGGTCTCGCGGATCACGAGTCGGACCGAGTTGGCGACGATGCGCACGGGATCGGTCTCGCCGAGGGCTTCGGTGACGAGGTCGTTGCGCTGGCCGATGTTGTTGATCAGGCAGTCGAGCACGTCGCCGGCCAGGGCTTCCTTGGTCGGGTAGTAGTTGTAGAAGGTGCCGAAACCGATGTCGGCTGCGTCGGTGATCTGTTGGATCGTGGTCGCATCGACGCCGCGTTCGCTGATGAGCGCATGAGCCACCTCGCGCAGGCGGATCCGGGTCTGGCGTTGGCGAGCCTCGGTGCGGGTGAGTGCCCGTGTCCTGTCGACCGTCGTCGAGGCGACAGGTGCTGAGGCGACGGGTGCGGCGACCACGGCCACGACCTTAGCGCGGAAAAGATGGTCCCTCACTCTTGACTCGTCATCGAAAATGATGAATCATCACATCTGCGCAGCTGCGCCTGACCTGTCGGGCGCCCGACGTTGGGGGATCTACGTCGTCGGGTGCTTTGGCACACCACCGAGGAGATGACGACATGACGTTGATCGAGACCCAACCCGAGACCGAGCACATCGCCCGCACCCGGGCGATCATCCCCGCACTGCGCGCCAGGGCCGACGAGGCCGCAGCACTGCGCCGCGTGCCTGCCGAGAACATCGACCTGCTCCGCGAGGCCGGGTCGTTCAAGACCATCCAGAGCCGTCGCAACGGCGGGTTCGGCTTCGGTATGCGCACCCACGTCGAGGTCATCGCCTCGCTGGCCGAGGGTTGCGCAGCCACGGCGTGGGTGGCCGGCGTCACCCAGGCCCACTCGTGGATGCTGTCGCACTTCCCGACCGCGGCACAGGACGACGCCTACGCGAACCCGGACAACGTCGTCTCGGCGGTCATCGGCCCGCGCGGCGTGGCCGTCAAGACGGCCGACGGGTTCCGCCTCAGCGGCTTCTGGCCGTTCGCTTCGGGCAACGAGAACAGCCAGTGGCTGATCCTCGGCGGCGTCGTCAAGGACGAGTCGGGCGAGGTGATCGACGAAGGGGACTTCCTCATCCCGAGCGATGCCGTCACCCGTCTCGACGACTGGTTCGTGAACGGCCTCACGGGGACGGGTTCGTGCTCGGTCAAGGTCGAGGACCTGCACGTTCCCGCCCACCGCTTCCTGTCGCTGCCGGCCCTCGTGATGGGTGCGAGCCCTGGCCTCGAGGCCTGCGACGAGTGGAACCTGCACTGCGCCCCGGTGCCCGTTCTGGCACTCGCCCTGTGCGGTGGTGCGATCGGCATCGCCCGGGCAGCCCTGGCATCGTTCCCGGCCCTCGTGCAGGGAAAGACCATTGCCTACACGGCCGACGACCAGTACAACCACCCACTCACGCACATCCAGGCCGGCAACGCTGCGATGCTGCTCCACGAGGGTGAGTTGCTGCTCACCAACTGCGCCGACGAGATCGATGCCGCCGCCCGAGAGGGACGGACGCTGTCGTTCGAGACACGCGCCCGGATGCGCCTCGACTGCGCCCAGGGCGTTCGGCGCTGCCTCGAGGCGGTGGAGATCCTGTTCCACGCCAGCGGCGCATCCGGCATCCGACTGTCGAGCCCGCTCACCCGGGCCGTTGCCGACCTGCGCGCGATCAACCAGCACGGTCTGCTCAACCTCGAGACCAACCAGGAGCTCTACGGCCGGATCGTGCTCGGCCTGCCGCAGAACACCCCGCTCATCTGACCTGCTCGGCAGGAACTGTGCGGGTCGATCGACCGCACGCGAGGAGGGGCGGCCCGCAGGGGCCGCCCCTCCTCGCGTCTGCGGGTGAAACCGTCAGGTCGCCTGCGCGACGAACGGGTTCTCGATCGTGCCGATGCGCTCGATCTCGATGCGCACCGTCGAACCGGGGTTGACGCAGCCCGATGGGTCCATCTTGAAGCCCACACCTGCGGGCGTGCCCGTGGCGATGATTGTTCCGGGCAGCAGGGTGAACGCCGTGCTGAGGTGCTCGATCAGCTCCCAGCAGTCGTGCAGCATGAGCGCCGTCGACTCGTCCTGGCGCAGGTCGCCGTCGACCCAGGTCCGGATCCGCAGGTCGTGCGGGTCGGGAATCTCGTCGGCGGTCACCAGCCATGGACCGATCGGGCCATGGCTGTCCCAGCTCTTGCCCATCGTCATCGTCTGGGAGGCCAGCTGCCAGTCTCGTACGGACACGTCGTTGACGATCAGATAGCCGGCCACCACCTCGTGGGCCCGCTCTTTCGTGACAGTGCGACAGCGGGTGCCGATCACGACACCGAGCTCGCCCTCGTAGTCGACCATGGACGGTGCCACGGTGGGTACGTCGACGGGGTCGAACGGGCCGGTCACACAGGTGATCTGCTTGTTGAACACGACCGGCACCGCCGGCTTGTGCATGCCCGACTCCTTCACGTGATCGGCGTAGTTCAACCCGATCGCAAGAAAGTTCGGCGGAAGCGGGATGGGTGCTTCGAGGCGGACATCGGCCAGCGCGAGGCGTGGAGCGGTCGCTGCGGTGTCGGCCACCCGGTCGAGGGTGCCCGCCGCAAGGACGGCGCCGAGTTCGGTCGGCAGCGAGGGGTCGGCCGAGCCGACGTCGATGACCTTGTCGCCCTCGACGATGCCGAGGCGGGTTGCGCCGGCGTGGGTGAACCGGGCGATCTTCATCGTCCAGCCGCCTGACCGGCAGCGATCTCGGCGAGGTCGCGAGGTTCGAGGAACTCGTGCGGCGGCGGCGGCCCCCAGGCGAACAGCGACTTGTCGGGCGCCCAGTTGCGGGCCTCCCACTCCGACGCACTCGGGATCTGGTCGAGGTCGGCGTAGTACTCGCAGTAGTTGCCCATCGGGTCACGGAAGTACCAGAACAGGTTCGAGCCGAGGAAGTGCCGGCCGAGGCCCCACACGCTGCGGCTCGGGTCGCCGGCGAGCAGGTTCTGAGCGCCCTTGCCGATCTCGTCGACGTCGTTGACCATCCACGACGAGTGGTGGAAGAAGTGCATCGGTGCCTGGGTGAGGCCGATGTTGTGGTG
>JBDKIV010000280.1:0-3961 GCA_039796935.1 Actinomycetota bacterium | reverse complement strand
CACGGTCGCCGTGCACGCCGTCGACCGGGTCGAGATCGACGCAGCACCAGGGCTCCATCCCGACGTCGTCGAGGCGATGCTCTACGGCTTCGTGATTCGGTCCTTGTTCCGCAACGCCGGCGTGTTCAGCCTGCACGCATCGCTCGTGCAGTTCGGTGCCGAGTCGACGGGCAGGGCCATCGGTGTGGCCGGAGCGAGCGGCGCGGGCAAGAGCACCACGATGTCCTACACCGCGGCGCGGCACGGCGGCCATGTACGAGTCGACGATGTCCTGCCTGTGACGGTGGTCGACGGCGTGGCGATGGCTCACCCCTTCGCCCGCCCCGTGCACCTCACCGCCGAGGCTGCCGAACGACTCGGTCTCGACTCGTCGCGGATGAGCGACGACACCGAGCTCGGCCTGGGGAAGCTGGCCGTCGACCTGGCAGCGGCCGACGGGCCGGTCCCGATCCAACACCTCGTGATGCTGCGCCTCGCCGAGCCCGACGCGGCCGAGCCACTCGTCATCCGCCCGCTCCGTGGTGCCGAGCGACTGCGCCACATCGTCCGTCACTCCAACGCCTCGGGGTTGTCCTCGTTCGGGTCGCGTGCCGATGCGTACCTCGACTGGGCGACGCAACTCGCGACAGCAGTGTCGATGACCGAGGTCATCAGGAGACCGGGCGACGACACGCTCGACGAGGTGGCCCGTCACATCGCCTCGCTGGCGCTCGCCTGACCGCCGGCTCGACGGTCAGGTGGCGAGGACGGTCAGGTGGCGAGGACGGCGACCTTCGAACTGCCCTGCGGAGCGGCCTCGAACAGCCGCAGATCGGGGCGACGGCTGCGTAGTGCCAGGGCGAGCCCGTCGTCGACGATCGGCATCCGCCGCACGCGGTTGTAGGCGCCCGCCCAGGCCCCGGCTTGGATCGGCATGACGAGGAAGAGTCGGTCGGTCGTCGTCGGACGGGTACCACGGTGCAGTCCGTTCGCGTCGGACATGAACGACGTGCCCGCCGGCCCGGTGAAGGTGTGCCGTGCCGTGTCGGGAAACCGGCGGCGAACCTCCGCCTCGTCGATGTCGTCGGTCACGTCGCTGCGCAGCGAACGAGGGATCGCCCGGGGCAGGTGGCTGCCCAGCACGTAGTCCATCGGGGCCGAGCCCAGATCGACGTCGGTGAGGTACACGTGCAGGCGAGTTCCTCCCAGACCGTCGAAATCGCTGTGGTAGCGGCGCGCCAGGCGCTGTTCGAGTTCGGGGCTCGCGGGGCCTGCGCCATCGTCGGTGACGCACGACCAGTACAGGATCGGTGGATGCACGCTGGGCCACATGCCGACCCGTGCCGCCGTGATCTGGGCGGCCATGCCCCGGGCGAGCATCGCCTGAACGGATGGCTGAGTGAGTACGAACGACTGGTCGAGCCGAACCGACGTGACGTCGGGGGTCCGGTCTCGGTAGGTGCCGCGCCGGGTCGAGCCGTCGCCGAGGGTGAGGACCGCTGGACCGTCGGTGGCGAAGTCCCGGAGTTGTCCGACTTCGTCGGCGGTGAATGCATCGGGGACGGGGCACGCACCGTCGGTGGTCAGGGCGGCGCTCTCTGGCGCCCACCGTTGCCGCCATGCGTCGAGTTGGCCGGGGTCGATCGACTCGGCCGCTCTGGCCCAGCGCGAGAGCACCCATGTGAGTGCCTCGCTCGAGCGCCCCTCGGTCATCACATGGGCTCGCCTCGTCAGCAGATAGGTGGTCGGCGCCGACGGCTCGCCGTGCCTGGCCCGCATCACGTCGCGAGGTAGTCGTCCGACGGCCTTCGCTGCTGTCATCGAGAAGATGCTCACGTTTCCCGAGGGTAGTTCTCCGGCTAGATTCCTGGCGCTGCGGGTCCCATGGGGGACCTGGGAAAGGGGTTGAACGATGAACGAGATGCAGGAGTGGGAGACCCCCGAGTTCACTGCGCTCACCGACAGTGATGCTCGAGCCGACCAGGTCGACATCCCGGTCCGCAACGGCATGATTTTTCAGGCCAGCCTGGTCGTCTGAGGATCGGGCAACGATGTCGAACCTGTCGAGATGCCTCCGGCTCCGGTCGGGGGCATCTCGACACTCCGGCGACGCCGACCGAGCCACGCCGTGTGCGGTCGCTGCCCCTGCGCTGAACAGCTTCCCTCGATGACCATCACGTACAACCGCGCCCGAGGGGCCGCATCGGCCGAGGTCGACGGTGACCTGGTCCTGATTTCGCCGGTCGATCGGCGCTGCTTCTCACTCAACCGAACGGCGTCCGCCGTCTGGAACCACTTGCCCTCGTATGACGCCGAAGGGGTCGTCGCCGATCATCTCGTGCAGATGCTCACAGCCGCCTTCCGGGTCGACGACGCGACATGCCGACCCGAAGTCGTTCGCCTGCTGCTCGCCATGACCGAAGCGGGTGTCGTGTCCTCGAACGGTGAGCGTGCCGCTACCGGGTCGATGCCTGGCTGATCCGAGGCCTACCGGCGACGTCCGACGCCGTCCGACGTCGGTCGAACGAGTCGCTGGAGCGGGATCGCCAGGCGACATCCCCACGACATACGGCTGGTCCATGTCGGTGCCGAGCGGATCTGCCACCACTCGAACTGCCAGCGAGCGGCCGGAGATCCGGCCTGCAGTCGCTGCGCCAAGGGGTTGCGAAGGCTGAGGCAACTGTGCCACGCCTCGTCGGCCAGTCGTCGGGTGCGCGGCGCCGGATGCCAGTGCTCGACCCGCATGCCGGTGGCGAGCTCGGCCACGGCGAGCGCCAATGCCACGTTCGGCAGACGTTCGGCCATGTCGCGCAGGTCGTTCGGTTCGCAGCGGTCGGCAACCCTCACCAGGTCGACCACGTGCCGAAGTGTCGGCCACGCGTCCTTCCTGCCGTGCTGCGCGAGGTGGTTCAGCGCGTCTGTCGGGCAGAGCGTGCGTACACCGTCCACCAATGGCGCAGCGGGTACCGAGCGTGCGTACGCCTCGTCGAAGTCGGGGATGTGCTCGCCGCTGTTCTGGGTGAGGCGCCAGTGGATGTCGACAGCGTTGGCGCGGTCGGACCGTTGCGGGAGTTCGTTCCCGACGCTCATCAGCAGACGCCACCGCCAGCCGTCGGTGGGGTTCGGCAGCGTGGCCCGGTAGCGCGACCAACCGTGCTGGTGGAGGAGTGCCTCGGTGCGGACCAGGTCGGCGGGCCGCACCCACAGGTCCACGTCACCGGCGCCTCGCTGCGATGGCTGCAGGCCCTGTATCGCCGCGAGCGCAGCACCCTTCACCACGAGGTGCTGGATGCCTGCCGAGGTGAGCAACGCAGAGACCATGTTCGTGTCGAGCTCGAGGCCGAGACCTGCCGTCACCAGCTGGTGCCGCATCCGCCGGACGACCTCCGCCGTCACATCGTGGACACCGAGCGCATCGAGGTGGTCGGCCAGCACAACCGCAACCCTGTGCTCGGCGATCGCGTCGATCACCGCCATGCGGTCCTCGGTGGTCTCGGGGAGGGGAACGGGGTCGATCCGGAACCCCAGCCGTTCGTGGGCGATCACCCGCGCCACCGCCTCTGCCACCCACGGCGACCCGGGATGCGGCCGGTAGCGATACATCACACTCATCGTGCCGGCCAGCTGAGTCCGGCCTCGCGAACAGCGTCGTCGACGGCGCTCAGAAGTGCCTCCGACGAGCCGCTGCAACGCTCGAGTTGGTCCGGGCCGAGCAGCGTCACGATCCCGCGGGTGGTCTCGGCGACCACGGCAGGCGCGACTCCGCCGAGGGCCTCGCGTACGGCCTCTGGTTGGTCGTTGCGGTGATAGGTGTCGAACGGGATCGGGAGCCCTGCCCGACAGGCGCGCCACGTCGAGCGTTCGCGTACGAGTCCGTGGGTGATCTCGCACAGCGAGCAGTGAGTCCGGCCGAGGCGAGCTCCGATCCAGTACGTGACCTCGCCGCGCAGCGTGCCGTCGGCGTCGTACACGCCGATCAGGC
>JBDKIV010000279.1:0-10241 GCA_039796935.1 Actinomycetota bacterium | reverse complement strand
CGGGCTTGGTCGTAGCAGGCTTGACCGCGGCAGATGTGCTCGAAGCGGGCTTCGCGGCGACTGCCTTGGCTGCGGCAGGCTTCGCCGTGGCGGCCTTCGCCGTGGCGGCCTTCGCCGTGGCGGCCTTGGCCGGGGTGGCCTTGGTCGTGGCGGTGGCGGCGGCCTTGGCCGGGGTTGCCTTGGCGACCGCCGGCTTCGCCGTGATGGCCTTGGCTGTGACGGCCTTGGCGGCGACAGTCTTCGCGGCGGGAGCCTTCGCTGTGGTGGCGGACGACTTCGCCGCGGCGGACGTGGTCTTCGTCGAGCCCTTCGCAGCCACGACCTTGCTCGTCGCTGCCGACGGCTGCGTCTTCGACGAGCTCGGCTTCACGGCGGCCGACACCGACGGCTCGGCCTTCGCCGACGCCTTCTTGGCGGCCGGAGCCTGTGCGGCGATCTGCTTCGATGCACTCGCCTTGGCCGAGCTCGGCTTCGACGCAGCAGCGACCGGCGATCCGGCGGTCTTCTTCGCGGGCGCAGCCGCCTGCTTGTGTGCAGGTGCCTTCTTGGCAGTGGGCATAATGAGAGCACCTCCGACGGCGAACAAAGGCCGGATGCTATCGGGAACGGCTCAAACCCGTGCCACGGCGATCGAAACAGGTTCTCCGTCGAGTTCGGCGTTCGGCTCACCCGACCCGAAGGTGAGCGACACCGCCAAGGTCTCGTCAGCCACGAACTGCTGGTGCGCCGCCAGCTGGCGGCGAATCGACTCGGGGACACCGAGGGTGAGCTCGATACGGTCCGAGACTGCCAGCCCGGCATCGCGACGCGCCTGCTGGATCAAGCGAACCAGGTCGCGAGCGACACCTTCGGCCTCGAGTTCGGGCGTCACCTCGGTGTCGAGAACGACGACGCCGGCATTGCCCCCCAGCGACGTACTCGCTCCGTCACCGGCCACGACCAGTCGCAGTTGGTACTCGCCCGGCTGCAGCTCGACTCCCCCGGCGACCACCATCCCGTCTCGCTCGAGCCAGTCACCCGCTTTGACGGCCCGGATGACTGCTTGGGTCTCGCCACCGAGTCGGGGACCGACCACGGCGGGGATCACCTGCAACTCGTACGTCGCCACGGCGGCCACGTCGTCGGTCAGCACGACCCGCTTGACGTTCACCTCGTCGGCGATCAGTCCGACGAAACCGGTGAGGCGATCGGCGCCGGGCACGGCGACCGTGACCGACGGCAACGGCAGACGCACGCGCCGTTGGTGCGCCTTGCGCACGCGGAGCGTCGCCGAGCAGACATCTCTCGCCAGGTCCATCGTGGCGACCAGCTCGGGATCGGCCGGCAACGACTCGGCCACCGGCCACTCGGCGAGATGGACACTCCGCTCTCCGGTCAACCCTCGGTACACCGACTCGGTGGTCAGCGGGAGCAGCGGCGCCGCTGCCCTGCACACCACCGTCAGCACGGTGTGCAGGGTGTCGATCGCCTGCTGGTCGCCCGCCCAGAAGCGATCGCGGCTGCGCCGGACGTACCAGTTGGTCAACACGTCGAGGAAGGTCCGGACACTCGAGCATGCGGCGAACAGGTCGTAGGCATCCATCTGCTCGGTCAGGCCGACGACCAGATCATGTGTCTTGGCCAGGATGTAGCGGTCGAGCACATCGGTCGAGTCGGTACGGAACTCGCCGCTTCGTTGCTCGGCGTTCGCGTAGAGAGCCAGGAAGTACCAGGTGTTCCAGATGGGCAGCAGCACGTGCCGCACCGTGTCGCGGATGCCCTCCTCGGTGACGGCGAGGTCCGTTCCGCGCAGGATCGACGAACTCAGCAGGTACCAACGCATCGCGTCGCTGCCGTACGTGTCGAAGACCATCATCGGGTCGGGGTAGTTCTTGAGGCTCTTCGACATCTTCTGGCCATCGTCGCCGAGGACGATGCCGTGGCTGACACATGTGCTGAAGGACGGACGGTCGAACAGAGCCGTCGCCAGGACCTGCAGCGTGTAGAACCAGCCGCGCGTCTGGCCGATGTACTCGACGATGAAGTCACCCGGGTAGTGGCTCTCGAACCAGTCGCGGTTCTCGAACGGATAGTGCACCTGGGCGAACGGCATCGAGCCCGACTCGAACCAGCAGTCGAGGACTTCCGGGACGCGGCGCATCATCGACTCCCCTGTCGGGTCGTCCGGGTTCGGCCGGACCAACAGGTCGACCTCGGGACGATGGAGATCGCCCACGGTGACGCCGAAGTCACGCTCGAGCTCTGCGATCGAGCCGTAGACGTCGATCCGTGGATACTCGGGGTTGTCGCTCTTCCAGACCGGGATCGGCGACCCCCAGAAGCGGTTGCGGCTGATGCTCCAATCCCTCGCATTGGCCAGCCACTTCCCGAAACTGCCGTCCTTGATGTGCTCGGGCACCCAACGGATCTGCTGGTTGAGCTCGACCATGCGGTCTCGGAAGGCGGTCACCTGGACGAACCACGAACTGATCGCCCGGTACACGAGCGGTTCCGAGCAACGCCAGCAGTGGGGATAGGAGTGCCGATACGAGTCGTGGCGGACGACGACACCGCGCCGCTTCAGCTCCTTGATCACCTCCGGGTTGGCGTCGAAGACGTGTATCCCCGCCCATGGGGTGATC
Source organism: Actinomycetota bacterium (assembly GCA_039796935.1). GTDB lineage: Bacteria > Actinomycetota > Acidimicrobiia > Acidimicrobiales > Ilumatobacteraceae > VFMC01. Next base: position 7,620 of record JBDKIV010000279.1, on the reverse strand, counting down.
TCGGCCGTGTAGCGGCCGTGTTCGTCCATGGGCACGATCGTCGGGATGCCGACGGCGTTGCACACGTTCTGGTCGTCCTCGCCGTGGCCGGGCGACATGTGCACGACGCCCGTGCCGTCCTCGGTGCTCACGAAATCGGCAGCCAGGACGTGAAAGGCGTTCGGCGTGTCGACCAGGAACGGGAACAGCGGCGTGTAGCGGCGACCGACCAGCTCGGCACCGCGTAGCGTCCCGACCTGCACGGCGCCCACGAGTTCTTTGTCGTAGGCGCCCAGCCGAGCTTCGGCGAGGATGTAGCGGAGCCCGTCCTGCTCCATCACGGCGTAGTCGATGTCGGGGCCGACAGCCAGGGCGAGGTTGCTCGGCAGGGTCCACGGCGTGGTCGTCCAGGCGAGGATCCGCTCGCCCGAATCGAGCTCGAACTGCACGGTGAGGGCCGGATCCTGCCGATCGCGGTAGACGTCGTCCATCCGGGTCTCGGTGTTGCTGAGCGGCGTCTCGCAGCGCCAGCAGTACGCGAGCACCCGATAGCCCTCGTAGACGAGACCCTTGTCCCAGAGCGTCCGAAAGGCCCACATGACGCTCTCCATGTAGGGCAGGTCGAGGGTCTTGTAGTCGTTGTCGAAATCGACCCAGCGTGCCTGGCGCGTGACATAGCGATGCCAGTCGTCGGTGAAGCGGAGCACACTCGTGCGACAGGCGTCGTTGAACTTGTCGATCCCGAACGCCGCGATCTCGGGGTGCCCGCTGATCCCGAGTTCTTTCTCGGCAACGACCTCGGCAGGCAATCCGTGACAGTCCCAACCGAACCGACGCTCGACCCGCTGGCCGCGCATGGTGCGATAGCGCGGCACCGCGTCCTTGACGAACCCCGTCAGCAGGTGACCGTAGTGCGGCAATCCGTTGGCGAAGGGCGGGCCGTCGTAGAACACGTACTCGTCGGCATCGGATCGCGCCTCGATCGATGCTTCGAACGTCCCGTCGGCGTTCCAGAACGCGAGCACGTCTCGCTCGAGCGTCGGGAAGTGGGGCTGCGGTTCGACCGGCGGATAGCTCATCGGTGGGACTCCTCGTGTGCGTGACGTCTGCAGGGACGAGCACGTGCCCGCGATACCACCCTGCTTGCCCGCCGCCACGGCCACGGACCACTCGACTTCGCCAGCGATGACGGGCTGGACCCGTTCGGTTCTACTGGGCGCCCGCAGGGGAGCTGTTCTTCCGAAGGCTCGGAGGTGATCGCCTCGTCAACGCCGTTGCATCACACGATAGTGGCGCAACCCCGCCGTAGCTCGCACGCTCCGTCAGTCGTCGCCGAGCGACCCGCGAGGTGGGACCGGCTTGAGGAGATACACGCCGGTGGCGACCTTCTCCATGCTGCCGTTGAGCCCGTAGCAGAGACCGCTCGCGAAGTCGATGAGCCGGCGCGACACCTCGCGGTCGGTCGCCTCGAGGTTCATGATGACCGGTTGACCGTCCTTGAACTTGTCGGCGATCTCTTGTGCCGAGTCGAACCGACGCGGGCGAACGGTGTGGGGGTCAGAACTCATGGTCGCGCCTCCTCGGGGGGCGGTCGGACGCGGATTGATCGGTCGGGGGTGCACCGTCGACTCGTCTCCCGACGGCATCGGGCGACGCACGACGACATCGCCGTCACGGCTCGGGAAGCTCGGCCGAGCCGGAACGGCCCGGACGGCCACATCCGGTTCGTGCTCGACAGGCCGCGAGGCGCGAGCGGGCGACTCGTCGTAACGCTGGGCGCGTTGACGCGTCGGTCGTGGTTCGAGTTCGGGCTCGACGTCGTAGTCGTCGTCGTAGGCGTCATCGGGGCCGAGCCCGAGGTAGTCCATTGCCTTCTTCCAGATTGACATCGCTCCTCCTGGTGGGCGCAGGCTATCCGATCGAGTCTGGGCGACGGTGGACAGGTCAGCGACGACGTGATCGTGACCCGAACAGCGCACTGCCCAGGCGGACTTCCGTCGACCCCTCGTCGATGGCCACGTCGAGGTCCTCGCTCATTCCCATCGAACACACGCTCAACCCGAGTCGATCGACCAGCCGACGGACCGTACGGAACCCGGGACGCGCCGCCTCGGGGCCTCCTTCGGTCGGCCCGACCGTCATCAGGCCGAGCACGACGAGGCCGAGATCGACACACCGCCCGACCAGCGCCTCGACCTCGGGGACCGGGCTCCCGCCCTTTCCGACGCCGCCACTGGTGTCGACCTGCACCAACACCCTCGCCCCGGGCGCCCGCTTGGCGATCTCGGTCGCGAGCGACACCCGGTCGACCGTCTCGTACACGTCCACCATCGAAGCGATCGAGCGCACCTTGTTGGTCTGCAGCTGTCCGATGAAGTGAACCGGTGGCAGGTCGCCGACACCCGTCAGCTTGGAGACGAGCTCCTGCGCGTAGTTCTCGCCGATGCCGTCGGCGCCGGCCGCGGCGGCCGCTCGCACGGCATCGAGACCGAACGTCTTGGTCACGGCGAGCACGGCCACATCGACTCCACCTCGGGCCTCGATGCGCGACCGGACTGCCCCCATCCGCTCGGCGACGAGGTCGGCATCGACCGACGGAGCGTTCATCGGTCGACGCCGGGTCGCTGTCTCCAGATCGCCAACACCTGACGACCTCGTTCACCGCGGGCGCGATGCGACCAGTAGCGCTCCGGTTCGCAACTGGTGCACCCGCCACGATCGGCCATCGGCACCGACACCTCGCGCAGCGCCGCGCGCACCGCTGCCGGGACGTCGAGCGAGCGACGACCCCTCCTCGTCACGGAGCACACCGACGCGCCGTAGCGACGGGCCAACCGGGCAAGGTCGTCGTCACCGAAGTCGTAACAGCATGGACGGATGCACGGCCCGAGGACCGCTTCGACCAAGTCGCCGGAACGACCGCGGAGCGCCTCGACCGCGCGCTGCAGCACGCCGGCCTCGATCCCGCGCCAACCGGCGTGCACGGCCCCGATCGCCCCCGACTCGCTGACGAGCGCAACCGGCGCGCAGTCCCCCACCCAGATCCCGAGGACCGCTCCGTCTCGATCCGTCACCAGTGCATCGGCAACGGCACCGTCGAGGTGGCCGGGATGCTCGACGACACCGACGACATCGCCATGCACCTCGTCCGGCTGGCTCCAGGGAAGGTCGACGAACGAACGACGAGTCCGCTCGAGTCTCGACCGCTCTTGGTCGAGATGGAAGTCGCCGTCGTCACGCGTGCTCCAACGGACATGGACCTCGGGGTGTCCGAGTGTCGGAAACTCGGTCGAGCACACGTCACCGGACGTCATGGGAGTGCACGCTGCTCGCGACCGAGTCGAGACGATCGCCCAACGGCGACCGCACGATCACTTCAAGAACGACGGAACGTCGAAATCATCGTCTCCGTCGAGCGGATCGGCCGATTCCTCGGCGAACAGATCCTTCAACGTGGAGACCGGAGCCGGAGCCTCGACCGCCTTCAGCTGTGGCTTGGCACTCGGACCAGCCGCATCCCACCGATCGAACCCTGCAGCGATCACGGTGACCTTCACCTCGTCGCCCATCTCGTCGTCGATGACGGTGCCGAAGATGATGTTGGCGTCTTGGTGCGCGACTCCGTGGATGATCTCGGCTGCAGCGTTCATCTCGAACAGCCCCATGCTCGACGGGCCGGTGATGTTGAGCAGGATGCCGCGAGCTCCGTCGATCGCCGCCTCGAGCAGTGGGCTCGAGATCGCCGCCTTGGCGGCGGCGACCGCACGGTTCTCACCACTGGCCTGACCGATTCCCATCAGGGCCGAGCCGGCGCTCGAGAGGATCATCTTGACGTCGGCGAAGTCGGTGTTGATGAGTCCCGGCGTGGTGATGAGGTTGGTGATGCCTGACACACCTTGCAGCAACACCTCGTCGGCCATCTTGAACGCGTTGAGCACGCTCGTCTTTTCGTTGGCCACCGTCAACAGGCGATCGTTCGGGATGACGATGAGCGTGTCGACCTTCTCCTTCAGCTTGGTGACGCCGGCGTCGGCCTGGACCGCGCGACGACGGCCCTCGAAGCTGAACGGTCGTGTGACCACGCCGATGGCCAGTGCGCCCATGCTCCGTGCGAGTTCTGCGATGACCGGCGCTGCACCGGTACCGGTGCCACCACCCTCGCCGGCGGTGATGAACACCATGTCGGCGCCCTTGATCATCTCTTCGATCTCGTCCTTGTGCGCCTCGGCGGCGGCGCGCCCCACCTCGGGGTCACTGCCTGCACCGAGACCACGAGTGAGGTCCCGACCGATGTCGAGCTTGACGTCGGCGTCGCTCATGAGCAGCGCCTGGGCATCGGTGTTGACGGCGATGAACTCGACGCCTTTGAGACCCGCATCGATCATCCGGTTGACGGCGTTGACGCCGCCTCCGCCGACACCGATCACCTTGATGACGGCGAGATAGTTTTGCGGTGCGCCAGCCATCATCGAGACCTCCGAGCGTTGTTGCGAGCTTGCAGCATGTTCATCCGATCGTATCGATCTGCGATGCGACGGGGGCATGGCAGAACTGTCCCCCAGTCTCGCATGTTCGAGCACGAAATCCGTGCACTGATCATCTGGCTCGACATGGTTTCAGACCTCGGGTGTCCTCGAGATGACGATGTCGTCGCTCGACACGTCGATCCGCTCGACATCGTCGAGGCCATCGCGAACCTGCTGGAGCAGGCGGGCGAGTTTCGAGTCGAGCCCGTCGAAGGTGCCGATCCGCACCTCGATCGAGTCGACGGGCCCGGCGAGCACGAGGCCCAGTTCTCCCGTCGTCGGATCGACCGACACCGACGCCGTGATCAGCCTCAGCTCGGCCGGGAGCGCACCCACCATCTGCGATGCACGCGCGTAGGGGGCGCCCGAGAGCGATCCGGGCTCGAGGTCCGGCCCCGTCCCGCTGATCACCATGTAGTCGACGGGTCGCCCCTCGAGGACGTCGAGCACTCGCCCATCCCGATCGATCACTCGGTATCGACGGTCGGATCCCTGGTACGTGGCGAAGGGTCGGCGCTCGCGGATGTCGATCACGACACGACGAGGAAAGTCGGTGTGGACGAAGGCTCGCTCGACCCACGGGATGTCCTCGAGCGCCTGTTCGGCTGCAAGCGTGTCCACCAGCAGCACGGGATCACCGAGCATCGCGTCGATCACCGCCTGGAGTTGCTCGCCGTTGCGGTCAGCGGTGTACACCGCTCCCTGGACATCGACGACCTCCACGGCGAACAGCGACGACGCGAAGACGGCCACGACCGCCACGACGAGCAGCAGCGCCGCACTGATCGCCGAGACCCAGATGAGCCGCCGTCGACCTCGGGCTCGCTTGACCGCGATGCGCCGCTCGCGCAGGCGCGGATCCATGGACCGACTCGGCACCTCGACGGCATCGAACGCTCCCGAGGAATCGAGGTCGTCGCCGATGACGATCGTCCCCCGTTCCGACGCGTCGCGGGCACCGGTCGCCTCGTCGAGGTACATCGCATCGGGCAGGTCGTCGTCGCCACCGATGACGATGATCGTGCTGCTGCTGGCCGTGGCCGTGGCGGTGTCGGCGATGGCGGTGTCGGTGTCGGCGGTGGCGGTGTCGGCGATGGCGGTGTCGGCGACGGCGGCGTCCTGCGCGAGGTCGTCGTCGGGACGATCGACCGGCTCTGGCGCATCGAGGGCGACGGTCGGGGCGAAGGCTGCGTCTGCGTCGATCGCCTCGGTGAGCGACGAGTCGACCTCGATACCCGATCCGACCGCTTCGACCGCTTCGATCGACACCACCGATTCACCGGACTCGCCGGACGTCGGCGGCACCTCGGCCCGGGCCTCGGGGCCGGACTCGCCGAACGCCGCTCGGAGCTCGTCGAGGACGTGGCCCGGAACGTGGTCGTGTCCGTCGCGTGCAGGGCGCGGCTCGCTCACCAGATCACCCCCGGCGTCTCGTCGGGAGCGACGTCGGCGAAACCCACGAGCCGAACCTCGCTCCGCAACACATACCCGGTCTGCTCGGCGACGCACGACCGCACCGCTTCGATCACCGACCGCACGTCGCTCGCCAGGCCGCCCTCGTCCGCCTGGATGAAGTTCGCGTGCTTCTCACTCACGTGGGCGGTGCCGATCCGCATACCCCGAAGTCCTAGCCGGTCGATCAGCGCTCCGGCTGTCACCTCTCCGGGTACCGGATTCACGAACACTGATCCGGCATTCTGGCCGCCCGGTTGGTGCTCGCGCCGCCATCGCACCACCTCGTCGAGCTCGGCTTCGCCGGCTTCGCGCGAACCGCTCACCAGACGCACTCGGGCCGAGAGGACGACCTGGTGGTCGGCAAGGTTCGAGGCACGGAAACGAAGACCGAGCCGATCGGCCGCCACGGTCGCCCGCTCGACGCGTCGCAGGTCGAAGATCTCGACGTCGACGAGCGCGGCGGCGATGTCCGAACCATGACCACCGGCGTTCATCCGAACACCACCACCAACCGTCCCGGGCACACCGACCGCCCATTCGAACCCGCTCAGCGACGCCGCCACCGTTCGGCGAGCCAGCACCGGCAACGGAACCGCCCCACCCGCGCTCACGACGACGTCGTCGATCTCGATGTCGGCAGCCATCGCCGAGAGCGAGATCGCCACACCCGCGAGCCCGCCGTCAGCGACGAGCATGTTCGAACCACGACCGATCACGATGACGGGCAACCCGGTCCGACCGGTCACCTCCGCAATGCGCTGCAACTCGTCGAACGAGCTCGGACGCGCGAACAGCGCCGCCGCGCCCCCCACCCGATATGTGGTGAGCGGACCGAGCGGCACGTCGCGTTCGACGAGCGACCCGAGCAATCCCGCCGCCTCGTCGACCCGGTCACGCGCCGGGCGGATCACGTCGAACTGCCGTCGATCTCGGCGCGACGCGCCAGCACCTCGGCCGGGAACGACGCGATGTCGCCGCACCCCATCGAGATGCACACATCACCCGAACGAAGCTCGCGCGCGACGAAGTCGATGAGATCGGCGCGTCGTGGCAGCCAGACGACGCGTGCACGTGGGTGACGGTCGAGCACCGCGTTGACGACCAGCTTGCCGGTCACTCCGGGCACCGGAGTCGTGCCACTCGGGTAGATGTCGGTGAGGACCACCAGATCGGCGTCGACGAACGCATCGGCATACTCCGGCCACATGACGGCCATGCGATGGAAACGGTTCGGCTGGAAGACCGCCATCACTCGCTTCCAGCCGTCGCCGCTCGAGCGGGCGGCAGAGAGCACTGCGGCGATCTCGGCAGGCAGGTGCGCGTAGTCGTCCACGAGCGTTGCGCCCTCGACTCGTCCGCGTATGTCGAAACGGCGAGCCACCCCACCGAACCGGGCGAGCGCTGCAGCACAGTCTTCGAAGCGAACGCCGATCTCGAGCGCGAGCGCCACGGCACCCGTGGCATTGCGAACATTGTGCAGTCCGCGCAACGGCAGGTCGATGTCGCCGAGTCGCTGACCGTCTCGCTCGACCGAGAAGTGGAACGAGCCCTGACCGGCTCGAACATCGACTGCCCGGACCGTCGCACCGTCGTCGGTGCCGTAGGTGATGGCGTCGTGTCGCCCGGCGAGCCGGCGGCAGACCGGATCGTCCCAGCACAG
>JBDKIV010000278.1:0-17254 GCA_039796935.1 Actinomycetota bacterium | reverse complement strand
CCTCGTCTCGGTATGGTCGCCCGGTGGCGACATTGATGTTGTCGGCATCGGTGCCGAACTCGTTCGCCTGGTGCTCTTGCCAGCGGTCGATCTCTCGATCGAGCCGGGCGAGCAACACGGTGTGGGTGAGCAGCGTCGCTGCGATCAGCGACACCAGCAGCAACAGCGTGTAGCCGAGCACGATGCGCAGCCGGACACTGTGGCGAGGCCTGGTGGCGACACGTCCGCGATCAGCCGGCGCCGTGTCGGTGCGCTGCGGTTGCGGAGCGAAGGTGGTCATGCCGTCAGCGTAGTGAGGATGCGCACGGCCCTCGGCGAGTCACAGCAATCGCCACGCCCCGGCGCCGACCGGGTCCTGTGAAAATTTTTCGTAGGGTCATTGCATCAATCTCATCTGTGTCATTAGAGTCCTTTCATCTTCAGGGCAGTGAAACGAGAGGGGTATCGCGTGAGTTCACGCATCGCAAGAGCAGTGGGTGTCGGATCGGCGGTGGCACTGCTGCAACAAGTGCTCCACGGCGGTGGTCTCGGATCGCCTGTCGAGGTGCTACGGACTGCGGTCCCCGTCACCGTTGCCGCGGCGTTGGTGTTCGCCGTGGTGGAGTTGATCTGGCCGAGCATCCGACGCGGTCTCGGGCTCGACGGCCGTCTCGACGGCGTGGCGCGGGCGCTGTCGATCACCCTCGGTGTCTCGGTCGCCATGACCGTACTGTCGTGGCTGCACGGTCTGCTGTCCGACACATCGCACGCTCATGAGGGTCTCATGACGAGCTCTCATCACCAGATGGGGGCGTTCGAGCACGCTGTCCGCGACGGAGGCGCCGTTGCGCCGGTGGTCCTCGCAGTGCTCGCCGTCGGAGCCATGAGTACTTCGTTGTTCGTTCGCCTTCGACAGCAGCGCCTCACCGAGACCGCACGTGGTGCGGGTCGTTGGTCGGCGCTCGCCGGAGTCGTGGGCGGCACCATCGCGTTCGCCGCACCGGTCACCCTGCCGACCGGTGTGGCGAACGCAATCGACGCACCGGCGCCTGCGTGCGACGCCAGCACCGCGGCGCGCTCGTACGACGTCGCCGCGGTCAACGTGTTCATCCCCTACAGCCGCTGGATCACCGATGCGATCGACCCGATCACGCTGCAGCCGGTGCCCGTCGTCGGTCCGGACGGCACGCCGCACCTGACCGACGGTGACCCGAACGGCATGGTGTTCGTCCTGCAGCAGGACAAGCTGGCGACGCTCAACTGGCATCGTGAGCTGATCGGCGACCCGAATCGTGGCTACCCGGGCGACCCGGCAGCCGGTCGGCGACTCCGCCCGCGTCCGCTGGTGCTTCGCGCCAATGAAGGCGAGTGCATCGAGATCACGCTGACCAACGAGTTGCTCCGCACCGCCATGGGTCCGTTCCTCCCGCAGGTCGATCCTCGCGTGTCCATGCACGCCTTCGGCGTGTCGTACGCTCCCAACTCTGGCGACGGTAGCCAGGTCGGTTACAACGCCGACACCACCGTCGGCATCGGCGAGAGCACCACCTACTACTGGCGTGCGCCGAAGAGCGAGGGTCTGTATCTCTTCCGCGACATGGGCATGCCCGTGGGCGGCGCGTCCGACGGCGGCGGCTCCGAGCACGGCCTCTACGGTGGCCTCGCCGTGCAGCCTGCAGGCTCACGCTGGTTCGACCCGGTGTCGGGCGCCGAGCTGTCGTCGTCCGTCCCCGACCAACAGTACGCGGGTGTCGCCAACCAGAACGGCGAGTTGTACATCGACGCCGTGATCGCGATGCCGACCGGCGAGAGATACCGCGAAGCCATTCAGATCTCGCAGGACGTCATTCCCGTCGGAGCGGTGGCTCCGGCGCCAGGCGCCGTGGTCCCACCCGAGCCGCTGGTCCTTCCACCGGAGCGTTTCTCGTTCAACTACGGCTCGGAGGCCGAGTACAAGCGGTACGACTACAAGGATCAGTGGTGTGCCAACTGCGTGGGTGAAGAGACCTCGCTGTCGTCGTGGGTGTACGGCGATCCGGCATCGGTGAAGCTTGCGAGCGGCCCGGGTCCCTGGCTGCCGGGTGACGAAATGCCCAACTGGGGTCCGGTCGACCCGCTCGCCACACCGGGTGGTGTGCCCGCCGGCAACGTCGAGAGCTGCGGACTCAAGCTCACCAACCTGCCCGGCGAGACGAAGACCATCTCCTGCTACACGGCCAACGTGATCCGCGCCTATCAGGGCGACCCGATCAAGATTCGATTCGGTCATGCCGGCATCATCGAGACGCACGTGTTCCACCTGCATGCCCACACGTGGGCGGCCGAGCCCGACGACGAGGGGCCGGCTGGAGAGTTCCCGCCGAAGCCGACCGCCACGGTCCAGCCTCGCGCCACCACCATCGACTCGCAGACCTACAGCCCTTGGACGGCGTTCACCGCCAACCTCAACTGGGGTGCAGGTGCCCATGTGGGCACGGCCGGAGACTCGATCTTCCACTGTCACCTCTACCCGCACTTCGCCGCAGGCTTCTGGGCGCTGCTCCGTGTGCACGACAAGTACGAGAACGGTCTGGGTGCCACGCCCGACGGCAAGCGGGTGAACGAATGGAAGGCACTTCGCGAGATCGGTGCCGAGATCCCCGTCCACGCCTCGGTCCCGCAGGTCAAGCCTGCGCCGTCGCTGGGCTCGCCCGGCTACCCCCGGTTCATCCCCGGTGAGTACGGATGGCGCGCCCCGCAGCCGATCAACGGTGTGTGGCAGCGCGAGTTCGATCCTGTGACGGGCGCGGTGGTCACCAACCCGGTCACCGGCAATCCTGTCGAGACGCTGGCCATGCGCAACGTGGCTGGTCGAGCACTCGACCCGGCGTTGCTGACCAATCTGACGCAGACCATCACCGTCGACCGGAACGGACTGAACGGGCGTCGGTTCACGCTCAACTTCGCCGGCCAGTCGACGGCGCCCATCTCGGCCGACGCCACGGCACTCGAGATGAAGGCGGCGCTCGAGGCCCTCGATGCCATCGAGGGTGTGAATGTCGACGGCACCAACCCGTGGCGAGTTCGCCTCGTCCTGTGGAAGCCGGTTGCCGACCTGCGCATCATGCCGCCGTCGGGTGGCATCTCCGGCCTCGTGACGGTCATCCAGGATCTCGGCTTCGCCACCACGCCCGAGGAAATTCGCATGGTGTACAAGCTGGCGATCGAGCAGAACGCCACACACCTCTCGCACGAGCCGACCTACAAGCCGGGTGACAACCTCGCCCAGCTCGTCAACAAGCCGCTCCCGGGCGCACCGATGGTCGACCCGTGCCCCGATGGAGTGCGTGAGGTCACGTACCGGGCGTCGGTCATCCAGCTTCCGATCACCTACAACGAGGCCGGCTGGATCGATGTGCAGGGACGCGTGATGGTGGCCGACCAGGACGTCGATGCCATCCTGAGCGGAGCGAAAGAGCCCGAGCCGTTCTTCTTCCGTGTCAACCAGGGTGACTGCATCAACTTCGAGCTCACCAACCGCACGCCCAACCACATCGGCAACGATGCATTCCTCCAGTTGGTCCAGACCAACATGGTCGGGGCGCACATCCACCTGGTCAACTTCGACGTGCTCGCTTCGGACGGTGCCTCGAACGGTTGGAACTACCAGCAGGCTGCCTTCACGCAGGACCAGGCCGCGTTCGACAGTGCCGTGATCAACGGTGTCGTCGATCCGCTCAATCCGCTCGACCCGCCGGTCCTCACCCCGTGCAATCTGCTGGACGGTTGCCTCCCGGCCCTTCCGGAAGAGTACGACCCGGTGACGGAATCGCAGGACCCGATCGCCAACTGGCGCAAGAACGGCCAGACCATCAAAGAGCGGTGGTTCGCCGATTACGAGCTGCGCACCGTGTTCATGCACGACCACCACTTCGCGGCGGTCATGCAGAACCGTGGCATGTTCAACGCACTGATCGTCGAGCCGCTCGGCTTCGACTTCCGTGATCCGAAGACCGGCCAGTTCCTCCAGCCGATCAACAATGCCAACAATGGCGGTGCCGAGGGTGTCTGTGGTGCCGTGTGCGTCGGGTCGGCCTACGGCTCGCAGATGGACGTCATTGGTCCTCGGGTCGGCGACGACTTCCGTGAGTACGGCGTTGCGGTGCACGACTTCATCTCGTTGATCGTCCCGCCGGGCCTGCCGGCCGACCTCACCTTGGCGGACATCCAGAACCCCGCCAATGCTGTCGTGCCGCCGCCTCTGCCCGATGTGGCTCCGATCCACGACCAGGGCGGCATGGCGATCAACTACAAGAACGCCCCGATGACACTGCGACAGTACGCGCCCGGCGCAGAGCCTGGCGTCGACCCACCGGTCGATCCGGCGTACGTGTTCAGTTCGCGGGTGTGGGGTGACCCGATGACGCCGCTGTTGCGGGCCTATCGAGGTGACAACATCAGGTTCCGCCTCATCCAGGGCTCGCACGAAGAGCAGCACAACTTCACGGTCCACGGAATTCGGTGGAAGAAGGACGCACAGGATCCTGCGTCGCCGTACGTCAACACCCGGCCGATCGGCGTGTCCGAGGCGTTCAACATCGACTCGGTCGCCGACTGCGGTCTTGCCGACACCGTCACCTGCCCCGCAGGACGGCCCGGCGAGCCAGCAGTGACCGACCTGCTCTACGGCGGTACCGGTATGGAAGACCTGTGGATGGGTGCATGGGGCATCCTCCGTGTGTTCGACCAGACCATCGCCTCGGCGCCGGCCGACAGCACGCTCGGTGTCCTGCCGACACTGCCCGACAACGATCTGGCGCTCGTCGACGGTGACGACCTCCCCGAGCCCGATCCGGGCCTCGAGGTGCCGAGAGCACAGACCGGGCCGTCGTGCCCTGAGGGCGCGCCGACCAAGGTGTTCAACGTCTCGGTCATCGATGCGAACATCACCTACAACCGGTACGGCGACCACGACCCGTACGGCTTGGCGTACGTGCTGACTGCTGACGTTCCGGCGATCCGCGCCGGCACCAAGGAGGTCGAGCCGCTCGTCATGCGAGTCAGCGAGGGCGACTGCGTCATCGTCAACCTCACCAACTCCGTCGATTGGGATCTGTGGAACGTCCACGGCGCACGCGGCACCTTCGATGGTGACGCGCCCGCGCCGGGCGAGGCGATCCCGATCGACCCGCTGGCACCGCCGGAAGCTGGCGGTGTGGTGTTCAACCAGTGGATCGCCGGCAACCGGGTCTCGATGCACCCCAGCCTGCTCCGCTACGACGTTCGCTCGAGCGACGGCGCGACGGTTGGTTACAACTTCGACCAGACCGCCGGCCCGGGTGAGACGTACTCGTACACCTGGTTCGCCGATGAGATCGTCTACGACGACCCGCAGAACCCGATCGGCCTCACCGACGGTGAACTCGGCGTGGTGCCGCTGACGCCGATGGGTGACGTCCGCGGCCATCGTCACCACGGTCTGCTCGCAGGCCTGGTGGTCGGTCCGGCGAACGCCACCTATCACGACCCGTACACGGGTGAGATCGTCCGGACCGGGGCGGTCGTCGACGTCCGGATCCCGAATGACGACGACTACCGCGATGCGGTGTTGTTCCACCACAACGGCCTCAACCTGCGACGTGCGGGTGTGCCGCCGGTTGATCCTGACGTCCCCGATCCCCGGATCATCCAGGATGCGCTCCCTGCAGACTGGCCCGACCTGGGAGAGCGTGCGATCAGCTACAAGAACGCACCGCTGTACCGGCGTCTGCAGTTGCCGAACCCGATCGTGACGCCGTTGGCGTTCCCGCTCGGACAACCGTTCACCGCTGCCGACTTCGGTCGGCGCCTGGCGAGCGTGTTCTCGAGCACGGCGATCATCAACGGGCGCCCGATCGGCGATCCGGACACACCGATCATCCGTGCCTATGCGGGTGACCAGGTTCGACTGCACGTGGTGCAGGCCTCCGACCGCGGTCGAATGATCGAGACCGAGATCTCCGGCCACAACTGGCTCGAGCACGCCTTCGATGCGGGCTCGGTCCGGGCCGGCGTCCAGGGTTCGAGTGCCACGGGCACGGCGTTCACGTTCCACATCGGCGTCGCCGGTGGCGACATGCGCAGTGTCGGTGACTACCGGTACGGCGTGATCCACGGCTTCCAGGGTCTGTCGTCCGGCTCGTGGGGCATCTTCCGTGTGTACCCACGGCCCGAGCCCGGTACCGAGCACGTCCTCTCGCCATTGTCTCCGGCCGAGGACGAGTCGCTCGGTCAGAACCCGTACCTCGGTGGAAACCCCATCCACTCGCTCGAGCCGGCAGGCCTGACCACCGCTCCGGTGATCACCCTGACGTCGCCGACCGACTTCGCCACACTCCCGTCGGCAGGTCTGACGGTGCCGGTGACGGCGAAGGTGACCGTCGACGGCAAGCCGCTGGCTCGCCAGCTGGTGCGGATCAGCCTCAACCGGGGGACGGCTCCGGCCGCCGCCGCCACAGGTCTCGACGGCACCGTCACGTTCAACGTCCCGATGACGTTCCCGAACCCGCGCAAGCCGGCAACGCCCGTCGTCATCACGGCGACGAGCAAGCCGGTCAATGCCGACCAGATCGCCTCGGTGATGTCGATCGAGATCATCGACAGCGGCGAGGACGTGACGAAGCCGACGGTCACGTCGGTGACGCCGGCCGACTCGACCACGCTGACCGATCCGGACGGCAACATCACGGTGAACTTCTCCGAGCGGATCCACCCCAACACGGTGACCACCGATTCGATCAAGCTCACCAAGGTGTCGGGCGGTGCCGTGGTTCCGGCAGCGGTGACGCTGAGTGCCGACCGGAAGTCGGTGACGATCGACCCGTCGTCGACCCTGGGAGTCGCCATCGACTACCGGGTGAACGTCGGGAGTGCCGTCACCGACCTGGCGGGCAATGCGATCGTTGCGTGGTCGTCCACGTTCCGTACGCCGCCGGTTCCGTCGGCCACGGGCAAGCCGGTACCCACGTGGGGTGACACCCGTGTGAATCTGGCTTGGTCGGCTCCGGCCCCAGGTGCTGTGCCCGTGACCGACTACGTCGTGCAGCACTCGACGGACGGGACCAACTGGTCGACGTTCGCCGATGGCACCAGTACGGCGACGACGGCGTCGGTGACGGGTCTGACGAACGGCCTGACGCACTGGTTCCGTGTGGCTGCGGTCAACATCATGGGTCAGGGAACCTGGTCTGCTGTGTCCGACGCGTCGATCCCACGTGGTTTGACCACGCAGGGGCTCGTGTCGATGATGCCGGTCCGTCTGTTCGACACCCGTCCGAACACTCCCGAGCCTGGTGTGCTTCCGCAGACCGGTCTCGTGGGCGGCGCCCGTGTGGTCAAGATCAAGATCGCCGGTGCGGCGGGTGTGCCGAATGCCGGCGTGGCCGCAGTGGCGCTCAACGTCACGGTGACCGAGGCGACCGGGCCTGGCTTCCTCACGGTGTACCCGTGCGGCACGATCCCGCTTGCGTCGAACCTCAACTACGAGAAGGGTCAGACCGTGCCGAACTCGGTGATCGCTCCGATCTCCGACAACGGCGAGGTGTGCTTCTACTCGAACGTCAACACCCATGTGGTGGCCGACGTGAGCGGTTGGTTCAAGAAGGGCATCTCGTTCAACTCCGTGGCCCCGGTTCGCCTGTTCGACACCCGTCCGGGTGAAGACCAGGGCGTGGTCGGCGTCTCGAAGGAGGTCTACGGGCCGAGCCTCACCCGTGGCGAGAACCTGATCCTGCGGGTGAAGGTCACCGACGTGGCCGGCGTTCCCTCGGCCGATCAGGTCGGTGCCGTGGCGCTCAACATCACGGCAACGCAGACCGAGGGCTCGGGCTTCGTCACGGTGTACCCGTGTGGCGATCGCCCTGGCACGTCGAACCTCAACTTCGTGGCCAAGCAGACGGTCCCGAACCTGGTGATCGCACCGGTGTCCGCCGACGGTCGCATCTGCATCTACTCCAGCGCTCGGACACACCTGATCGCTGACGTGAGCGGATGGTTCCAGAAGGGCGTCGGTCACGGTGCGGTCGGGCCGGCCCGTCTGTTCGACACCCGTCCCGATGGCGACGGTGGTCTGGCAGCGGTGCAGAAGATCCCGGTGGGCGGTGACTACATCCTGAAGGTGAAGGTCACCGGTCGCCCGGGTGTCCCCGAGAGCGGTGTCGGTGCGGTGGCGTTGAACGTGACCTCCACCGAGTCGACCTTGCCGGGCTTCGTGACGGTCTTCCCGTGTGGCACCGTGCCCACGGCGTCGAACGTCAACTTCGCCGCAGGACAGACGGTTCCCAACTCGGTGGTCGCCCCCGTGTCGGCGAGTGGCGAGGTGTGCTTCTACTCGAACGTGAGGACACACCTGGTCGCCGACGTCAGCGGGTGGTTCGCCGCCTGAGTTCGGCACTCTGAAACGGCAACGGCCCGGTCACCCTATGGGTGGCCGGGCCGTTTGCATGTCGGGGCCATGTCGCTCGGCCGTGGGTGTGCCGAGGCCAGCAGCCCGAGCGGGTCAGGCACCGATGGCGTGGAATCCTCCATCGACGTGGATCATCGATCCGGTCGTGGCCGGGAACCAGTCGCTCAAGAGCGCCACGCAGGCCTTGGCGACGGGCGTCGAATCGGTGACGTCCCAGCCGAGTGGTGCGCGGACGTCCCACACGTCCTCGAACGCCGAGAAACCCGGGATGCTCTTGGCGGCGATCGTCTTCACGGGGCCGGCGGCGACCAGATTGCAGCGCACGCCTCGCGGGCCGAGCTCTCGAGCGAGATAGCGGTTGAGGCTCTCGAGCGCCGCTTTGGCCACTCCCATCCAGTTGTAGGCGGGCCACGCAACGGTGGCATCGAAGTCGAGACCGACGATGGATCCGCCCGACGTCATCAACGGCAGGAACGCATCGGCGAGCGCCTTCAGCGAGTACGCCGACACGTTGACCGCGACCTGGACGTCCTCCCATGTCGCCGCGAGGAAGTCGTCACCGAGACACGCAGCCGGGGCGAAGCCGATGGCGTGGAGGACGCCGTCGACCCGACCCCCGAAGTGGTCGGCAGCCTGGTCGCGAACGGCGACGAGGTGTTCGGGATTCGTGACGTCCAGTTCGAACACGGGGCACGTGCGTGGAAGCTTTCGAGCGGTTCGCTGCGTCAGGCTGAGTCCACGTCCGACTCCGGTGAGCACGACGTTGGCGCCCTCGTGCTGAGCGAGTGACGCCACTCCGAACGCCAGCGAAGCGTCGGTGAGCACACCGGTGACGACGATGTTCTTGCCCTCGAGAAGACCCATCCGATCACGCTAGTCAACTCTTGGGGTCAGGTCCTCCGTCTGTGCAAGGCTGGCGTCATGCGTATTGGGATTCTGGGAGGCACCGGGCCCGCGGGAAGCGCGCTCGCGGCTCGGCTCGCCTCGATCGGCTACGAGGTGGTCATCGGCTCGCGGTCGAAGTATCGAGCGATGGAGGCCCGCGATGGCATGGTCGCGAAATGGCCCGAGGTCGAGCCACTGCTCAGCTACGGCGACAACGCCGCCGCTGCTGCGTGCGAGGTGGTGGTGATCGCGACGCCGTGGGATTCGGCAGCGACCACGGCTCAGGAGAACGAGGAGGCGCTCGCCGGCAAGGTGGTCGTCAGCATGGCCAACGCGCTCGTCCGTGTGGGTCACGAGTTCCAACCGCTCGTTCCGCCTCGCGGCAGTGTTGCAGCGCACGTGCAGGCGGCGGTGCCGCGCTGCCGGGTCGTGGCAGCCTTCCACCACCTTCCGGCGACCGAGCTCGGTCACTTGGGCGACCCGATCGACTCGGACGTGCTGATCTGCGGCGACGACAAGGATGCCGTGGCCACGATCAGCGACATCGTCGCCAAGATCCCCGGCTGTCGGCCGCTCGATGCCGGTGAACTCTCGAACGCCACGGCGATCGAGGCGTTCACGGCGGTGCTGCTGCAGCTGAACGTGCGCTACAAGACGCGGGTGGCACCGAAGCTCACCGGCATCAAGCGTGATCCTCGGGCGCCGCGGACGTGACGATGCGCCTGTACGACACTGCCAGCCGGGCAGTGGTGAACTTCGAACCCGGCCCACAGGTCTTGATGTACACCTGTGGCATCACCCCGTACGACGCGACCCATCTCGGCCACGCAGCGACGTTCATCACCTACGACGTCCTGCAGCGTCGACTCATCGATCTCGGGCACACCGTGAAATGTGTGCGCAACGTCACCGACGTCGACGACCCCCTGTTCGCCAAGGCACGCGAGCTCGGTGTCCACTACCTCGACCTGGCCGCAGGGGAAGAGGCACGCTTCGAGCGCGACATGGAGGCGCTCAACGCACTGCCGGTCTGGAGCACGCCGCGGGCGTCGTCGGCGATCCCCGACATCCGCGGGTTCATCGGGATGGTGCTCGAGCGGGGCTTTGCGTACACCGCCGGTGGCAGCGTGTACTTCGACGTCTCGAAGTCACCGGGTTTCGGATCGGTCAGCCACTACACACGCGACCAGATGATCGAGTTCGCTCGCCAGCGCGGAGGGCATGTCGACGACCCTCACAAGCGCGACCCGCTCGACTTCGTCCTGTGGCACCCGTCGGCCGACGACGAGCCGAGTTGGGACACGCTGTGGGGACCCGGTCGTCCGGGGTGGCACATCGAGTGCAGTGCGCTCGCGCTCCGCGAGCTCGGCACGACGATCGACCTGCACGGGGGCGGGTCCGACCTGATCTTCCCGCACCACGAGTGCGAGCGTGCCCAGAGCGAAGCCGCAACCGGAGAGCCCTTCGTTCGTCACTGGATGCACGTCGCAATGGTGTACATGAACGGTCACAAGATGTCGAAGAGCCTCGGCAACCTCGTGTTCGTCGACCAGCTCCGCTCGGTGTGGGACCCTCGCTCGATCCGCCTCGGCATCATCGAGCACCACTACCGGTACGAGTGGGAGTGGGACGACACGCTGATGGCGCGCAACGCTCGCCGGCTCGAGACCTGGACCTCGGCCGACGGCGACGATCAGGCGGTGCTCGCCGATGTCCGAGCGGCACTCGACGACGATCTCGACACTCCGGCGGCACTCGCGGTGATCGATGACGCCGCATCCCGCGGTGTCGGTGCACGTTCGGCCGCAGCACTGCTCGGCGTCGATCTCTGACCGTCTCCGCAGAAACGACTTCCCAACCTCCCGGGTGACCTCCCGATCGTTTACGCTGCGCACAGCGTCGAAAGGGGGGCCCGTGAACGCTGAGGGTGCAGGCAAGCTGCAGTCGAGGCTCCGACGCGTCGCACGGCCGATCGCGAAGCGTCTCTGGACGTTTCACCTCGAGGGGTTCGATCGTCTCCCTGCCGAGGGGCCGGCGATCCTGTGTCCCAACCACATCAGTTTCTTGGACAGCGCCTTCCTGATGCTGCACGTGCCGCGCAACATCAGCTTCGTCGGCAAGGCCGAGTACATGGATTCGTGGACGACCAAGTACCTGTTCCCCGCCATGGGAATGATCCCGATCGACCGGTCGGGCGGTGACAAGAGCCAGGCGGCGCTCGACACCGCAGAGCGCGTGCTGCGCCGAGGGGAGTTGTTCGGGATCTTTCCCGAAGGCACACGCAGCCGGGACGGCTATCTCTACAAGGGGCGAACGGGGGCAGCGCGCCTGGCGCTGAAGGTCGGCTGTCCGATCTACCCCGTCGGGGTGATCGGCACGAGCGACATCCAGCCACCCGATGCGCGTCTTCCGGGCCTGCGCAAGGAGTGCACCATCCGGATCGGCGCTCCCATCAAGGTCGAGCGCTACCGCGGTCGTGCCGACGATCATCGGGTACTCCGACAGATCACCGACGAGCTCATGTTCGAGATCCGAGCACTCACCGGCCAGGAGTACCGCAACGTCTATGCGGGTTCGAAACCCGAGACCGAACCGGCCCCGGCCGTCGCGAAGGTCGCCCATGTGGGCGACGAGCCCGCCCGCCAGCGAGTCGACGCCGGTAGCCACGCATAAAGCCGGGGTCGGCTCAGTCGGTGCTCTCGTAGACTGAGCGCCGCTATGGCACAGATCACGATCTCCCTCCCCGACGGTTCATCGCGCTGCTACGACGAGGGCGTGACGACTGCTGACGTGGCGGCATCGATCGGCTCTCGCCTGGCCAAGGCAGCGGTGGCGGCGTTGATCGACGGGGAAGAGTCCGATCTCGGTCGGTCGCTCCACGACGGAGCTCGGGTGGCGATCGTCACGGCAGACTCCGACGAGGGCCGCCACGTGCTCCGCCACTCCACGGCGCACGTGATGGCGCAGGCCGTCACTCAGCTCTTTCCCGGCGCGAAGTTCTCGATCGGCCCGGCGATCAACGACGGCTTCTACTACGACTTCGAGTTGCCCGACGCACGCACGTTCAGTGACGACGACCTCGGTGCCATCGAGGACAGGATGCGCGAGATCATCAAGGCCGACCAGCCGTTCGTGCGCGACGAGCTCCCGGCCGCCGAAGCGCTGCGGGTGTTCGCCGACCAGCCGTACAAGTGCGAGATCATCGAGCGGGTCTCGAGTGGATCGGCCGACGACGACGATGCGGGCGAGATCGGCGGTGGCGAGACCATCAGCGTGTACCGGAACACCCCGGAGTTCGTCGACCTGTGCCGTGGCCCACACGTGCCGAGCACCGGCAAGCTCGGCCACTTCAAGCTCATGAAGGTGGCCGGTGCGTACTGGCGTGGCAACGAAAAGGGCCCGATGCTTCAGCGCATCTACGGCACGGCATGGGAGACCAAGTCGGCGCTCGACGAGCACCTGCATCGGCTGGCAGAGGCCGAGAAGCGAGATCACCGCAAACTCGCAGTCGAGCTCGACCTGCTGAGCTTTCCGTCCGAGCTCGGTGGGGGGCTCGCGGTCTGGCACCCCAAGGGCGCGATCGTCCGCAAGATGATGGAGGACTACAGCCGTCAGCGTCACACCGACGGCGGCTACCAGTTCGTGTTCTCGCCGCATCTCGCCAATGCCAACCTGTTCCAGACCTCCGGGCACCTCGACTTCTACAAGGACGGGATGTACCCGCCGATGGAGATGGACAACGGCACGTACTACCCGAAGCCGATGAACTGCCCGATGCACTGCCTCATCTTCCGAGGTCGGCAACGGAGCTATCGCGAGCTGCCGCTGCGCCTGTTCGAGTTGGGGACGGTGTACCGGTACGAGCGCGCCGGGACCTTGCACGGACTCATGCGGATCCGCGGGTTCACTCAGGACGACAGCCACATCTACTGCACCGAAGAGCAGCTCCAGGACGAGATCGCCTCGCTGCTCGACTTCGTGATGAGCGTGCTGCGTGCGTTCGGCTTCCACGAGTTCACGGCCAACCTGTCGACCAAGGACCCGAAGAAGTACGTGGGAGACGACGACATCTGGGACACGGCCACCGAGGCGCTCCGCTCGGCGCTCGAGAAGTACGGGCTTGCGTACAAGGTGAAGCACGGTGACGCGGCGTTCTACGGGCCGAAGATCGACATCGATGTGAAGGATGCGATCGGCCGAACCTGGCAGCTGAGCACGATCCAGTGCGACTTCAACCTGCCCGAGCGGTTCCAGTTGGAGTACGTCGGTGCCGACAACGCGCGGCACCGGCCGATCATGCTCCACCGAGCGCTGTTCGGGTCGGTCGAACGGTTCTTCGGCGTACTGCTCGAGCACTACGCCGGGGCGTTCCCGACCTGGATGGCGCCGCTGCAGGCTCGAGTTCTGCCCGTCGCCGATGCGCACGAGGCGTACGCGTCCGAGGTGGCGGCGAGGCTGCGTGCCGAGGGGCTGCGAGTCGACGTGGTCGATTCGAACGACCAGCTCGGCAAGCGGATCCGGTCGGCCAAGCTCGACAAGATCCCGTACGTGCTCGTGGTCGGCGACACCGATGTCGCCGGCACGACGCTCGGCGTCAACCCGCGAGGAGGCGACGTCGAGCGTGACGTACCGCTCGACGAGTTCGTCCGCCGTGTGAAGGCCGAGATCGACAGCCAGCTCGCGCAGGTCTGATGACACCGCTCGAGCTGCTCTGGAACGGGTGGCGGGCGACATACGTCCAGTCGCTGACCGCTGCCTCGGTTCCGCACGTCGGCGACGCAGCGCCTCGACACAGCATTTTCACCGAGATCCTGCACTCCGGTCTTCCCGATGTCGACACCCATGTGCTCCATCGAGGCCGCCACTGTTGGGCGCTGCTCAACGCGTATCCCTATGCGGTCGGGCACCTGCTCGTGCTGCCGTACCGCGAGGTCGCGGATCTCGAGGATCTCGAGAGCGTCGAATCGGTCGAACTGTGGGCGATGGTCACCGATGCGGTTCGCGCGCTCAAGACGGCCCTCGCCCCGGGGGGTCTGAACGTCGGCCTCAACCTCGGCCGACCGGCGGGCGGCAGCGTCAGTGGTCATCTGCACGTGCACGTCGTGCCCCGTTGGGTGGGCGACGCGAACTTCATGACCACCACGTCGAACACCAGGACGTTGCCCGAGTCGCTCCCCGACACGGCGGCCAAGCTCCGCGCGGCATGGCCTACGGTGCCGCCGGTCGGAGCGCCCAGGTCGTAGCCTGGCCATGTCATGAGCGAGACCAGCGACCTCCGAGACGAACTGCCGGACGACCTCAACGCCTCCGAGTACGTCGGTCCCTATCAGTTTCCCGACAACAGTCGTCGTCGGTGGCCCGGTGGGATCTACCTCGGTTTCGCCGTCGTGCTGGCGGTTGTCTGGGCGGTGCGGTCGGACGGAGACGTCCTCGTCAACGAGGGGTGGCTGTGGGCGGCCCTGGCGCTCGGCGCAGTGGGCGTGTTCTCGATCACCTCGGGGTGGCGGATGACCGTCGACGAGAAGCAGGCGCTCGTCGCCGCTCAGGGCGCGGTCGGGTTCGCCGTCGGGCACGCATCGGCTCAGCAGGTGTGGCGTGGCCTGCGGAGCCGGCCCACGTGGCGTGTCCTGGTCTACTCCGCCGAGAATCCGCCTCGCCAACGCGGATTGGTGCTCGTCGACGCGGTCGATGGTCGGGTGGTCGAGCAGTTCTCCGAGGCGAACCCCGAGGACGACTGGGTCGAACCGGATCTCCGACCGTGACGCCCGAAACCGTGACGCCCGAAACCGTGACGCCCGAAGTGGCTGACGGCGTCTGCCACGACGGTGACGTCGGCTGCGTGTCGTGGGCGTCGGCCCATGTTCCCGGTCGTGGGATAGCCTGAGCCGCCATGTTCGACGGAAAATTCCGGGTGGCGGTCGACAAGGCGGTCAAGCCTGTCGGTGACGGCCTGCGGCGAACGGGCATGTCGCCCGATCACCTGACGGTGCTGGGGCTCGTCGTCGCCGTCGGAGCGGCGGTCGCCATCGGTGCGGGCGAACTGCGCCTCGGCCTCGTCCTGGTGATCCTCGCTGCGCTTCCCGACCTGTTCGACGGGGCGCTCGCCAAAGCGTCGAACACCTCGAGCCAGCGCGGGGCGTTCTTCGACTCGGTGATCGACCGCGTCACCGACGCCCTGCTGTTCGGCGGTGTTGCCTGGTACTTCGCCGCTGACGAGTCTCCGCTCCTGGCCATGCTCCCGTTCGCGATCATGGCGCTCAGCTCGGTCATCTCGTACCAGCGCGCCAAGGCCGAGTCGCTCGGACTCGACGCCAAGGGCGGACTGATGGAACGAGCCGAGCGGATCATCCTGTTCTGCCTCGGTCTCCTCATCCCGCCGCTGCTGCTCCCGATCCTGTGGGTGATGCTCGTGCTGACCGCGGTGACGGCAGTTCAGCGTTTCGTGAAGGTGTGGCGCCAAGCGGGTGTGGCCCCGGTGACCGCGGCCAAGATCGAGATGCGTCGGAGCCGGCGCCAGAGCCGGCGCGTGGTGCGCACCGAACGTCGGAGGACGCGCATCTCTCGTCCCGGCGGACCTCGGTCCGAGCGCTGACGGACGGTCCCGTGACCGAACCCATCTCGCGGGCCCGGCTCGCCGATGCCGCCACGGTGAGTGGCTATCGCCTGGGTTCGCTGGCAGCGCGTCTCATGCCCGGTCCGTTGGCGGCGGTCGCTGCGTCGTCACTCGGGTTCGGGGCGAGCCTCACTGGCGGCGATCGGCGCGAGATGTACCAGCGTCACCTGCGCAGGGTGAATCCGCGGATCGGCTCGACGGCGCTCCGCCTCGCCACGCAGACCGCCTTCGACTCGTACGCGCGCTACTACGTCGAGAGCTTCCGCTTGCCGACGTTGTCGCGTCGGACCGTCGAGCGGGGCTTCAGTACCGAGGGCTACGAGCACGTCACCGAAGGACTCGACCGGGGCAACGGGGTCATCCTGGCGCTACCGCACCTCGGCGGCTGGGAGTGGGCGGGTCGGTGGATGACCGATCAGGGACATCGTCTGACGGTCGTGGTCGAACCGCTCCAACCACCCGAACTGTTCGAGTGGTTCGCGACGCTGCGACGTCAGCTGGGCATGCACGTGGTCCCGCTCGGGCCCGATGCCGGCCCGACGGTGCTGAAGGCGCTGCGCGACAACGGGGTCGTCTGTCTCCTCTCGGACCGCGACATCGAACGCAAGGGCGTCGAGGTCGACTTCTTCGGCGAGCGCACCACCCTTCCTGCCGGACCGGCGACGCTCTCGATCCGTACCGGTGCCCCGATCCTAACGACCGGGGTGTACTTCACCCCTCGCTACAACGGGCACCACGCGATCGTGCGGCCTCCCATTCCCGTGCAGCGACTGGGCGGGTTCCGTGAGGACGTGTCCCGGGTGACGCAGCACCTTGCCGATGAACTCGAGTTCCGCATCCGGAGGGCGCCCGAGCAGTGGCATCTCTTCCAGCCCAACTGGCCGAGCGACCCTGGCTACTAGTGCCATGACCGGGAATGTTGGTGGGGTCGTGTCCACCACGTGAGGGTCGTGGTCGCGCAGACTTGGCGGATGGCTGAGCGTGTGTAGGTTCGTGACCTCGCGCCGCCGGAGGGAGTCATGCTCCTCGGGATCGTGCGGCGTGGTTCGGGGTCGGTGGTCAGGTGGTGGAGAGCGCAGATCGTGCTGTCGTCCGCTCAGGCGATGGACGTCCCGGCGATCGCCCGGATCGCGTTCACCTCGGAGGACCGGGTCCGCGAGGTGATCCACAACGTCAACACCGACGGGTTCGATTCGCTCGACCCGAGGTACGCGGACGGTCGGCCACCGAAATTCACGTTGCCGCAGCGTCAGCACACCAGGAAGCACGCCCGGTCTCGTCCGCTGGATCATCGCCTGCCGATTTCCACGTGGTCGCTGTCGAAGTTGGCGGAGTTCTTGGTGGCTGAGGGGGTG
>JBDKIV010000277.1:0-2545 GCA_039796935.1 Actinomycetota bacterium | reverse complement strand
AGTTGGCCGCCTTCGAGATCGAGGTTGAGCGCTCCGCTCAGGTGCCCCATCTCGTACTCGGCCGGGGTGCGGACATCGATCACGATCGCCGTACTCGTCGCGCTGGCAGCAGCCGACGAGTCCGTTGCTGCGGCCGTCGGTTCCTCCGAGCCGCAGCTCGCGAGGGCGAGGGTGAGCGAGAGCGAGACGGGGATGACCACGAGGGGAGTGAGGCGACGCAGACGCATGTTCCGAGTATACCCCTATAGGTATCAGTCGTGCGACGCGGCGGTGCCCTGGTTGCTAGCGTCGTCGGGGCATGCCAGCACCAGACGAACCCTCACCGTCCGCCGCGTCCGACTTCGTCCGTGACCTGGTGCGTGCAGACATCGAGCAGGGCACCTTCGGTGGTCGAGTGCAGACTCGCTTCCCGCCGGAACCGAACGGCTACCTGCACATCGGCCACGCAAAGGCGATCTGCATCGACTTCGGGATCGCTGCCGAGTTCGGTGGGCGGTGCAACCTGCGCTTCGACGACACCAACCCCGACACCGAGGACACCGAGTACGTCGGCGCCATCATCGACGACGTGGCCTGGCTCGGGTTCGCGGTTCCCGAGCCGATCCTGTTCGCCTCGGACTACTTCGAGCAGTTGTATGCGTGGGCCGAACACCTCGTCGAGCGGGGCCTCGCCTACGTCGACGACCAAGACGGCGAGACGATCTCCGAGCAGCGCGGCGGCTACGGCAGGCCTGGGGTCGAGAGCCCCTACCGCGCTCGCTCGATCGAGGAGAACCTCGACCTGCTCCGCCGCATGCGGGCGGGCGAGTTCGACGAGGGGTCACGCGTCCTTCGAGCCAAGGTCGACATGCAGCACGAGAACATGCAGTTGCGTGACCCCGTCATGTACCGCATCCGCCGGCAGCACCACCACCGCACCGGCAACTCGTGGGTGATCTATCCCACCTACGACTGGGCGCACGGCCAGAGCGACGCCATCGAGGGAGTCACCCACTCGCTGTGCACGCTCGAGTTCGACAGTCACCGAGCCCTGTACGACTGGTACCTCGAGCAGTTGCCGCTACCGATGGACCGGCCTCGACAGACCGAGTTCGCACGGCTCGAACTGACCCACACCGTCACGTCGAAGCGACGG
The DNA here is from genome assembly GCA_039796935.1 of Actinomycetota bacterium. Classification (GTDB taxonomy): domain Bacteria; phylum Actinomycetota; class Acidimicrobiia; order Acidimicrobiales; family Ilumatobacteraceae; genus VFMC01. The sequence goes on along the minus strand of JBDKIV010000277.1, from coordinate 1,410 downwards.
CTGGCGAAACTGGTGGCCGACGGCATCGTCGACGGGTGGGACGACCCGCGACTGCCGACCCTGCGCGGGTTGCGCAGGAGGGGCTACCCGCCGAAGGCGATCCGCGAGTTCTGCAGCTACATCGGTGTGTCACGGACCAACAGTCGTCATCAGATCGAGTTGCTCGAGTCGTTCATCCGGACCGAACTGAACGCCACCGCCCTCCGGCGTATGGCTGTCCTGCGGCCGCTCCGGGTCGTGATCACCAACTGGCCCGAGGGGCACGTCGAGCATGTCGAACTGGGCAACAACCCCGAGAACCCCGACGACGGCACCCGCTCGGTACCGCTGTCCGGGGTGATCTACATCGAGCGGGACGACTTCCGGGTCGACGCCCCGCCCAAGTACTTCCGGCTCACGACGGGCAGCGAGGTTCGTCTCCGCGGCGCCTACTTCCTCCGATGCACGGGCTACACGCTCGGCGACGACGGTGAGGTGTCCGAGATCCAGTGCACCTACGACCCCGAGACCCGCAGCGGAGCAGCGCCGGATGGCCGCAAGGTGAAAGCCACCATCCACTGGGTGTCGTCGGCGCACGCCCTCGATGCAGACGTCGCCCTCTACGAGCGCCTGTTCGTGGCCGAGGTGCCCGGTGAGCGGACCGGCGAGCCGTTCGACGACTTGCACCCGAACTCGAGAGAACTGGTGACGAACTGCAAGGTCGAGGCTGCGCTCGGAGAGGCGCGCCCTGGCCAGGTCGTCCAATTCGAACGACTCGGCTACTTCGCTCGCGACACCGGCGAGCACCTGCTGTTCCACCGCACGGTCGGTTTGCGTGACGAGTGGGCCAACATCCAGAAGCGGGGCTGACCATGACGTTGCTCGACAAACTCGACCTGACCCAACGGCTCGACCGCGAACAGTACGCGCGCAAACTGCAGGACGAACAACGGCGTCTCCTGCAGTTGCGCCTGCACCTCGGCGGAGAGATCGGTGGCCACGTCGGACCAGGCCTGCTGGTGCTGTTCGAGGGTCCCGATGCGGCGGGCAAGGGTGGCGCGATCAAGGCGATCGTCGGCCACCTCGACCCTCGCCATTACTCGGTCGTCAACTACGCGGCACCCACACCGCGCGAGAAGCGCCACCACTTCCTGTGGCGCTTCTATCGCGAACTCCCCGGCCACGGCGGCATGACGGTGTTCGATCGAAGCTGGTACGGCCGTGTGATGGTCGAGCGCATCGAAGGGTTCGCCACCGACGCCGAGTGGGGCCGTGCCTACAAGTCGATCGTCGACTTCGAACGCTCGCTGGTCACCGAGGGCATCATCCTCGTCAAGTTCTGGCTGCACATCAGTGACGACGAGCAACTCCGGCGGTTCAACGCCCGGGCCAACGACCCGTTGAAGCAGTGGAAACTGACGGACGAAGACT
>JBDKIV010000276.1:0-5460 GCA_039796935.1 Actinomycetota bacterium | reverse complement strand
AGACGTTCCAACGCATGGGCAGCGGCGTCCAGTTCTCGTAGAACACAGCGTTGAGTGCGTCCTGGTCGGCCAACCGATTGTGCTGCTGTGTCGACAGGAACTCGCGGCATCGACGCTCGGTTTCGTCGCGGCTCCACTGCGTCACGTCGATCACCATCACGCCGGCGTTGAAGTACGGCGCCCGGGCAGCGAAGCCGAGCGCTTCGTAGTCCGGAATGCCGAGCGTCGGGTGTCCTACCCAGGTCACCCAGGCATCTCGAACCGCCGCAATCGGTCGTCCGGCGAGATCGCTCTCCCAGAGCTCGGTGAGATCGTGCCGAACGAGCGTGTCGACATCGAGATAGATCAGCCGCTCGACGTCTCCCGCCAGTTGGCCCGGACCGAACAGGCGGCCGTACGAGATGGGGGCGATCCCGGTGGACGACGGTGGCAGACCCTCCAGCGAACCGCACTCGAGCCACCGGAGTTCGATGGACGGCACAGCTCGAGCGACCTGCCGGCGCGAGGCGGCGGAGGCATCGTCGGTGACGATGTTGGCGCGCACCGGGCCGGGCGTCGATGCCGCCACCGACATCAGCGTGGTGGCGAGATGTGGGCAGTAGGCGTCGTTGCTGACGAAGAGGAGGTCAATCATGTCCGAGACGCTCGCGGGGACGCCATGCAAGTCCGAAGCACTTGGTCACGTCCGACAGGACGGCGGACGACAGACCGCGCGTCGTGCAGTGGTCGAGAAAGGCATTGGACCAGTTCACGTCGTCGCTCGCGAGGAGGAACCGTGACGATCCGTATCGCTCGGCGATCTCGTACTCCGCACGCTGCGCTCGGTAGCTGTGATCGCTGTCGTGGATGAAGATGTCGACGGGGCCGGCATCTCGGAGGAAGCCCTCCAACGCTGCGGGGCTGCCATCGCCGATGTGTGTGACCCATCGAGGATGTCGATCCGGGACCAACGCGCCGATGTGGTCGTCGATGTCGACGCTGTGCAACACCCCGGTGCCGTTGAGGTCCATCGCGGCAAGGATGATCGCCGACGAACGCCCGTTCCCGATGCCGGTCTCGACCACGACGTCCGGCCGGCTCGAGCGCACCAGCAGGAAGAGCAGCTGCTCGGTTCGGGGCGCCACATCGAACCATGTCGGGTACGGCATCGCCACTTCGGCCGCACGACGCTCGACCGCACGTGATGCGTCGTGGTACTCCGAGATGTGCCCTGTGTCGATGGTGAGTCCGGCGAACCCGAGGATGTCCTCCGGGGATTCCGACCAGAGATCGCACGCCTGGACGAGGTCGTTCAACTGCGTCGGCATCAACTGTCGCACGTCGCTCATGTCGAGCAGGTGCAATCGAGCCTTCATGTACTGCCGGGTCCGATGAGCCAACGGCGAGCGTCGCGCGAGCTGCTTCAGACGACCGATCAACGTGAGCCGACCTCGACGAGACCGCAGACGGCCCACGCACGCGAAAAGGGAGGATCGGTCGCCATCACCACTTGGATAGCACAGTGACCTCGGGGTCGGCGATCCACGACCACCACACTGGGGACCTACGGGACGACTGCGATTCGTCCCGTGTAGTCGATCCGACACAGGAGCAGGCGGACGCCGGTCGAGTCGAGGTACTCGTCCACAGCCTGGCGAGCGCCTCGCCAGTGGCCGTAGTCGTCGACGATCAAGACCCCGCCGGACACCATTCGCGGGAAGAGGTGCTGCAACTCGTGTCTCGTCGAGGCGTACCAGTCGGTGTCGAGCCGGAGCAGCGCGATGCGGTCCGGTGCCATGGCCGGGATCGTGTCTTCGACGTTGCCCGCAACGTAGTGGATCAGGGACTCGGGATAGCCGGTCGACGCCATGTTCCGACGCACGTCCTCGAGGTGGGCCACTGCCGAGATGTGGGCGGTTCGGGACGGGTCCGCAGCGAGCTGTTGGGCGGCGGAGACGCCTCGGTGGTCGACGTCGGGGTCACCCGGGGCCGGGTTGCCCTCGTAGGTGTCGAAGAGGAACAACTCGCGGTTCGTGGCGCCGGCCAGTGCCAGCGCGGCAGCCATCATCGACCCTCCCCGCCACACGCCGCACTCGACGAACGCCCCCGCGACATGATGTCGTTCGAGATGGCGGACCGAATCGACGAGTGCCTGGATCCGCTCCGGACTCGTCATCGTGAACGGAGCAACCCGCCGCCAGATCTCCACGTCGTCGATTGCTGCGGCGTCGTGTGCACCGCGTGTGTCGATGGCAACGCGAGAGGTGCCGAGGCCGATGCGTCTCGCCGACGTCCGGAGCAGCCGACCGAGTTGCCTTCGCATGTCGTGACGTTACTGTCGCCCTGGTGCATCGAGGGCCGATCATCGTCTCACGACGCATGCGGTCGCGGGTGACCAACCGGCTGCGGGCACGGCGGACGTGCCCGGTCAGGTCTCGATGATCGCATCCAGGAAACGGAGGACGGCATGGGCGTGTTCCACGCGCCACCGGCTCACCACGTCGCCGCCCGCCAGCGACCGGGCGTCGAGCCTCGCTGTCATCTCGGCCACCAGCGAACGTTGGGCGATCAGCATGGGCCCGAGGTCGATGCCGCTCTGCTCGCCCAGCACCAGCTTCAGCAGGAGCTCGCTGCGGACGTCGCGCAGGTGCGCCGTCGGTGAGGTGACCCACGTGCCGAACCTGGTTCGACCCGACCGGGTGATGGCGAGGATCGTCCGGCTCCCTCCTGCGACACCGTGCTCTTCGGCGACGGCCCGCACGAGGCCACGCCGGCCGAGTTGATCGAGCGAGCGGTAGGTGAGCGGCCGCGAGAGCGACCACACCCTGCCGACGTCGCCTTCGGGTCGCAGCCGTGCGGCGACCGCAAACCCGTGTGCGGGCCCGGTGGCGAGGACTCCGAGGCAGGCCCATTCCCCGAGGAGCAGGTCGGTCCCGTCGGATCGTGTGCTCATGCGGGGTACACCGTGATGTCGGTCGCCTTGACGCTCATCACCACCGGGTCGCCCGACGCGAGTCGCAGGTCGGCGAGCGCGGCGGCGGTGATCTCCGCGGTGAGGGGGAGTGCGCCCCCGACTCGCAGCCGTGCACGTGTGCCGAGGTGGTCGATCTCGGTGACGGTGCCCGGCCAGCGATTTCGTGGGCTCGACCCGGGCGCCTCGTCGCGTGCCACCGAGATCGAGTGCGGATGGATCACGGCGAGCGAGGGCCCGTCCGGGGCATCGGCGATGACGAGCCGGGCTCCGCTCGTCGTGCGCAGCACGCCCGCCTCGACCGTGCCCTCCACCAGATTGACCCCCACCAGATCAGCGACGTAGCGCGAGCGGGGGTGCGAGCTCACCTCGGTGAGCGTTCCCCGCTGCACCACGGCGCCGTGTTCGACGACGATCACCTCGTCGGCGAGGACGTGCGCGTCGACCGGATCGTGGGTCACCACCAGACGGACCCCGTCCACTCCGGAGAGGTGGCGGCGGAGCTCACGTCGCACCGCAGCGCGCGTGCCGGCATCGAGCGCGGCGAGCGGCTCGTCGAGCAGCACCAATCGCGGCTCGACCGCCAGGGCGCGAGCGAGTGCCACGCGCTGCGCCTGCCCACCCGAGAGTGCCCGTGGCCGGTGCGTGGCGTGATCGGCGAGTCCCATGCGTTCGATCCACTCGTGGGCGACCCGCCGGGCGTCGGTGCGGCGCACGCCGCGGGCGCGGAGCCCGAATGCGACGTTGTCGACCACCGACAGATGGTCGAAGAGGAGATAGTTCTGGAACACCACGCCGATCGGTCGTCGCTCCGGTCGGACGAACGTCCCGTCGTCGGGATCGTCGAGGACCGACCCGTCGAGCGTGATGCGGCCCCTCTGCAGGGGTGTGAGGCCTGCGAGCGTCCGCAGCAACGTGCTCTTCCCGGCCCCGTTGGGCCCGAGGACCGCCACCGTGCTCCCTGCGGCGAAGGTCGCGTCGATGTCGAGCGACAGCGTGCCCACGTCGAGGCCCCCCTCGACGACGAGCGTCACGAGGGCATCCCCATCTGGGAGCCCGGACGCGCCAACCACCGGTCGCGCAGGCCGATGAGCACGGCGAACGACACGACGATCAACACGAGCGCGAGCACGATCGCCTCTTCGGGGTTGCTCTCGAGCGAGAGGTAGACGGCGAGAGGCAGCGTCTGGGTGGTGCCAGGGAAGTTGCCGGCGAAGGTGATGGTGGCGCCGAACTCACCGAGGGCTCGCGCCCACGACAGCACGGCACCGGCGACGAGCGCCGGTCGGATGGCAGGCAGCGTGACCCGGCGGAAGGTGAACCACCGCGAGGCGCCGAGTGTGCGGGCCGCCTCTTCGTAGCGGATGTCGAGTTGTCGCAGTGCGGCTTCCACCGTGATCACGAGGAATGGCATGGCCACGAAGGTCTGTGCGATGACCACCGCCGTCGTGGTGAACGGCACCTGCACGTCGAACCACCGGTCGAGGTACTGGCCGACGAGCCCGCGCCGGCCGAGCGCGAAGAAGAGTGCCACGCCACCCACCACCGGTGGCAGCACCATCGACAGGGTGCACAGGGCGCGGATCACTCCGCGGCCGGGCACCGTCGATCGAGCGAGGAACCAGGCGAGGGGAACGCCGAACATGATCGACAGTCCGGTCGCCCAGATCGAGCACACGAGCGAGAGTCTCAGCGCTGCTGTGGCGGTGTCGTCGGTGAGGTATCCCCATGCGTTCGACCAGGGCACCCGCCACAGCAGACCCACGAGCGGCAGCGAGAAGAACACGACGGCCAGCGACGCCAGGATCATGGCGGGTGCGGGAATCGACGCGTTGCGTCTGCGGTGACTCATGGCGAGACGAACCCGTACGACTCGAGGATGGCCCGACCGTCCGACGACAGGACGAACTCGATGAAGGCGAGCGCTGCGTCACTGTCGGCGGACGCCTCGGTCACGGCGATGGGGTACTCCGCGACGACGTTGAGGTCTGCGGGGATCGCGACGCCCGTCGCCGTCTCGCCGGCAGCGAGCACGTCGGTGGCGTACACGATGCCCGCATCGGCTTCGCCGAGCGTCACCTTGGACACGACGGCCTTCACGTTCTCCTCGAGTGATCGGAACGTGACGGTCACTCCTGCGTTGTCGAGGACGGTCTGCGCGTACCGGCCGCAGGGTGTCTCGGGTGCGCACGAGATGACGGTCAGGTCACCGTTGGCCAGATCGCCGAGCCCGGTGATGCCTTCCGGGTTGCCCGACTCGACGATGATCTGGGCGCGGTTGGTCGTGAACACCACTGGTTCGGTGGCGTGCTCACCTGCATCCACCAGTATCTCCATGCTGTGCAGGTCGGCCGAGGCGAACACGTCGGCCGGTGCCCCCTCGATGATCTGGGTCGCCAGCGCCGAGGATGCGGCGAAGTTGAACGTCACCGTGGTGTCGGGGCGGGTCGAGGTGAAGACGTCGCCCAACTCGGCGAACGCATCGGCGAGTGACGCTGCAGCGAACACGG
>JBDKIV010000275.1:0-8752 GCA_039796935.1 Actinomycetota bacterium | reverse complement strand
GATGGCAGTTCGCGGTGCGCGTTCGGTGCGTCTCGAGGTGGCGTCGCGGGGTGAGGTGAAGCAGGTCGAGGTGGTGGTGAACGATCGTCGCGTGGGTCGTGCCGAGGTCGGTGCTGCGGTGACGACGCTGACCGTGCCGGTGCCTGGCGACACGTCGGACGGGTTCCTCGAGGTGGCGTTGCGGGCGGTGCCTCGTGTGCGGTGGTGGCCGGTGTTGCCACGGCTCGAGCTGTCGGTGGGTCGTGTGGTGGTGCGCAGTGCAGCGGAGCCGGCGGGCTGATGGGGGGCGGTGGCGTGCGGCGCGTGATCGTGGTGGCGGCGTCGCCGCGGACGGGGAGCTCGTTGCTGAGCGAGGCGCTGTCGGCCACCGGTGTGGCGGGCGCCCCGCAGGAGTACATCAATCCGTCGATCCTGTTGCGCGACCCGTTCGGGGTGGGGCCGGTGCGGTGGAGCGTTCGGGGACGGCTCGGCCGTGTGCGTCGACGCGTGGTGGGTGATCCGAGGTGGGATCGTCCGGTGCCCGAGCGCTTCACGCGTGCGTCGGTGGTGTCGATTCTCGACAACGTCGGGCAGCGCTGGGTGTCTGGCGACGGGGTGTTGTCGATCAAGGTGATGTGGGGCGACTACCGGCGGATGATGCTCGACCGGGGGCTCGACATGTCGGTGTGGGGCGCCCCGGTGAGCTGGGTGTGGATCCGTCGTGACGACCGGGTTCGTCAGGCCGTGTCGTGGAGCCGGGCGCTGCAGACCGGTGCGTGGGCGGGCAGGGGCTCGGGTGCGAGCACCGGCCCCGTGTACGACCGCCGACTGATCGAGGCGTGCGTGCGGATGGCGGACACGGACGAGGCCGGTTGGCGCGAGCATTTTTCGGCGTGGCAGGGAGAGCCGCCGTTGGCCGTGACCTACGAGGCACTGAGCGGCGAGTACGAGGCGACGATGTCTCGGGTGTTCGACCATCTCGGGGTGCGCGGCGTGGCGGTGCCCGCTCCGCCGCTCGAGCGCATGGCGGACGAGTTGAGCGAGCAGTGGGTGACGCAGTTCCTGGCGGGTGGCGAGGTGGCTAGCGTGGCGTCTTGCATGCAACGGCGTCGGGTGATCGGCTGAGGCCTCGGGCCTCGTAATCACATGCGAGTGTTGGCCCTGTCCGTCGCCTACCTGCCCCACATGGGCGGGATCGAGGTGTTGCTGCACGACATGGCGGCCGAGCTGGTTCGGCGCGGTCACCAGATCGAGATCGTGTCGGCCGACCGAGTGGGCCCGGGCGAGGTCGATGGTGTGGTCGTGCACCGCATCGATGTCGATGGCCCGGTTGCGTCGAAGGATGTCCGCGCGATTCGCGACGTGCAGCGTCGTCTCGGGGCGATCGTCGACCGGTTCGATCCCGATGTCGTGCATGCGCACGAGATCGGTCCGCTGCTGTGGACGTATCAGCGTGCCACCCGTGCCCGCCGTCGTCCGCTGGTGGCGACGGTGCACAACACGATGACCGAGATGGTCGGTCTGCCGGCATCGACCTACTCGCTGATGGCCGGGTTGTTGGGCGAGGCCGATGTGGTGACGGCGGTGTCCGAGTTGGCGGTGACCGACACGCTGTCGTTCGCGCCGCTGATTCGCGATTCGATCCGGTATGTGCCGAACGGCGTGTCGGCCCCGTGTTCGTCGGGTCAGCCGGTCGATCGCGATCTGGTGGTCGGTGTGGGGCGTCTGGCGCACCAGAAGGGCTGGGACGTCGCGATCGACGCGATGCGGCTGGTGCGCGAGCGGCGGCCGCAGACCCGCATGATGATCGCGGGTGTCGGTGACGACGAGGAGGATCTGCGTCGTCGGATCGAGGCGGCCGGCCTGGTCGGCGTGGTGGTGCTGGCGGGCCGTCTCGAGCAGGCCGAGGCTCGCAGGCTGATGGAGCGTGCGGCGCTGGTGGTGATGCCGTCGCGGTTCGAGGGCCTGCCGCTAGTGGCACTCGAGGCTGCGTGGGCGGGCAGGCCGGTGGTCGGGGCGCGGGTGAGTGGCCTGACCGAGGCGGTGGTCGACGGCGTCACCGGTGTCCTGGTCGACGGCGAGCAGCCTGCGCTGTTGGCCGACGCCATGCTGGGTGTGCTCGACGATCCGTCGCGGTCCGATGCGCTGGGCGGTGCGGCCGTCGAGCGGGCCCGGGCCCTCTATGGGCTGGGCAGCTGTGTGGACCGGTACGAGGCGATCTATCGCGAGCTGACTACTGCCCGGTGATGCCGGCCGGTCGGGCGTCGCCAGCGTGCGCTGGTCGTCGAGCGAACGCCCAGATCATCAGTGGCAGTTCTGGCTCGTTGCGCAGCAACCAACCGCGGTGCCACGGCATCTGCGGCGCCCACGATCGTGTGTTGGCCCGGAAACACGACCTGTTGCCCCACTGGTGGACCTCGACGTCGACCAGCCCCGCTCCCTCGATCAGCATCGTCATCGCCGTGGGTGTGAACCGCCAGTAGTCCTCCGGCTCGGCGTGGAGCCGGATGAGGAATGGCGTGGAGATCACGACGTGGCCGCCGGGTCGGCAGAGGTCGGCGAGGGTGCGGACCGCTGTCCACGGGTCGCGCACGTGCTCGAGCACCTGCTCGCAGATCACGACGTCGTACGATCCGTGCTCACCGGGTGCGGTGAGGTCGAACTCGGGGTAGGCGAGCACGTCGTACGAACGCCAGCCGAGGCCAGAGGCACCCCTGCCCGAGATCTCGACGGCGTCGAGGTTCGACGGGCCGAGCCGCGACATGTACTGCCGCGTGGACTCGTCCATGACGGCCCTCGTCCAGTTCCGTCCTGTTCCCCAGCGCCGCTGCGACCAGGCCCGTGCAGAACGCCAGCGCCGCCGCAGTCGAAAGCGAGCACTCCTCAGCGGTTGCATCGCCGAACGATAACGCAGCTCTGTTCTACGGGTACCAGACCCGCCAGTGGTACGAGCCTGCAAGTCGCCCGGCGGCCTCGGCGAGTGCCAGTGGGGTGCGGCTCGGAGGCGTTCGGCGAACGGCGGCGCGGGCGTCACCGATGACGGCCGACGCGAGGTGGCGAGTCTCGTCGCGCAGCCGTCGTCGCTCGATCCCGTCGGCGCGGTGGTCTCGGTAGATCCGGGGTTCGTGGAAGGCCCACATGGCGAACTTGCGCATCTGGTCCCTCGTCCGCAGCGGCATCAGCTTGGCCATGATCGAGCGCTCGGCGTCGACGAGGGGGATGCCCGCTCGTTGGAGGCGCCACGAGAGGTCGACGTCGCTCGAGCGATCGTAGGTGGCGTTGTACATGCCGACACTGATGAGGTCGTCGCGTCGTACGGCCATGCTGCAGTTGTCGGCGAACCGCCGATGCCGCATGTACTCGGGGGGCCTGACGACCTTCTTGGTGAACGCTTCGGGTGTCAGCGGCGGGGCGGTGTAGTTGTAGACGAGTCGACCAGCTGCTTGGCACGGCCTCGACAGGATGGGTTCGACCAGGTGTTCGAGCCACTCGGGGTGGGCGAGGTCGTCGCAGTCGCAGAAGGCGAGGTAGTTGCTACGGGCGACGGTGAGGGCCGAGTTGCGCACGCCGGCGCCGTTCGTCGCCGTGTTTGCAGCGTGGAGCACCAGGTGCTCGAAGCGGTCGGTGAACCCTCTGACGACCTCGACCGTGCCGTCGGTCGAGGCATGGTCGGCCACGATCAGTTCGAACTGGTGGCGGGTGCGCTGTCGGGCGAGTGCGTCGAGTTGGGTGGCGATCACGCTGGCGCCGTTGCGCACGGGAAGGATCACGGAGATGAAGGCCATGTCATGTCTCCGCTGGGTTCACCTTGGCGTGGCGAGGAGTGTTGCATACCAGCCCGGTGGTGAGCGGTGGATCACGTCTCGAACGTCCTCGGTGCTGGCAGGCCGAGGCCCGGCTGCGTCGAGGAGGCGAAGGTCCCATGATTCGGGTGGGAAGTGGGTGAGGATGCCGTCGACGGTGTTGCCTGCGAGTTCGAGCGAGGTGGGGTTCACCTCGAGCAGGATCGACATGTCGGGGTTGGTGCTCATGAGATGACGCGCGCCCGCCAGGGCGTCTGCTTCGAATCCCTCGATGTCGATCTTCAGCAGGTCGACCGGGCCGCTGATCGTGTCGTCGAGCGCGACGACGTCGACGGATTCGGCGCTGACGAGTCGTCCGGGGCTGTAGAGCGCCGGGGCGGTGCCCAGGCCCGAGACGAGGCTGTTCTCGTATCGAAGAAATTTCTTGGTGGACCTCCGGGCGCCGATGGCGTGGGGCCGGACAGTCACAGGTGGCGCAGTCTGGTGACGTGCGATGTTCCGTTCGAGCATGGCTCGAGTTGGTCCAGCTGGTTCGAACGCGATCACCCTGCCGGTCGGCCCCACCGCCAGCGCCGCAGCGATGGTGAAGACCCCGATGTTGGCCCCGACATCGACGAACGTGCCTCCTGGCCGCAGCAACTGCTCGACCACGCTCAGCGCTTCGATTTCGATGCCTGACTGCCCGTACCACGACGCTTCCCCCGGGGTGGTGGCCTCGAAGGCAAGGCCACCGATGATCGGGGTGCCGATGGGCGCAGCGAAGTCGCGTTGGGGTTGCTGTTGGCGCGGGTGCCCGTCCGGCAGCGGTCGGCTCAGCAGGACCGCTCGGTCGATGCGCTCGCGAGTGAGTGCGTAGAGCGCGACCGGGTTGAGGTTTCGTTTGCGGATGACCTGGAACGCGGCGGTGCGCACCGCATGGCCGAGGCCGATGTGGAGGGGCTGGCGTCGGAAGCGACCCTCCTTTGCCTGCAGCGTCAGCTCACCTCGGAAGTACGCCTTCGCGTGGTCGACGTTGCCTCGAACGCTCAGCCTGGGCGTGTAGGTGATGTGCGCCTTCGGCGCGGCGGCGATCCGGTAGCCGTTGCGCAAGAGTCGGTTCTGGAAGTCGACGTCTTCGGCAGCTGCGCCCGAGAAGCGCTCGTCGAACCCGCCGATCGCGCGGTGCGCCGCCCTGGTGACGCCGAGCGTGGCGCCGATGCCGTAGGGGAGTCGGCCTGGCCTTTCGTGCACTGCCGTTCCGTCGAGGTGCTGGTAGCGCCAGCGGTAGATCCAGTCGCGGAGGTCGCTTCGGTCGACATGGACGACGCCGGCCGCCACATCGGCCCGGTGCACGGTGAACGCTTCGACCATGCCGGCGACCCAGTGCCGGTCGACGAGATCGTCCGCGTCGCAGAACAGCAGGATCGGGGTCTGCGCTGCCGCTGCGCCCTGGTTGCGGGCGTGCGCAACCGAGCCGTGTTCGTCGGCGATGACGATGCGGAGTTCGAGCCGGTCGCCGAACCGGGCCGCAACCTCGGCGGTGTCGTCGCTGCATTGGTTGGCGACCACGATCACCTCGAACGGGGGAGCGTCGTGCTGCCGGGTGAGTGCTTCGAGCTGCGTCGCGATGGCGGCGGCTGCGTTTCGAGCCGGGACGATGACGGTCGCAGCTCGGGGTTCGTCGGGCTGGGCCGAGGCGCTCATGCGGGGGTCGTGTCGTCGGTGACGACGGTCGCCTCGGGGTGTCGCTCGATCAGCGAGGCCACCTGTGGGGTGGTTCGGTCGCCGGGCCGTATTCGGATGACGGCGACCCTGTGCCGATCGAGGTCGGCGACGAGCTGTTCGTCGAGGTCGGTGTGTGTGTCGACGATGGTGGCCGCCCGGTGGCGTCGGAGGTTGCGGTCGAACAGCTCGGTCGTGGGGCCGCCAGGTTGCACGGCGACCACCCGTCCGGTGGGCCCGACCGCCTTGGCGCCGGCAATCGTGATGATGCCGATGTCGGCCCCGACGTCGACGAAGACGTCGCCGTCGCGCAGGCGGGCCGAGAGGGTCTCGAGCGTCGCCCGACCCGGGGTTCTGGCTGCGTCGACGTAGCCGGCCCGGTGTCGCTCGGCGGCGAAGGCGAGCCCGCCGACGAGCGGTATCGCCGGGTCGATGGCCAGGTCGAACTGCGGCGTCTGCCGGGCGCTGCTGGCGATCAGGTCGGTCGCCCGACGATGGTCTGCCATGCCGTGCCAGCGGTACGAGCCGTCGGCGACGAGGTATCGGGGGTCGAGTTCACGCTGCTTCACGACCCGGTGGGCGATGCCGCGCGCGGTGGTCGTGACGATGTCGGCCCACGAGGGTGCTGGGCCGAGAATTCCTTCGCGGGCGAGCAGTTGCAGGTGGCTCTGCGAGTAGGCCCGTCGTTGGGCGAGTGCCGACCGGAGGGTCGTTCGTTGGGTGTAGCGGAGTGGTGCGTCGACGGGCTGGCCGAGCCGGTATCCGTGCCGAAGGAGCCGCCAGCAGATGTCGGTGTCTTCCCCGGCCGCGCCACCGAATGATTCGTCGAAGCCGCCGACAGCCTGGAACGCGGCTGCGGTGATACCGAGCGATGCGCTGATGACGTACGGCAGCTCGCCGGGTGCGCTGACGATGCACCGTCGTGCCGAACCCTCGAACCGCCACCGGTAGAGCCACGGTGGCAGGTCGGTTCGGTCGATCTCGACGACTCCACCGACGAAGTCGGCTGCGCCGGTGGCGAGAGGTCGGGTCATGCGGGCGACCCAGGTGGGTGCCACCCGGTCGTCGGCATCGCAGAACAGCACGACCGGCCCGCGGGCGTTCGCGGCGCCGATGTTGCGTGCGTGAGCTGCCGAGGCCCGGTCGTTCGCCTCGATCACCCGAAGGTGGAGCGTGTCGGCGAATGACCGTGCGACGTCGATGGTGGCATCGGTGCACCGGTTGGCCACCACGATCACCTCGAACCGCGGTGCATCGAGCTGGCCGACGAGTGCCGTCAGTTGGTCACCGAGCGTGGCGGCGACATTGTGAGCGGGGATGACGACGCTCGCGCCGGGGGATGCTCGGTCGGCTGTCACAGGTCGGGGCAGCGGCGGGTGTCGCGGAACTCCAGGCACCACGATGCCATTCGCGGGGCGTGGATGGCTGCGTCGACGCTGAACGGTACCCGTCGGCCGCCCTTGTCGATCGTGAAGGTGGCGGTTGCCGTGCGGCTGAGTGCGTCGAGCATGGCGCACAGCTGCGCCCAGTCGGGGCCGGCCAGCCGGTGGTCGAGTTCGAGGCAGATCATGCCGATGCGACCTTCGGCGAGCAGGCGCGTCATGCCCAGCAGCACGCCCAGTTCTGCTCCTTCCACGTCGATCTTGACGAGGTCGACGAAGGCGATGCCGGAGAGGAGGTCGTCGAGGGCGACGACCGGTACGTCGACGTGCTCGATGTCGTCGAGACCGGTGTCGACACCGCGGCCCGCGCCGTCGGCGTTCGTGGGTGCTCCGGTCGGCACGGTCGGCGCCTCTGTTGTGTTCACCGCCTTCAGTGAGGCCCGACCGCGATGGTGACGGGGAACGTGCAGTGTGCTCGTGCCCGACGAGGCCCCCACTGCTGCGTGGTGCAGCGTCACCTCGGCCGTCAGGCCCTCCATCCGGTTCATGTAGAGCGACCGGCTCAACAGGTCGAACACTTCGGGGTTGGGCTCTATCGCGATGACCCGTCCCGACGTGCGTACCTTGTGGGCTGCGTGCAGTGTGATGAGGCCGATGTTGGCCCCGACGTCGACCACCACGTCGCCGGGCGACAGCTCGCGGTGGAGGAAGTGCATCAGGGCCGTGTCGTGGCTGCCGCGCTGCACCAGGGCGGGTGTGACGCACAGGTCGTCGGCGAAGGCGAGGATCGGGTGGCCGGCTGCGGTGCGCACCAGCAGCGTGCCGTCGCCCACGTAGGTGGCTCGCCCGGCCGACCCGCGTAGCGGTCCGAGCGGCTCGAGGCTCTCGAACCGGTCGATCGCCTTGCGTGCCAACTGCTTCGCCCGTTCTGCTGCGGGCTCGATGCGTTGGACGAGGCGTCGGGCGCGTGTCGGGGCGCTGGCCGGGACGAGCCAGCTGCGACGCCAGTGGTGCACCATGTAGGCGGATGTGCCCGAGGTGGGTAGGCCCGGTTGGTCCCACGAGTAGGGGTACACGTCGTCACGGGCGACGATGCGGATCCCGTCGGCCGCCCCTGTTGCGGTGGCGCGATGGATGCAGCGACTGAAGAAGCGTGGTCCGGTTCGCTGCGGCGAGATGGCGTCGGGCTGCGAGCGGTGGCTGCGGGGCAGTTCGGAGACGATGTAGTCGAGCAGCGGGTGGCCGGGTTCGGCTGCTATGAAGGCGTTGTTGATCACCCCGGGTGTTTCTTCGGCGGCCACGAAGGTGGCGTCGGCGAGGAGCGGCTCGATGTTGCGCAGCGGCTCCATGTCGCAGTCGACGTAGACGCCGCCGTGCTGGGCGAGGATCTCGTAGCGGGCGATGTTCGACTTCGACGACAGGATGTCGATGTCGTCGAACGCCGCCTGGTTGCGCAGCACGGGCAGGTCGGCCTCGGTCCAGGTGCGCAGTTGCCAACCCGGGTGCAGGTCGGCCCACCGCTGCCAGAACTCGTCGAAGGCGGCAGGTCGGGGTGCCCCACCCAGCCAGATGCGATGGAACACGCGAGGAATGGGCATCGACTCCGCCATACGGCCGTCAGCCTAGGCCTGGCGGGAACGGGGTTATCGTACGAGCGGTGGTACGGTGCCGCCCCGATGGTGGCCGGTGCAGATCGAGCGTCTCCGGTGGGCAGCTCGCAGGTCTCCCGAGACGACGTCGCCGAGTTGATGCGCACCGTCGTCGAGCCGGTTCGGGCTCGGATGGCGCCCACCGGTGCCCGGGTCTGGCTCGGCGACGCGGGTGGCCCGATGGTGCGCGGTGGCGAGGCGTGGCCGCTGACGGCCGAGATCGAGGCGGTGCTGCGGC
>JBDKIV010000274.1:0-16096 GCA_039796935.1 Actinomycetota bacterium | reverse complement strand
CTTCGGCAGGTCCTTGCACTCGGCCCCGCCCTCTGGCGGGTTCGGAGCAGGATTGACCACTGCGGCGATCGATGCACGGCCCGGGTTGGCGATCGGCGTCGGGGGCAACCCGAGATTGATGTAGGTGTTGTACGGCGATGCCAAGCCCTTCAACGTGCTGAAGGAAAGGTTCGGGTTCTGCCCGTAGAACAGCGTGGCATCGATCTGCAGCGGCATGCCGAGCGCCAACCGATTGAGGATCACCCGGGCGATCATCGGTCGGTCCTGCGCAACCTTGGCCTCACGCTCGACCATCGACGCCACGATCAGGACTTCGTAGGCCGACAGTTGCTGGACGTACCCAAGTTCGACGATCCGCTCCTGACGCCCGACCCGTTCCATCAGGTCGACCATCCGCTGCACCACCTGCGCCTCACTCTCCCCGTTCGACACCTGATAGGTGTCGGGGAACAAGAGTCCCTCGAGGTTCGTCACCCCGGCCGGCAACCATTCGGAGCGGATCGCCCCGCGCTCCGCCGAATCGACGAACCCGGTCGGGTCGAGCCGAGACACCTGACCCGCCAGGCGTTGCGCCATCTGCTCGACCGTGAAGCCTTCGGGAAACGTGACGGACGTGAAGGTCTGCTCGGGCGGGGTCCGCAGCACGCTGAGCAGATTGCCCATATGGTCGAACGGCCGGAGCACGTAGTAGCCAGGGGTGAGCTCGAGCTCGCCCTGACGCTCGGCGTACCACCGGAAGACCCCGTCGTTGGTGATGAATCCCTCGGCCAGCAAGCGTCGACTGAGCGAGTCGATCGTCTCGCCCTCGTTCACCGTGAAGGTCGCCGGCTGACCCGGGTCACCCGCCGGATTCACCTCGTGGAGATACCACCAGCCCACTCCCCCGGCAGCGATGATCGCCGCCATGACGAGGGCCATCGACACGTACACCACCACTCGGACCGGCCACCGAGACCGACCCTGCCGTTCCACCATGGGCGCATCGGCGACGTCGGGATCGTCCCAGGGGTCGTGGTGCCAGTCGTCGACCAGGTCTGCCCGATCGACGTCGTCACCGGTCGTCAGCGATCCCACCGTTGTGCCCCGCGACCATCGAGCCAATGCTGGAGCAACACGGCGGCGGCAACCTTGTCGATGATCTGGCGACGACCCGGCGCCTTCATCCCGCGCGCCATCAGGGCTGCATCCGCCGTCACGGTGGATCGACGCTCGTCGACGGTCTCGACCGGCACGGCCACCACCGTAGCCAACGCCCGCACCTCGGCGATGGCGGCCTGGGCAGCAGGCCCCCTCGTCCCGTCCATGTTGAGCGGCACACCGACGATCACGATCTCCGCCTCCTCCTCGGCGGCGAGCGCTGCGATTCGCCGGTGATCGGAGGGGCGCGAACCACTGCGCTGGATGACCGTGAGCGGCGACGCGATGGTCCCCGAACGGTCACTCACCGCGATGCCGATCCGCTTCGAGCCGAGGTCGACCCCGAGAGCTCGCACCGGCCCCGTCGTCACGGGTCAGGCGCCGGTCGCAACAGCGCGAGCAATGCGGAGGGCCTCGTCGAGACCGTCGGCGTTGTTGCCACCAGCCGTTGCGATGTCTCCCTTGCCACCACCGCCGCCGCCCACGGCACGAGCGGCATCTTTGATGAGAGCACCCGCCACCACACCGGCGGTGGGCGTGACTGCGCCGACCAGCGACACACCGCCGCTGTCGGACACACCCCCGAGGACGACGACCTCGACGCCGGGCTGCTGGCGCACGGCGACCGCCAGTTCGCGAAGGTCGCCAGGGCTCAATCCGTCGACGCGAACCACGACGACTCCCGAATCGGCCTGAGCCGCGATCTCGACCGCTCGCCCCGCCGCGACCTGAGAGCGAAGGACCTTCAGTTCGTCCTGCAGCACCTTGATCTCGTCGAGGCGCCGCTGCACACCCTCGACGAGGTCGTCGGCGGTCGCCCCGACCAGCCTGGCCGCTTCCGAGAGCACGCGCTCGTCGCGTTGGAGCAACTGGAGCGTGTTGGCCCCGGTGACGGCCTCGATGCGCCGAAGATTCGACCCGATCGAACTTTCTCCGACGATCTTGATGATGCCGATGTCCCCGGTCGCTCGAACGTGGGTGCCGCCGCACAGTTCGATCGAGTTGCCGGCCTCGAGCACTCGGACGATGTCGCCGTACTTGTCACCGAAGAACGCGATCGCGCCCATCGCCACGGCTTCGTCCTTGGTCGTCTCGAACGCTCGCACGGGCGCGTTCGCCAAGGTCTCGGCATTGGCGATGTGCTCGATGCGAGCGATCTCGTCGTCGCTGACGGCCGCATAGTGGCTGAAGTCGAACCGCAGACGATCGGGCCCGACCAACGAACCCGCCTGCTTGACATGATCACCGAGCACCACGCGAAGTGCGTGGTGGAGGACGTGGGTGCCCGTGTGGTTCCGGCGCGTGGCATCACGGCGCTCGACGTCGATCTCGGCTCGCACCGACATACCCGCCGCGAGGCCGCCGGCACCGAGCCGGACCGTGTGACGACGCAGGCCCGCCAGCGCGAAGGTCGTGTCGACGACCTCGACCGAACCCGAGCCGACGCCGGCCTCGGTCAACACGGTGATGGTGCCGGTGTCGCCGATCTGCCCGCCGCTCTCGGCATAGAACGGCGTGCGATCGAGGAACACCTCGACCATGCCGTCCTCGGCCGGCACGACGGCGAGAACTCTCGCCTCGCACGCCGTGTCGGTGTAGCCGACGAACTCGGTCACCCCGAACTGCTCGACCACTTCGCGGTACGCCTCGATCCGATCGTCGTCGACGGCAGCACCCTTTCGGGCGGCCTTGGCCCGCTCGCGCTGGGCTCGCATCTCGGCGTCGAAACCCGCAGCATCGACGGTGACTCCGCGCTCTCCGGCGATCTCCTCGGTCAACTCGAGCGGGAACCCATAGGTGTCGTGCAGGAGGAACGCCGTCGAGCCCGGAAGCTGCCGGTCGTGCAGCACCAGTTCGTCCTCGAGGATCGACAACCCCGTCTTGAGCGTCTGCCGGAATCGCTCCTCTTCGCGAGTCAGCACGCCGACGATGAAGTCCCGGTTCTTGATCACATCGGGATACGCCGCGCCCATGACGTCGATGGCCGTCTCGACGAGTGACGGCATGACCAGCTTGTCGGTCCCGAGCAGGTACGCATACCTGACCGCGCGGCGGATGATCCGACGCAGTACGTAGCCACGGTTCTCGTTGCTGGGGAAGACGCCGTCGTTGACCAGCATCGTGCTGCTCCGGGCGTGTTCGGCGAGCACGCGCATCGCGAAGCTGGTCCGGTCGTCGTAGTCACCAGGGATGTAGAACTTGCCGGTGAGACTGCACGCCTGCTCGATGAGCGGCTGCATCAGGTCGGTCTCCCACACGGCGTCCGTGCCCTGCAGCAGGCAGAGGATCCGCTCGAGGCCCGCACCCGTGTCGATCGATGGCTTGGGCAGCAGGGTCCGACTGCCGTCCGGGCCCTGGTTGTACTGCATGAACACGAGGTTCCAGAACTCCATGAACCGGTCACCGTGAGGGTCGTGGAGCGGACCGCCTTCCGGTCCGAAAGCCGGACCTCGGTCGATGTGGATCTCGGAACACGGACCGCACGGCCCGGTCTCGCCCATCTGCCAGAAGTTGTCCTTGTCGCCGAGACGCTGGATCCGGTCCATGGGCACGCCCACCTGCTCGTGCCAGATCGCCTCGGCCTCGTCATCGCTGTCGTGCACGGTGATCCAGAGCCGGTCGCCGTCGAAACCCAGGCTCTCCGTGACGAGTTCCCAGCTCCACGGGATCGCGTCGGACTTGAAGTAGTCGCCGAAGCTGAAGTTGCCGAGCATCTCGAAGAACACGAGATGCCGCTTCGTCCGACCGACGTCGTCGAGGTCGTTGTGCTTGCCTCCGGCACGGGCGCACTTCTGCGAACTGACGGCGCGCTTGAACGGTGGGGTCTCGTCGCCGACGAAGTACGGCTTGAACGGCACCATTCCAGCGACTGTGAACAGCACCGTCGGGTCGTGAGGGATCAGGCTCGCCGAGGGCACGATCTGGTGCCCGCGGTCGGCGAAGAACCCGGTGAAAGCTGACCGCAGCTGATCGGCGGTGCGAGGATGCGACGGGGACGGTGTGCTCATGCGTCGACGAGCCTACCGAGGCTCTACATTCGCAGCGTGGCGCACGTCGATGACACCCTTGACCCGATGTCGGATCGGCACGATCCGGACATCCACGAATGGCTGAGTTTCGATGATCCGACCGACGAGCGGACGTGGCTGGTCGACGCGACCTTCCTTCGCTCGAACTGGACCTGCATCTACGGCAACGGCTGCCAGGGCGTGCTCGACGCCGATGCGTCGCACATGGCGCAGGGGTGCTGCAGCTACGGCGCCCACTTCGTCGACGACGACGACGTCCAGACGGTCGTGCGTGCCGTCGTCCGGCTGACGCCTCGTGACTGGCAGTTCCACAAGGCGGCCAAGCGGGCCGGATTCCTCGACGCCGCCGACGACGGTGCAACCGTCACACGGCTCGTCGACGATGCGTGCATCTTCCTCAACCGCCCCGGCTTCGAGGGGGGTCCGGGCTGTGCGCTCCATCGAGGCGCGCTCGCCGCCGGTGAACGACCCATGGACTGGAAGCCGAACGTGTGCTGGCAGCTCCCGCTACGGCTCGACCACCACAGCGACGACCACGGCCGCACCACCTCGACACTTCGCGAGTGGAAGCGACGCGACTGGGGCCCCGGCGGCAGCGAGTTCCATTGGTGGTGCACCGACTCTCCCGACGCCTTCGTCGGTGCCGTGCCCGTCTACGAATACCTCCGCGACGAGATCATCGGGATGATCGGTACCGGCCCTTACGAGCAGATGGTCGCGGCACTCGAGGCGTCGCGCTGGACGCCGCTGCCCCACCCGGCGGTCCGCCGCAGGTAGGCGGTGGCGGGGTGTCAGCCCTGCTTCTTGTTGGCCTTGCGACGGTCCTCGAGGCCGAGGAACCGCTTCCGGATCCGGATGCTCTTCGGGGTCACCTCGACCAGTTCGTCTTCCTTGATCCACTCGATCGCCGTCTCGAGCGTGTGGATCCGTGGAGCGGGGAGCTTGACCGCGTCGTCGTGGCTGTGCGTGCGGATGTTGGTCTTCTCCTTGGCCCGGACCACGTTGACGACCATTTCATCGTCACGCGAGCATTCGCCGACCACCATCCCCTCGTAGACCTGCTCACTCGGTTCGACGAAGAACTGACCGACCAACTGGAGCTTGTCGAGCGCATAGGCCGTCGTCACGCCGAGGCGGTCCGCCACCATCGCTCCACCACGATTGTCGGGCATCTCCCCGGCCCACTGTGTCCAGCCGAGATGGTGCTGGTGCAGCAGCGCCGTACCGCGGGTGGCCGTCAGGAGCATCGACCGGAATCCGATCAGACCACGGCTCGGGCATTCGAACGTGACGATGGTGCGGCCCGCATCGCCCGGACGGAGGTCGGTGATACGGCCCTTCCGAGGGGCGAGCTCTTGCGTGACCGTCCCGACGTACTCGTCCGGGACGTCGCACACGCCGCGCTCTTGCGGCTCGAACCGCTTGCCGTTCACTTCCTTGGTGATCACCTGTGGCCGACTGACCTGGAGCTCGTACCCCTCGCGACGCATGGCCTCGATCAGGACGGCCAACTGCAACTCGCCGCGACCGGCCACGTCGATCGCATCGGGCGAGCCCGTTTCGAACAACTTGATCGAGACGTTGCCGAGGATCTCCTTGTTGAGCCGGTCGATCAGGTGGCGGCTCGTGAGGTACTTGCCCTCCTTACCGGCCAGCGGCGAGGTGTTGACCCCGAACGTCATCCGTAGGACCGGCTCGTCGACCACGAGGCGCGGCAGTGCCACCGGGTCGTCCATCCCGGCGATGGTGTCACCGATCTCGACCTCGGGGAAGCCTGCCACGACGAACAGGTCGCCGGCGGACAGCTCGTCCACCTCGCTCCGGGTGACGCCGTCGAACGCCATCAGTTGGGTGAGGCGTCGGCGCAGCGCGGGCTGGCCTTCGCCGAACTCCTCCTCGAGCAGCGCCACGGTCTCGCCGCGACGCAACACACCGTTGACGACTCGACCGATCGCCAGGCGACCGAGGTACTCGCTGGCGTCGAGCTGGGTGACCATCGCCTGAAGCGCTGCGGACGCGTCTCCCTGCGGCGCAGGAATCGCCTCGAGGATGGTGTCGAGCAAGGGCGAGAGGTCGGCGTCCTCGGCGGGCATTCCGATGCCCTTCATGGCGCGGCCCTCACGTGCCACCGCGGAGATGATCTCGAAGTCGATGTGCTCATCGGCAGCGTCGAGGTCGATGAACAGCTGGTAGACCTCGTCGAGCACCTCGTCGGCACGAGCATCCTGGCGATCGACCTTGTTGATGATGACGATCGCCGGCAGGTTGCGCGCCAGCGCCTTCTGCAGGACGTACCGCGTCTGCGGCAGCGGACCCTCTGCTGCGTCGACCAGGAGCAGCACTCCATCGACCATCGTGAGCGCTCGCTCGACCTCACCGCCGAAGTCGGCGTGCCCGGGCGTGTCGACCAGGTTGATCTTCACCCCGTTCCACGTGACCGACGCGGCCTTGGCGAGGATGGTGATCCCGCGCTCTCGCTCTTGATCGTTCGAGTCCATGACCCGATCGACGACCGCCTGATGGGCGGCGAAGGTTCCGGTTGCTCGAAGCAGCGCGTCGACGAGCGTGGTCTTGCCATGGTCGACGTGGGCGACGAGCGCGACATTGCGAAGTGGCGTGCTCATGTGTCCGTTGGGGGTGAGGCCGAGCCGCCGAGCGGTCGGGAGTTGGAGTCAGTCGTCGGTGTCGTCGTCGAGTTCGTCATCGTCCTCGTCGAACGTGACGCCGTACTTTTCGGCAAGCGCGGCGTACTCGTCGTCTTGAGTACGCTCGGCGTGGCCTGAACCACCAAAGCCCAGGTCGAACGCACTGGGACCGGCCTGCTTGAGTTTGCGCGCTTCTTCGAAGCGGCGGTGACGACCCTTCTTCACGGTAGGGCTCCCGAACCTAGAGAACTGACATTGCCGGTCAGCCTACCGCGGTAGATGCCTGAACGTCGGGACCGCTCGACGGACGATCAGGCCGATGGTCGGTCATGGTCCGACATCGATCAACCGCAGACCGCCCCGCCCGTCGAAGGTCAACCCGGCACGGCCCTCGACGAGGCGTCGGACACCGTCGCCCAACAATTCGCCCCGCCAGCCCTGCGCAAGTCGGGCATCTCGATCTCCGCGCAGCAACGACACGATGTCGGAGCGGGTCGCCAGGAGCGCCGTGTCGATGCGCTGCGCGCGTGCCACCTCGCTCACCCACGCCGACACCAACGTCACCGCCGGGCGCAAGGTCCGCTCGAGTTCGTCGACGTCGGACTGGGGCATCTCGACCTCGCGCTCGAGACCGAGGTGCACCGCGTTCAAGATCTCCGCCGCGAGGCCACCGCGGCTGTGACGCTCGTCCACGCCCCGTGCCTGTGCGAGCTCGGCAGTCGTGCGGGGGTGCTTCTGGGCGATCCCGAGCACCGCCAGGTCGGGCAGTACCTGACGGACCGGCACGTCGGACGCAGCCGCTCGGCGCTCTCGCCACGCCGCAACCGCTTGGGCCACCCCGCGCCCTCGAGCTTTCAGCGTCCGAACGTCTTTCAACCTCAACCACGCCTGTTCGGGGTCGATCGCGCCGGTCGGTCGAACTCTCAGTTCCTCGCACGCCTCGAGGGCCCAGTCGAGCCGGCCCAGCGACTCGAGCTTCGCCGTGAGCCGGTCATGGAGCTCGAGCAGATGGGCGACATCGCCTGCGGCGTAGGACTGCTGATCGGCGGTGAGCGGACGCCGGAGCCAGTCGGTGAGACGATCACCCTTCGACGCGGCCACGCCGAGCTCGGCCTGGAGCAGCGACAACAGCGACGGTGTGCTGTAGCCGGTGAACCCTGCTGCGAGCTGGGTGTCGAACATCTGGTCGGGGATGACGCCGCAGACCTGCGTCAACACATCGAGGTCTTGCTGCGCGGCGTGGAACACGGCAAGGGCCGGCGAGCGGAAGAGGGTTGCGATGGGCGACAGGTCGACAGCGAGCGGATCGACGAGCACGATCTGGTCGCTCCATGCCAACTGGATCAGGGCGAGCTTCGGGTAGTACGTGCGTTCCCGATGGAACTCGGTGTCGATCGCATACCGCGCCTGGCCGGTCAGATCGGCGACCAGTTGCTCGAACTCGCGTTGGTCGTCCACCCATCGATGCGTCGGACGGGCGGTGCCGGTACGTCGGTTGCCGCTCTGGCCGTTGGACATGATGGCCGAGGCTAGCTGGACCTTCGGCCGAGGACGTCGACCGGGCTGTTGACATTCCGCACAACCGCGGGATCGATCGGCACCCGGCACACGGTCAGCTCGGCGCCCGGCCCACCCTCGAGCACTCGATGTACGGCTCGCTCGCCGCGAACGACGAAACGATCCTCGAGTCGCCCGAGCGCGGCGTGCGACCAGACGGCGAGGAGCGGCTCGAGCCGGCCACCGTCGGCCACCACGACGTCCACCCCGTACACCCCGTCCACCCCGTCCAGTCCCGGCCCCGGAGCTTCGGCGGCCACCGGTCGAACGTCCTGTCGACGGGCCGTACCGAGGAGCGCTCTGACCGCACCGACGGACAGGTCGGGAAGATCGCACGCCACGACCAGGACGGGTCCCCCCGCCCACCTGAGCGCCGTGATGACCCCTCCGAGCGGACCCTCACCCGGCCATGCGTCGTCGATCCGTTCCAATCCAACACGACCGAGTGCCGCTGCGTCACCGCCGACGACCACCACCGACGAGCAACCGGACTCGGTGAGCACCGCTGCCACTCGCGAGACCATCGGAACGCCGTCGATCTCGACGAACGCCTTGTCACGGCCCATCCGTCGACTGGCTCCGCCGGCGAGGATCGCTCCGGCGATCGGCGGCTCGTCGGTCATCGATCGAGTGCGGGTCCGCCGGTCGGATCGAGCTGAGCGAGGAAGATGCCGATCCGCTCTGCCTCGTCGACCTCACCGATCAGCGCAGCCATCTCGCCGAGTCCGCGCAACGCCGACAGGAAGCCGTGATTCGATGTGTCCGACCACCTCACGTACCCAGAACCGCGCCATCCGCTCGCGCGCAGCGCATCGAGACCGCGGTGATACCCCACTCGATAGGCGGCGTACCGCTCGACGGGATCGCGGCCATGGTCCCCCAACGCCGCCCACGCATCGAGGTATCTCGGGTACTTCGCAACGACCTCGGCGATGCGATCCCGTCGCACCTCGTCGGGTGCTTCGAGCGCCTGTCCGAGCAGATGCCGTGCGGTGGCATCGGCACGAGGCAGCACCGTGGTCGGCAGACCCGTGGAGCTGAGGGTGATCGGGCGGGACTGTTCATCGCTCACGTGCTCCACGTTACGGGTTCGAGTCCCCACTACTGTCGCCGTACATGGACCAGGCTCCGATCGTGCTCGCACTCGACGTCAATGCTGCCAAACAGGTCGCCCTCGCCCTCGTCGCAGTCCTGGCGATCGGCGCCCTCGTTGCGGCAGCGATCATCCGCAGCATCGTGACCAAGCTCATCATGGTCGCGGTCCTGGCGGTCGCAGCGCTGGTGGTGTGGTCGCAGCGTTCGGCACTGCAGGAGTGCAGCGACCGCGTGCGCTCGGCTGCGGACGGCACCGACGTGACGTGCACCTTCTTCGGTGCCGAGGTCGACGTACCGGAGTGACCCGGGCGCCGTCGCACCTCCGGTCGATCAGTCGGCACGCAGCAGATCGAGCAGCGGAATGACGAGCGCGTCGGCGAAGAGCGCGGGGTGACTCAGCGGGGCGTCGTGGCGACACCCTGCGAGTTCCACCAGGCGAGCATCGGCCACCGAGTTCACCAGGTGTTCCATGCCGAGTCGGTGGTGAGGCTGGCCGAGCGTGCCGAAGCCTGCAAGAACCGGTACGCGGATGTCGTCGGCCGCCCAGGGGCGGTGCAGGCGCAGGTCGGCCAGTTCGTCCACCATTGCCGGTCCTTCGGCGCGGCGCTGGGTGCGCGTCCGCTCGGGCAGTGATTCCCATCGAACGTCGCCGATCATGCGCCGCATGAAGCGCTCGGCCGACTCGGCGGGATCGTGCGACGCTGCGACCGCTGCCGCCCCGGCCGTCGTACCGGGCCACCACGGCTCCCAGGACAGCGGCGTCTCGTAGACGGCGACCGCTCGCACCAGGTCGGGGCGTCGAGCAGCCGTTGCCAACGCCACGTTGCCCCCGTAACTGTGGCCGATGAGCACCGCAGCGCGGCCACCGAGCAGTGCCACGAGGTCGTCGACCTGGTGCGGCATGGAGAACGGCCCCCGGTGCGGGCTGGACCGCCCGTAGCCCCGCCGGTCGTAGCGAACCACCCGGCACCGCTCGTCGAGCCGTCGAGCGACCTTCAACAGACCCGTCGACCGATCCATGGATCCATGGACCACCACGACGAGTGGACCCTCGGCGGGTCCGGTCTCGTCGGACCAGATCGAGCCGCTCGATGCGCCCGACCCGCCCGGATCGGAGACTCCGCTGTCGACCCCGTCGGGCGACATCATCCGACCTCGACGAGCCTGAGCACGTCGGTCGCCGCATCACCCAGCCGGTCGGGGGCCCCGGCGAGCACCAGGACCACCTGACCGCGCGCGACCAGTCCTCTGCCGACGGCTTGCTCGACAGCGAACCACACCATCTCGTCGGTCGACGAGTACATGCCGACCTGGAGCGGCCGAACACCCCACGACAGCGCCATCGTCCTCACCGTTCGAGCGTCGGGCGACAGCCCGACGAGTTCGGGTGTCGGCCGGAACCTGGCCATGGCCCGCGCCGTTCGGCCAGTCCTGGTGCAGCAGAGGATCGCGGTGGCACCGGCGTCGGCAGCCGCCAGCCCTGCTGCGTGGGTGATCGCCATGGTGATCCGGTCGGGCGTCCCCGAGCCGTGCCGTCGCTGCACGCGGCCGAGCCGGTTGGCCCACGCGCTGTAACTCGCTTCCAACTCCGCCCGACCGGCGATGCGGGCCATCGCGGCGACCACCCCGACCGGATCACGGCCGATCGCCGTCTCGCCCGACAGCATGAGTGCGTCGGTACCGTCGAACACGGCGTTCGCGATGTCGCTCACCTCGGCCCGGGTCGGTGCCGGCGAGTCGATCATGCTCTCCAGCATCTGCGTCGCCGTGATGACCGGCACGCCCACCTCGACGCAGTGCCGGATGATCCGCTTCTGGAGGTGCGGCACGTCCTCGAGCGGGCACTCGATGCCGAGGTCACCGCGTGCGACCATGACCGCATCTGCCGCCTCGGCGATCTCCTCGAGCGCGGCGATTGCCGGCATCGTCTCGATCTTGGCGACCAGGTGCGGACACTCGAGACCTGCGGCGGCGACCGCCTCGCGCACCTCGGCCAGATCGGATGCTGCTCGCACGAACGAGACCGCCAGGAAGTCGACTCCCTCGCGTGCCATGGTGACCGCCATCACCAAGTCGTCGGGGGTCGGTGTCCGCAGTCGGAGCCGTTCCGACGGGATGTGCACGCCCGGGCGTCCCTGCGTCGTACCACCCGTCAGCACTGTCGTCGAGACCTGTTCGGACCCGACGTCGTCGACCACCAACGCGATCGCCCCGTCACCGATCATCACCCTGTCGCCCGGGACGACATCGTCGACCAGCGACGGATACTCGACCTCGAACCGATCCACGTCGCTCGGGCCGTCGCCGGGGGCCAGCACCAGCGTCGCACCGGGCACGAGCACGACGCCGCCCGGCGGAAGCTGACCTGCTCGAACCTTGGGACCGGGAAGATCTGCCAGGACGGCGACGACCGAACCCGTACGTTGCGCTGCGGAACGGACAGCGCGAACTCGGTCGATGTGCTCGTCGATCGTCCCGTGCGACAGGTTGAGCCGCACCACATCGACGCCGGCACGGATCATCTCCTCGAGCACATCGGGAGCCTCGCTCGCAGGGCCGAGCGTGGCGACGATCTTCGTCCGAGACTCCATGGGCCACCATTCAACTCCGCGAGTCCCGTGCCCGCACAGGACTCGCCGGATCGTGTCCGCTTCCGCGACGCCTGCTAATCAAGACCCATGGAGCTGATGCTGATCCGACACGGACTCCCCGTGCGCCGGGAACTCGAGTCGGGCGCCGCCGATCCCGACCTGTCCGAGGCCGGCCACGCGCAGGCACGGCATCTGGCCGAGTACCTGTCGAGCGAGTCGATCGACGCCGTCTACGCGAGTCCTCTGCGCCGAGCACATCAGACAGCGGAACCTCTTGCAGTGGTGCAGGGCCGAGACATCGTGATCGTCGACGACGTCGCCGAGTGGGACCGCAACTCCACCGAGTACGTTCCGATCGAAGAGTTGAAAGCGGCGAACGACCCCCGCTGGCAGGCCATGGTCCGGGGCGAGTGGACCGTTCACGAGGAGAGCCCCGAGCAGTTCCGCGGTCGGGTCGTGAACCGACTCGAAGCACTCGTCGCCGACCATTCGGGGCAGCGCATCGCCGTCGTCTGCCACGGTGGCGTCATCAACGCCTACCTGGCTCACGTACTCGGTCTCGACGGCCAGCAGTTCTTCTACCCCAACTACACGTCGATCCATCGGGTGGCTGCGGCACGCTCGGGCGAACGCAGCATCGTGACGGTCAACGAGACCTCGCACCTGCGTCGCACCGGGCTTCCCATGGGTCTGTTCCAAGGCACCTGAGCGGAGGCATCATGTCCGAGCATTCGACTCCCGACCGGACCTCGCAGCCGGCCATCGACGACCTCGTCTCGTTCCTCGATGCATCACCGTCCCCGTGGCACGCGGCGGGTTCTGCGGCGCGCGCCCTGGTCGAGTCCGGTTTCGAGCCGATCTCGCTGACCTCGCGATGGGACGACCTGCCCGCAGCTGGTCTCGTGGTCGCTGGCGCATCGGTGATCGCCTTCAGACGAGCACCATCCGGTACCGGACCGACCCCGTTCCGCATCATCGGGGCACACACCGACTCGCCTTGCCTTCGGGTGAAGCCGCGACCCGACACCGGTGGTCTCGGCTGGCGCCAGCTCGGCGTCGAGGTGTACGGCGGAGTCCTGCTCAACTCGTGGCTCGACCGCGATCTCGGCCTCGCGGGCCGAGTGGTGCTGTCGGACGGCTCGGTCGCCGACGTCGTCGTGGACGACCCCATCTGCCGAGTTCCGCAGCTCGCCATTCACCTCGACCGCGAGGTGAACGAGCGAGGGCTGCAACTCGACAAGCAGCAGCACCTCACCCCGGTGTGGGGAACCGGCGCGCCTCGCGACGGGGAGTTCCGCGAGTGGCTCGCCGACGTGCTCGAGGTCGCCTCGGGCGACATCGCCGCATGGGACCTCTGCCTGTTCGACTGCACCCCGGCAGCGTTGATCGGCGTCGACGGGTCGCTGCTCGCCAGCGGCCGGCTCGACAACCAGGTGTCGTGCTGGGCCGCTGTCGATGCCCTGCGCCGAGGCGCCGAGTCGGAGGTCCACCAGGTCGTGGCGTTGTTCGATCACGAGGAGGTCGGCAGCGACAGCGCGACCGGAGCCGCGGGTCCGTTGCTCGAGCAGGTCCTCGAACGCCTGTCGTTGGCAGACGGTGCCTCTCGTGGCGACCATCTGGTGTCGCTGGCCGGCTCTGCCTGTCTGTCGGCCGACAATGCTCACGCCGTCCACCCGAACTATCCCGAGCGTCACGAGCCCGGCCACAGACCGGTCGTCAACGCCGGTCCCGCCATCAAGGTCAACGCGAACCAGCGCTACGCCACATCGGCAGAGACCTCGGCCCAGTTCCAGCGGGCATGTGCCGTGGCAGGGGTTCCCTGGCAGACGTTCGTCAGCCGCAACTCGATGCCGTGCGGCAGCACGATCGGCCCCATCACGGCGACTCGACTCGGCATCTCCACCGTCGATGTGGGCGTGCCGCAGCTGTCGATGCACTCGGCGCGCGAACTGTGCGGCGCGAGCGATCCGCTCTACCTGGCGGCAGCAGCCAAGGCCTGGCTCGGCATCTGATCAGTGACTGCCGATTCGTGCGTGTGCGGCATCGAGGAGGCGCTGCAGCTCGGCATGGAGTTCGTCCGACATCGCCCGCGCAGCGTCACGCTGCTCCTTGCCCACGAGACCCCGTGGCACGTCGAGCGGCGGACCGACGATCACGTGGACCTTACGGGGAAAGATGAACTTCGCCCCCTTCGGCATGGCCCGCTCCGAACCCGCGATCGCCACGGGAACGATCGGCGCACCGGCCTTCACCGCGATGTAGGTCGCGCCGTCGTACAGCGGCTGCACCACCGGTCCGCTCTTGCGCTCACCCTCGGGGAACAGCACCAGCGGTTCACCGCCCTCGAGCACCGTGATGCACCGCTTGAGCGCCTCGCGATCGGCACTTCCCCGGGTGACGGGAAAGCCGCCGAGCGCCGACAGCAACCGACCGAAGGGCTTCGACACCCAGTACTTGTCGGCACCCATGAACCGCATCCTGCGACGGGTGACCCCGGACGAGATCGGAGTGTCGAGGATGCTCCGGTGCACCGGCGCGAGCACGAAGATGCCCGATGACGGGATGTGATCACGACCCTCGATCGACATCCTGCACCACACCCGGCAGAACGCCACCACGATGGAACGGACCGTGTGATAGGCGATCCGGTCGACTCGACTCTGACCGGCGAGGGTGGCGGCAACCTTGGTCATGACTCGATCATGCCGCGCCCGGCGGCACGGTTGGGTGATACCGATCGGTCGAGCAGCTGCTCGATCTGGGCGAGCACCGCATCGATCGACAGTCCCGAGGTGTCGACCAGGACAGCACCATCGGCCTCGAGCAGCGGACTGTCGACTCGGGAGCTGTCGAGTCGGTCACGCGCCTCGATCGCCGCCTCGATCTCCGCGAGGTCGCCGCCGGCCTCGGCCACGCGCCGCTGCGCGCGCACCCGGGGGGACGCCGTGAGGTAGAGCTTCAGCTGGGCATCGGGGAACACCACGCTGCCGATGTCGCGCCCCTCGAGGACACCTCCGCCGCGCTCCTCGGCCCACGCCCGCTGGCGGCGGACCAACTCGGAGCGAACGGCGCTGTTGGCTGCCACCTTGCTGACGGCCCCGGTGACCTCGGCACCGCGGATGGCCGCGGTGGCGTCGATCCCGTCGACCCGAACACCATCGTCGCCGACGTGCAGGTCGGCGTCGATCGCCAAGCGGGCGACCGACTCGGCGTCGTCGAGCACACCCGCTCGAAGGGCAGCGAATGTGACGGCCCGATACATCGCCCCGGTGTCGAGGTAGTCGAGACCGAGCCGAGCCGCGAGCGCCCGCGCGATCGTGCTCTTCCCGGCTCCCGCAGGACCGTCGATCGCAATGATCCGAAGTGCCATCGTCACCAACTGGTGCCTTGCGGCATGCCCTCGCTGTAGCCGGCGACACTCTGCACGCCGACCACGGCTCGCTCGTGGAACTCCGCGATCGTCCCGGCACCTGCATACGTGCATGCCGAGCGCACCCCGGCCACGATCTCGTCGATGATGTCCTCCACGCCGGGACGCTCGGGGTCGAGATACATGCGCGACGTGCTGATGCCCTCTTGGAAAAGCTCTTTCCGGGCGCTCTCGAACGCGGACTCCGACCGGGTCCGGTTCTTGACGGCACGGTTGCTCGCCATCCCGAAGCTCTCCTTGTACAGCCGACCGTCCGGGTCGCGAAGGGTGTCGGCGGCCGACTCGTACGTGCCGGCGAGCCAGGAACCGAACATGACGCTGGCGGCCCCACCGGCGAGCGCCAGCGCAACGTCACGTGGGTGACGAACTCCCCCGTCGGCCCAGATGTGCTTGCCCAGGCGTGACGCTTCGTCGGCACACTCGACGACGGCCGAGAACTGGGGCCGCCCCACCCCGGTCATCATCCGCGTCGTGCACATGGCCCCAGGCCCGACGCCGACCTTGATCACGTCGGCACCCGCCTCGATCAACTGGCGTGTGCCGGTGGCGGTGACCACGTTGTCGGCCACGATCGGCGTGCCCGGCGCGACCGCCCGCACCTCCTCGATCGCC
>JBDKIV010000273.1:0-6858 GCA_039796935.1 Actinomycetota bacterium | reverse complement strand
GCAACGGTGGACGGCTCGACCGCCCGTGCGCCGAAATCGATCTCGGCCGCCGCGATCGCCTCGGCCCGTGTGGCCCGGATGATGACCGGACCGACCGATCCGAGCGCGAGACGAACGCTCTGACGCAACTCGTCGACGACCAAGCACGCGCTCGCCGTGGCGATGACCATGGCGTTGCGAACGCCCACCTTGCGATAGCCCTGGAAGCCACCGAGCACCGGCACGGTGACGGCGGTGATCAACTCACCCGGAGCGAGGACGGTTCGTTTGGGCGCCGTGGCGAAGTCGGCGAAGGGCACCGAACGCTCACCAGCACTCGATGCCACATGGATCACGGCCTCGAGCGCCGCCAGCACCGGTAGCCCGTCACCCGCCGGAGACGCTGTTGCGAGGTTGCCGCCGATCGTGGCCGCGTGCCGAATCTGCGGCGAGCCCACGGTACGTGCCGCCTCGGCGAGTGCGGGCACCATCCGAGCGAGTGGTTCGTCGAGCACCTCGCGGTAGGTGATGGCCGCCCCGATGGTCAGCGTTGCGGCCACAGGGTCATGGCGCCAGGTCCGCAACTCGGCCACGCGATTGACGCAGACCACGTGATCCGCGCGCCGGTGACCGGCGTTGATCTCGACCATCGCGTCGGTCCCACCCGAGAGCACCAGCGCATGCGGTGCTGCTTCGAGCTCGGCGAGCGCTTGGTCCAGCGAGAGGGCGACGACGACCGGCACGGGCGAAACTGTACATTTCGTCAACCGCCTGGTGCCGGATCACGCGCAGCAGTTCATGCACCCGTCATGACACTCGCGCTCAGACGACGAACGGGCAGTGGCGGCAACCGCTGTCGCAGCAGTAGCCACGCCGGGCGAGGAAGTCGGCCGTGAACACGGTCAATCCGCTCACCGGATCCCGGTAGCTCGTCCGTCCGTCGCGCACGGCCGAGTCATGGCTGGCCATGATCTCGTCACGTCGGGCGTGGAGCGGGTCGAGGCGACGAGGGTGCGGCTGCACCAGATGATCGGGGCGCAGAGCAGGCACGACACAAACTTAATTCTCCGTGTGGCGTTCGGCGCTTCGCGTCTGACTAAGGTGAGCACGGCTGAGGTGTGATGGGGGTCACAGCCCGTCAGCCGCCAGCCTCGACCATCTACAAGGGGGAACGTTGACCACACATCGATCACGTCGTCACCGTCAGGGACGTGTGCTCGCAGCAGCCCTCGTCACCATCGGTTTGGTGACGGGTGCCTGCAGCAAGAAAGAAGACGAGGGCGCCGCACCGGTTGATACCGAAGCCACCGAGACCAGCGAGGCAGCTCCGACCGACTCCGAGGCCCCGACCACCGATGCACCGACCACCGATGCACCGGTCGAGACGAAGGACCCCGTGTACGGCGGCACCTTGGTCGTCAGCGGCGAGGCCGAGGTGGCCCAGGCCTGGACGCCCGCTGCCATGCAGTGCGACTCGTACTGCCAGCAGCGTGCACGCACGTTCTTCGACCCGCTCATGGCATTCAACACCGACCTCGAGTTGTCGGGTGTGCTCGTCGAGAGCTGGGAGTCGAACGACGACTTCACCGAGTGGACCTTCACGCTCCGCTCGGGCATCAAGTTCCATGACGGCACGCCGCTCGACGCGGCTGCGGTCGTCGACAACCTGCAGCGTTCGGGCTCGGGCCTGCTCATCTCGGCCGCCGTGAAGGACTACGGCAAGAACGCCGATGGCACACTCGCCATCGAAGCGACCGGCGATCTCACCTTCACCATCAAGACCGGCTTCAACGGCGACCTCAGCCAGCCGCTGCCGTGGCCGAACCTGCCCTCGACGCTGACGGGCCAGCTCGGCCTCATCGCCTCGCCGACCTGGCTGGCCGAGGTCGACGCCGACCCCTCGAAGGCTCCGAACGCCGTCGGTACCGGCCCGTTCATCCTCGAGAGCTACGCCCCGATGGACAAGCTGGTCGTGACCAAGAACCCCGACTACTGGATGAAGGACGCTGCTGGCAACCAGTTGCCGTACCTCGACAGCATCGAGTTCCGTGTCATCCAGGACAGCGAGACCGCCGGTGAGGCCCTGCAGAGCGGCGACATCGACATCTTCTCGACGTCGGCCGCGGTCGTCATCAGCGAGTTCCGTGAGATGCCCGACGAGTTCCCGATGATCGAGCAGGACAGCCTGACCGAGACGAACTACATCCTCATCGACCTGAAGAAGGAAGGCCCCACGGCCGACAAGCGGGTCCGTTGTGCCCTGTGGAAGGCCGTCGACCGCCAGGAGATGATCGACCTCACCGCCGACGGCATCCTCCAGGTGGCCAACGGGCTCTTCTCGCCCGGCCAGGAGGGCTACCTCGAGGACAACGGTCAGCCGACCGAGCAGGACATCGAGGGAGCCAAGGCACTCATCGCCGAGTACCAGGCAGAGAACCCGGGTCCGGTCACGGTGAAGTACGGCACGACCGTGTCGGCGATCAACGCCCAGGTGGCCGAGCTGTACAAGGGCTACTGGGCCGAGATCGGTGTCGAAACCGAGATCATCCAGGTCCCGCAGGACCAGTTCATCACCAAGGCGCTCTTCGGTGACCCCGACTTCTACATGTTCGGCTGGCGCAACCACGCCGGTGTCGCCATCGACGGCCAGTACTTCTGGTGGCACTCCTCGGCGTCGGCTCCCGACGGCGGCTTGGCACTGAACTTCGGTCGTGTCGAAGACCCGATCGTCGACGAGAACCTCGAGGCCCAGCGCATCGAGACCGACCCGGCCAAGCGCAAGGAGTTCGCCGAGAACGTCAACCGCCAGATGGCCGCCGAGTGCTACCAGCTCGCCGGCTCGTGGACGCTGTGGGGCACCCCCCACGCACCGAAGGTTCAGGGACTCAGCACCACGGTGCTGCCCGACGGAACGACGCTGCGTGACGGCGCCGGCTTCTCGGGCCAGTTCTGGACCCAGTCCCTGTGGATCGACCCCGAGCTCTGATCGCTCGGTGACCGTCCACTGACGTCAGCGGTGGCCGGGCGACACATCTGGTGTGTCGCCCGGCCACGCGCTACGTTCCCCAATCCCGTCGCGGCGTCGCTCGACCCACGACGGACTCGATCGAACATCCGCCAACGCCTCTCACCGGCACCACCAGCGAGCAAAGGTCAACCGAGTGCGCTACATCACCCAACGGCTGGGTCAGTTCCTCATCGTGTTCTTCCTCGTCACCTTCGGTGTGATGGTGCTGATGCGTCTGGGCCTCAACGCCCCGGGCGACCCGGCCCGCACACTGCTGGGCGGGACCGCTGACGACGCCCTCATCGCCGAGACCACCGCGAAATACCGTCTCGACAGCAACTACTTCGTGCAGTACTGGTTCTGGTTGAAGGGAATGCTGACCGGCGACATGGGTTACTCCGTCCCCGCGTCGCTCCCCGTGTCCGAATACATCGCCGGGCGCGTCATGACCACCGTGCTGCTCGGCGTCTACGCCATCTTCTGGGGACTCGCCATCGCGGTCCCCATGGCGGTCCACCAGGCCTACAAGCGCGACAGCTTCTTCGACAAGACGAGCAGCAGCCTCGCCTTCGTGTTCGTGTCGGCGCCCGCAGTCGTGCTCGCTCCGATCCTCACGATCATCCTGATCAAGGAGAACACGATCACGCTCCCCTGGCCGCTCAACGACTACCAGATCACGATCGGCGGCTGGTTCCCGCGGGTCGGCGACAAGGTGTATCCGTGGGAGGACCTGGGTGAGCACTTCTCGAACTTCTTCGTACCGACGCTCGTGCTCACCTTGCCCCTCGCTGCGGTCTTCAGTCGACTGCTCCGCGGCGACATGGTGATGACCCTCCAGGCCGATTTCGTCACACTCGCGAGCGCCAAGGGTGTCTCGCCCCGCCGGGTGCTGTGGGTGCACGGTCTGCGCAACTCGCTGTTCTCGCTGCTCACCAGCGTCGGCATCCAGGTCGGAGCGATCATCGGCGGAGCGATCGTCGCCGAGCAGTTCTTCGACCTCGACGGCATGGGCAGCATGCTCGTCAATGCGATCCTCGCCAAGGACCTGTTCACCGTCCAGAGCACGGCGGCCATCCTGGTCACCGTGGTCGTCCTGGTGAACCTCACCGTCGATCTGATGTACGCAGTACTCGATCCCCGCATCCGCCACGCCCGAGCGCTCGCCTGAGAACGGACTGGACGACCATGACCACCACCATCGCACCCACCGAGACCGCTTCGGAGCCGTCGTCGGCTCCACCGCAACCCGTGGCACCGGCCAAGAAGAAGCGGCAACGACCGACCTTCGGACTGATCTTCGGCGTCGGCTTCCTCGGGATCCTCATCATCCTCGCCGTCTTCGCCGACTACCTGAGCTTCATCCCGTATCCCGATGCCAAGATCCTCGGACCCGACGGCAAGCCGGGCCGCTACGACTGGGGTCCGAGCGGTACCGCCTGGTTCGGCACCGACGGCGTCAGCAACGACGTCTTCTCGAAGACGATCTACGGCGCCCGCACATCGCTCCAGGTGGGCATCTTCGCGACGATTTTCGGCATCGTGCTCGGCGGCTTCCTCGGGGTCATCGCCGGCTACTTCCGTGGCTGGGTCGATCGAGTCGTGATGATCATCACCGACTGCCTACTGGCCCTTCCCGCACTGCTGCTCGCGATCATCCTCGTCAACCGCCTCGACGACTACCGACTCGACACCGAATGGCTGTCGTGGCTGAGCCGCAAGTGGCAGATCGTCATCACACTCGGGATCCTCGCCGTTGCACCACTTGCCCGGATCGTGCGAGCGCAAACGCTGTCGCTGCGAGAGCGAGAGTTCGTGCTGGCGGCACGCAGCCTCGGCGCCAAGCCGGGCCGAGTGATGTTCCGCGAGATCCTGCCCAACCTCATCCCGGCGATCCTCACCGTTGCCTTCACCGGACTCAGCATCCTCATCGCCGCCGAAGGAGCCCTCGCATTCCTCGGACTCGGTGTCGAGGTCGGCACCCCGACGTGGGGCAAGCTCATCGACGAGAACCGCAACAAGATCGACCAGGCATGGTGGGCGACCATCTTCCCCTGCATGATGCTGTTCCTCACGGTGCTCTCGTTCAACATCATCGGCGACCGGCTCGGCCGGCGCTTCGACATCCGGCAGGCAGGGGTATGAGCGATCTCATCCAGGCATCCACCCGCGACTCCAGCGGGCCGTTGCTCGAACTCGAGAACGTCACGACGCACTTCCAGACCCCTCGAGGCCTGGTGCGGGCGGTCGATGGCGTGAGCTTCACGATCGAGCGAGGCAAAGCGCTCGGCATCGTGGGCGAGAGCGGATCGGGCAAGACGATCCTCTCCCGCTCGATCATGGGCCTGCTGCCCCCGCGCGGAACGGTCCGCGGCGGCAGTATCCGCTTCGAGGGCCGCGAGATCGGCAACTTGTCCCGCAAGCAGATGCGCAGCGTCTGGGGCAAGGAAATGGCCATGATCTTCCAAGACCCGATGACATCACTCAATCCGGTGATGACCATCGGCCGTCAGATCGCCGAGCCGTTGCAGATCCACCTCGGGATGGACAAGAAGACCGCCTGGGCGACCGCCGAGCGGCTGCTCAAGGATGTCCGCATTCCCGAGCCGGGTCGTCGACTCGAGCAGTATCCGCACGAGATGTCGGGCGGTATGCGCCAGCGCGTCATGATCGCCATCGCCCTCGCGTGCGGTCCGACGGCGTTGTTCGCCGACGAACCGACCACGGCGCTCGACGTCACCGTCCAGGCCCAGATCCTCGATCTGCTCGGCGAGCAGCGCCGCGACCGGAACATGTCGCTGGTGCTCGTCACCCACGACCTCGGCGTCGTCGCCGGGCACACGGACGAGATCGCCGTCATGTACGGCGGCAAACTCGTCGAGAAGGCGTCCACCAAGGGCCTGTTCGCCCACATGAAGATGCCCTACACCGAGGCGCTGCTGCAGAGCATCCCGAAACTCGACGATCCGAGCCACACCCGGCTCAATGCGATCGCCGGACGCCCGCCCGACCTGGTCAACCCGCCCAAGGGTTGCCGTTTCGCCCCTCGGTGCCCCTATGCGAGCGCCAAGTGCATCGCGGAAGAGCCACCGCTCATCCCGGCGCAGGACGATCCGGGCCACCTGTACGCGTGTTGGTTCCCGGTCGGGAGCCCCGAATATCACGAAGCTCGCGAGCGCATCGCGGCGACTCGCGTCACCGTGGGCACCACCGCTTCCCCTTCCGCAGGAGGACACTGATGGCCGGTACCGGAAAGGCGCACCTGCGCGACTCCGATGATGTGATCCTTCGCATCGAGGATCTCGTCGTCGAGTTTCCCGTCGGACGAACCGGGCTCAAGGTCAATGCCGTCAGCGGCATCAGCCTCGACGTGCTCCGTGGCGAGACGCTCGGGCTCGTCGGCGAGTCGGGCTGCGGCAAGAGCACCACGGGTCGAGCGATCATGCAGTTGCCCCGCCCGACCAGCGGCTCGGTGCAGTTCGAGGGCAAAGAACTGACGGCGCTGACGGGCGATGACATGCGCGAGGCGCGCACCCGGATGCAGATGATCTTCCAGGACCCCATCTCGTCGCTCAACCCGCGCCGCAAGGTCCGTCAGATCGTCATGGAGCCGCTCACCATCTGGAAGCGCGGCACCGAGAGCGATCGCGCCAAGAAGGTCGACGCCATCCTCGAAGAGGTCGGCATCGACCCGGTCCGCGCCGCCGAGAGCCAACCGCACCAGTTCTCGGGCGGCCAGTGCCAGCGCATCTCGATCGCCCGGTCACTCGTGCTCGATCCGTCGCTCATCATCTGTGACGAGCCCGTCAGCGCCCTCGACGTGAGCGTGCAGGCACAGGTGCTCAACCTGCTCGAAGACCTGAAGCGCGAGTACG
>JBDKIV010000272.1:0-2860 GCA_039796935.1 Actinomycetota bacterium | reverse complement strand
CGAGGGCTGGATCGACCGGGCGCTCGAGGATCTTCCGTCCGAGAAGCAGATCGTCGAGCGTCGGACGTCGGGTGGAGGTCTGACTGCCCCGGAGTTCGCCGTATTGATGGCGTACACCAAGACCAGCAACATCGACGTGGTCGGCCGGTCGAACCTGCCGGACGAGCCCGTGCTGCGGCGAGAGCTCGCGCAGTACTTCCCCGTGCCTCTTCGTGAGCGGTTCGACCATCTGCTCGACGGTCACCCCTTGCGATGCGAGATCATCACGACCCGCTTGTGCAACCAGATGGTCAACATGTCGGGGATCACCTTCGATCATCGGATCACCGAAGAGACCGGCATCGATGTGGTCGAGGTGACGCGGGCATGGGTGGCGGCGCGAGACATCGTCGATGCCGAGGCGGCTTGGGACGAGATCGAGTCGATCCAGAGTGCTGTCCGTGCGGACGTGCAGATCGAACTCCTGCTCGAGGTGCGTCAGATGATCGAACGGACGGTCCTGTGGCTGCTGCGCCACGGGCGGCCCCCGCTCGACATCGCCGCTGCGGTCGTCGAGTTTCGCGAACCGGTGCAGCGCTTGGCCTCCGGGCTGGACGACGTGCTCACCGGACGGATGCGCGATCTCACGTTCGCCCGCGAGGCGGGCCGTCTCGCCGCCGGAGTCCCAGAGCGTCTGGCGCAACGCTCGTCGCAGTGGCCGGTCGTCCACACCTTTCTCGACATCGTCCGTCTGGCAGGGCGGACCGGTGCGCCGGTGGCTGCTGTCGCCCGGACGTACTGGGAGATGTTCGAGGTCGTCGACGCGGGGTGGGTCTGGGACGCGATCGGTTCGATGCCCCGCAGCGATCGCTGGCAGACCCAGGCGCGGTCTGCGCTACGTGACGATCTTCTGGCGGTCCTCGCGGACCTGACCGAGGATGTGCTCGGCGTCGGGTCGGTCGATGCGTGGACCGCCCGTAACGAACGTTCGCTGACGAGGGCCGCAGGGTTGGCGGCCGAGCTCCGCCGGTCGGATGCCCTCGAGCTGACCACGTTGACCGTTGCGCTTCGCCAGCTCCGCAACGTCGTGCTGTCGTCACCCCACGACGGCCGGTGATGGAGCGAGGCTTCGCGAAGCCGTTAGCGTTGGCGGCGCCATGACTGCCCCCCGACTCCGCATCGCTCCATCTCCAACGGGTTTTTTCCATGTCGGGGGTGCTCGAACAGCGCTGTACAACTGGGCGCTCGCCAAGCGCTTGGGCGGTGTCTTCGTGCTGCGGATCGAGGACACCGACGCCGAGCGGAACCGGCCCGAGTGGAATCAGGGCATCATCGATGCGCTGTCGTGGATCGGGATCCATGCAGACGACCCGACCTTCGAAGGCCCCTACTTCCAGAGCTCGTTCGCCGATCAACACGTCGCCGCCGCACACCGTCTGTTCGCAGAGGGGGCTGCGTACTACTGCGATCTCACGAGCGAACAGATCCAGCAGCGCTCGAAAGACACCGGGGTCCAGGGCTACGACGGGTACTCGCGCGACCGAGGCCTCGGCCCCGGTCCCGGGCGGGTGCTGCGGTTCCGGGTGCCCGAGGGTCAGACCGTCGTCGACGACGCCGTGCGTGGCAGGGTGGTGTTCGACAACAGCACGATCGAGGACTTCGTGCTGCTGCGCGGTAACGGCTCGCCGATGTTCCTGCTCGCGAACGTGGTCGACGACATGTCGATGCGGATCAGTCATGTGATCCGTGCCGAGGAGCACCTGCCCAACACTCCCAAACAGCAGATGCTCTGGGAGGCGCTCGGTCACGAGCCACCGGTGTGGGGTCATGTGCCCCTGCTGGTGAACGAGCAGCGAAAGAAGATCTCGAAGCGACGCGACAAGGTGGCGCTCGAGAGTTACCGCGACGAGGGCTATCTGGCCGAGGCGATGGTCAACTACTTGATGACGCTCGGCTGGTCACCCGGTGACACCGAGATCGTTCCATGGTCGACCATCGAAGACGCATTCCGTCTCGAAGACGTGTCGCTGTCGCCGGCGTTCTTCGATCTGAAGAAGCTGGCCGCGTTCAACGGCGAGTACGTGCGGACCATGCCCGTCGACGCGTTCGTCGCAGCGTGCGAACCCTGGCTCGAACAGTGGCGTCGGTCGCATCCGGACGCTCGCTGGGACCAGGACGTCTTCGTGTCGCTCGCCGAGTTCGTGCAGGTCCGTGTGTCGGTACTGTCCGAGGCGGCGGGTGTCGTCGATTTCATGTTCCTGCCAGAGCCACAGTTCGACGAGGCAAGTCTCTCGAAAGCGCTCGCCGTCGAGAGCGCCACCCAGGTGGTCGCCGACACCATCGAGGCGTACTCGAACTGTGCGTGGACCACCGAGACCCTGAAGGGCGAGTTCGAGCGTGTCGCCGAGCGATACGGCTTGAAGCTCGGCAAGGCGCAGGCGCCGGTCCGGGTCGCCGTCACGGGCCGGATGGTGGGCCCCCCGCTGTTCGAGGCCCTCGAACTCCTCGGGCGAGAGGAAGTGCTGCGGCGGCTCAGGGGGTTGCCCGAGGGCGTGCAGGTCGGGTGAGCGACGAGCTCTGGTCGAACACGGTGCCGGAGTCGGCAGCGGGCCGGCCGGACGGCAGCGCCTGGTCGGACGCCGCGAGCGGGCCGGACGTGACGGCCGAGCCAGCTCCGCCGCACGACCGGACACCGGTCGGCGGTGTGCCGATCGTGGTCCGACCCCGCCGTCGCAGATGGCGTCGGCTGGTCCGCGTGGTGGTCGCCGTTGGCGTCCTCGTGGTCGGCTATCTCGGCATCACGATCTGGCAGGTCCACTCGACCGGTCAGAGCGACGAAGCTCGCCCCGTCGATGCGATCGTCGTGATGGGGGCTGCACAG
>JBDKIV010000271.1:0-3090 GCA_039796935.1 Actinomycetota bacterium | reverse complement strand
GTGAGAACCCGTTCGATTGCGTCGAGCTGGTAGTTCATCGGCGCACTCTTCGAGATGACCGTGGCGATCGGGAGAAGCTCCCAGGCATCGCGGAGCTCTTGGGCCACCCACTCGTCGCCCTGGGTGATGATTGCAAGGCGCGTCGATGGTCGAGTTCGGTGCACCTCGCTGAGTGCATCGATCCCGGTGCCGTTCTCTTGCGGGAACGACAGATCTACGACAGCGAGGTCCAGCTTCTCGATGTCCCGTAACGCCCCGCCCACGTCTGCGAGGGAGACCACGACCGTCACACTGTGGCCGAGTCTGGTCTCGATCGCCATTGCGAACAGTTCAGCGAGAGCGCTCGCATCGTCGACCAGCATCAGGTGGGCCATGAGTGCTCCTTCATCGGTGTCACCGGGATCGAGGCGCGGACTCGGGTGCCGCCCTCGTGCTTCTCGATCCCGAGATTGTCCGGTCCGAGGTCGTGGCGCAGACTCCACAGGCCGCGGCCGACGGAGTGCTCGCTGGGATCGAATCCGCCGGCGTCATCGAGCACGAGGAGTTCGATGTGGTCTGGGTGCACGGCGACGTCGAGGGCAAGCGTCGTCGCCCCCGCGTTGAGGGCGTTGGACATGAGGATCGCTGCTGCGCGGCGAAACAAGTCGGCGGTGTGATGGTCGACCTCGGTCGAAGCCACATCGTAGGAAGGGACGCGCTCCACATGGACGCCGTAGTTCTGCGCGTTGCGCAGGAATGGCTGTAGCAGTTCGGCGAGCCGGACCGAACCCGACTCGATGAGTTCGTCGAGTTGCCGCAACCGGAGAGCGAAGTCGAGGTCGTCGAGGAGGGAGACCACGTCGGTCGTCGAGAGGTTCTCGCTCTGCACCCTCAACGTGACGAGGCGCAGCTGTGCGCAGATGTCGTCGTGCAGCCAGTGCGCCCTCCGGCGATGTTCGTCTCGGACCGTTTCGGCGCGCGTGGCCGCCACGAGGTGTCGCTGACGGGCAAGAATGCTCTGGCTCACGTGGGCTGCGGCGCACGCTGTGAGGAGCCAGACGTGGAGCGTCACGTAGATCGGCACGGCGCCACTCAGGATGTCTGTGTCGGACAGCGCCAGTGAGGTGCCGAGGAGGCCACCGATCACACCGAGGTGGAGTGGCGACAGGAGGATGGCCAGCCATCGCTCGAACGGCCGCGGATACCAGCCGATAGCGGTGGCCGTGAGCGCAGCGTCGCACCCGAGAGCGATGCCGAGTGGCCAGCCGGTGATCGCCCACCACTGCGGTGCGAGCGTGAAGGTGCCCGTGATGAGAGCCATCCCGAGGATCAATCGTCGAGCCAGGTTGGCGGCTGCCGACCTCGACAAGCCCATACGGCCGCAGGCGGTCCAGATCGGACCGACCAGCGCTGCCGATGCGGCTGCCAGTAGAGCGAGGGTGGACAGGGAGACGAACCCGTCAGGCGGTGCCCGTAGCCGCCACACGACGAGCGCAGTTGCCGTCGCGGTCGCGATCGAGGTGGCCTGGAGGAGCGCGAGGGAACGACTGGCCGGGTCGACGCCGAACTCGGGGTCCTGCCATGTGTTCCGCCCGGCGAGCAGGGCCAACCAACGGTCCGCTGACTCGGCGAATGCCTCTGCCATGGCTGGATTCTGCTCCACTGACGATCGGCCGTCACGCTTCAGGGGACATGTTGCTGGCGACATGTCGTGGCAGGCATGTCGAATCGGTCATGTCGAGATGGCCATTTCGGGGCCGCGAGCGAGTCCCTAGTGTCGCCGAAAGTGGGGACAGTGAAACGGTCGATGCGAGGAGAGTGGGTGCTCCCTGCGCGAAGGATGGATGTCGGCGAGGCCACGGAGACGGTGTTGCGCGAGGCGGACCGCGCCGGGTACGGATCCATCGCCACCGGGCGAAACTCGTTCCGATTCACCCACATTCGCCGCCGTCCGTTGTTCACCTCGTCGGTCGAGACGTTCGACCTTTCCGTGATCGACCGGCGCGGTGGTGTCTCGGTTCATCTCCATGGAACGATCTGGATTCCACTGCTCGAGTTCCTTCACCGTCGGCTTCACCACGATGGCCATCGCTCGAATCCGACCAGCCTGCCCGCAGATCTTCGTCAAACCGCCCTGCCCGGACCTCCGAACCGACCCGGCGGGGCGATGACGTCCCAACCGATCGCCGCCGCCCCTTCCTGGACGCTGCCGCCGACGATCGAAACTTCCCCGTTCGCCGACGCGGAACCGACGGTGCTACGACCGCGCGCCGACTCGCCGACCGTGGGCGACGGGGTTCCGGTGGTCCACTTCTCCAACGGTGACACACGTTCGCTGGCCGACGGGGAGTTGGCGATCGGCCGTGATCCATCGGTTGATCCGCAACGGCCGAGTGCGCGGGTGGTCCGTATCGACGATCTCTCGCTGTCGCGCACCCACCTGTTGGTCGGGGCCGACAGCGGCACGGTCTGGGTCATCGACCGCCACTCGACCAACGGCACCTGGATCGAGGCCGGGGGTCAGACGAGGCAGTGCGCACCTGGCGTGTGCACGCCGGTCCCGTCCGGCGGGACGGTGCTGTTCGGTGGGCAGCACTTCGTGGTGGATGTGAGGCGATGAGATGAAGCTCAAGCTGACGCTGTCGACGAACGGAGAGGACCACGACGTGCTGGTGTCGGTCGACTCTGCGGCGACGGTCGGCTCGTGCGCGGAGCGACTCCGGGCGAGTCATCCGAGCGCGCGGCTGGCGCTACCCGCGGGTGCGTCCATGACGCTGCGGCTCAACCCGTCGGGAGCACCCGGGCGTGTGGTCAACCCGGCGCTCTCGATGGGCGATGCCGGTATCCGCTCCGGTGACGTCGTGTCGCTCGCAGCCGACACGTCGAGCGCG
The DNA here is from genome assembly GCA_039796935.1 of Actinomycetota bacterium. Classification (GTDB taxonomy): domain Bacteria; phylum Actinomycetota; class Acidimicrobiia; order Acidimicrobiales; family Ilumatobacteraceae; genus VFMC01. The sequence goes on along the minus strand of JBDKIV010000271.1, from coordinate 220 downwards.
CACAGCGGCCGTTCGGCAGTCGCAACGGTCTTCGTGGTCCATGGCCCGGACGCTGGCAAGCAGTTCCCCCTCGATGCCGGGACCTCATTCCTCGGCCGTGATCGCGGGTGTGAGGTTCGCCTGAGCGATCCACTGGTCTCGAAGCGTCACCTGCGCCTCAACGTCTCGAACATCGTCGAACTCATCGACGAGAACTCCGCCAACGGCACGCTGCTCGAAG
>JBDKIV010000270.1:0-11874 GCA_039796935.1 Actinomycetota bacterium | reverse complement strand
GCGCGAGCCGACCGCCGCCGTCTCGAGGCCATCGCCACCTGGCTCGACGACCTGCGCGACACGCTGCGAGGATCGTCGATCGGGGTCGAGGAAGCGCTCGACCGTGTGGCGGCCCGACCCCCCGACGCCATCGCCGAACACCTCGTCGAGTTCCTCCGCCGCCGAAGCCAGGGTGTCCGAGTCGAAGATGCGCTCGTCGAGCTCGCCGACCAGCTCGCCCACCCCACCGCCGACGGCGCCATCGCCGCCCTGCGCCTGGTGGTCGGTGGCACGGCCAGCGCAGGACGACTCCACCCGACCGTGAGCGCGCTCGCCGCCGCAGCACGTGACGAGGTGCGGGCGCGAGAACGAATCGACCGCACACGGGCGGTGTACCGATCGTCGATGCAGCGCCTCATCGTGATCGCGGCAGCACTCGTGCTCTACCTGACGGTCGCCGCCGGCGACCTGCTCGACCCGTACAGCGCCCCGGCCGGGCAGGTCTTCCTGGTCGTCCCGCTCGCGCTCTGGGCCGGGTGCGTGCTGTGGCTGCGCAGCCTCTGCCGGTTCCGGGCCCCCAAGCGCTACCGCATCGCCGGGACCGGCGACATCGACGTCCAGGGTGCCGAGGTGACGGCATGACATCGACACCGCTCGGCGCGGCGGCGCTCGCCACCGGCCTGCTGTCACTTGCCGTGTGGTGCGGCGTGCGGGCGCTGCGACCGCGGCTGCGAACCGTCGCCCAGGTGCGGGCGATCCTGCACCGCGACCTCGACCGATTCGGGCAACCAGCGCCCCGACCCGCCGGCGCCGAGCCGATCTCGAACGCCGTGGCGCACATGGTCGAACGCCGGCTCGCGACCGGCCTGCCATTGATCGGCGTGACCTCGGCCGAGGCTGCCGCACGAATCGTCACGGCGGCCACCGTGATGTCGGCGGCCGCCGGCGTGCTCGTCGTCGTCGGTGCACTGGCCGGCGTGATGCCCCGCACACCGTGGATGCTGGCGCTCGTGCCCGTCTTCGCGGCGGGTGCTGTCTGGGCGGTGGCGAGCAGTCTCCGACGGCAGGTCCGAGACGCCGATGGCGAGCTCCGCCGCACCACCAACGACGTCGTCCAACTCCTCGCAGTCGGGTTGACGACCGACCAGAGCGTCGAATCCGCGCTCGAGTTCGCGCTCGGCGTCGGTGACAGCGCCATGTTCGCGATGCTCCGTAGCGAGATCGCCTCGGCACCACTGCGCGGGGTCTCACTGTGGGAAGCCGTCGACGAGATCGGCCGACGGACGAGCCAGCGCGAGCTCTGCGAACTCGCCACGGCGATCGAGCGTCAGGGCACCCAGGGTGTCTCCATCTCCGACACGGTCGCCACGCTCGCCCGGGCGATGCGCGAACGAGTGCTCGCCGACCTCGAACGAGACGCGGACCGGGCCAACGCCAACCTCGCGGGCCCCACGGTCGCGTTCGTCTGCACGACCCTCGTGTTCCTCGCCTACCCGCTCGTGTCCCGGATCTCCGAAGCATTCGGAGCGTCTTGACGCCTGCCGAGGCAGCCACCCCGCACGCCGACTCCCACCACCCGGAAGGACCACCATGAACCATCTCATCCTCCCCCTCAGCGTTCGCGTCGACTCGCTTCGCCGGCGCAGCATCAGCTCGGTGCGCTGCCGCCTGCGCCGCACCTGGGACGAACGGGCCGACGAGAGCGGCCTCGACGAAGCCGTGACCCGCATGGTCTGGCTCGCCGTCGCCGTCACCGTGGCGATCGCCGCCACGTCGTTCTTCATCGGCGTGTTCAACGCTGCAAAGGCAGGCGTGCCCGACCCCGTGGCGCCGCGGCCATGACCCACAGGCCGTCCGCATCGAACGATCGTGGGTCGGTCGACATGTCGATCGACATGATGGCCGGCACGATCTTGCTGCTCGTCGCGCTGCTGGTGCTGTTCGAAGCAGTCGCCCATTGGCACGCGCGAACGGTGTTCGACGATGCAGCCGCCGACGGTGCCCGGATCGCGGCATCCTTCGACGGGTCCTGCAGCGCTGGGGTCGCCACCACCCGCGCCGCACTCGCCCGACACGCCGCCGGCTGGGCCGGTGACGCGCAGGTCACCTGCGAGCGCGACGACGAACGAAACGACGTCACGATCGGAGTCAGCGGGCCGACCCCCGGTGTGCTCGGCTCGGCCCTGCAGTTGCGCGCCGCGGTGGCGCAGTCGCAGCCCGACGAGCGGCGAGGGTGCTGCCGCCCGTGACCACCGAAGTGAACGACCGGGGGACCGTTGCTTCGGTCGAGTTGATGTTGGTGCTCGCCGCGGTCCTTGCGGGTGTCGCGACGATCGGCGCGCTCGGCCGGCTGCACGCTGCGGGCGTCGAAGTGGGGGCGGTCGCGCAGGCAGCGGCGAGGGCAGCGTCACTGGCGCCAGACAGCACGTCGGCGCGCACCACGGCGATCGCGGTCGTCTCGCGTTCGGCGCTCGTGCGTCGATGCGTCGACCCGCCGGCGACGACCATGCGCTGGAGCGCCTCGCCGCTCGGCACCTGGCAGGGCGGCTCGGTGACCGTTGCCGTCAGTTGCCGCATCGACGGCGTCGGCCCCAGTCGCAGCATCACCATGTCGGACACGCAGCCGATCGACCGGTTCCAGCGATGACCGCGGCAGCGTCGCCCGACCGGGGCCTCATCGGCATCGCTCTGGCCCTGACCGTTGCCGTCACCCTGGGCGGAGCCGCCCTGGTGGTCGACGGTGGCCGGGCGATGACCGCACGTCGACACGCGGCGGCCACCGCCGAAGCGGCGGCGCGCTGGGCAGTGGCCGACCAGCCCGTGCTCGCTCCGTTCGACCCGGCCCGCGCCCGGGCGGCAGCTGTCGCGCACGCAGCGCGGGCGGGGATCGCCGGTGGCGACATCACGGTCACGGTGCGTGGCACGGGCGCCCGGCCCGAGGTTCGCGTCACCGTCACCGAGCGGCGCCGGTCGGTGTTCCTCGTCCTGCTGGCCGTACCCGAGATGACCGTCACCGCGAGTGGCGCAGCGACGGTGGTGTGGGAGCCATGACCCGAGCACGACCAACTGCCCGGCCCTCGCGCGTGCCCTCGCGACGGCCCTCCGACCGGTCGTCGTCACGCGGTGCCGTCGCCCTGCCCGAACGTGCGGTGCGCTCGCTCGCCGCGCTCGCACTCGTGGGGTTGCTGGTCGGCGTGCCGGCAGTTGCCCTGACGCTCACCGACACCCTGCCCGGACGATCGCTGTCGGAGGTGCTCTCGACCGGCCGCCTCGACACCGACGCCGTTCTCCAGGTGATCTCACTGGTCTTCCTGTTGCTGTGGGCCTGGTTCGCCGTGACGGCGCTCGACGAGACCTGGCGGATCGCCCGCCGCCGCGTCGCGCGCGACCGGACCCCCATGGCGTCGCCGCTGCCGACACCGTCGGGCGTTGCCCGCCGCCTGGTACGGGCCGCGCTCATGTCGTCGGGGGCGCTGCTCGTGCCGATGCTCGGGCCGTCGTGCGCCCGTGCGTCGGTGGCCGACGCAGCGGTCGCCGAACAGATCGAACCGCGGTCGATGATCATGCACCGGCTCGACGCCGCCCGACCGGCCGACAGGGCAGACAGGGTCGACAGGGCAGACAGGGCAGACAGGGCAGACAGGGCAGACAGGGCCGACGGAGCCGACAGAACGGGCCGAGCGGTCGAACCCGCCGCCGACGTGCTCCGGTCGAACGGCCGCGAGACGCCGTACTCGGTGGCGACCAAGTTGGGCGACCCGAACCTGCGCGACCGGATCATCGCCGCCAACCGGGGCCGTCGGGCACCTGACGGGACGACCTGGACCAGCGGCGTCTTCCCCGACGGGATGACGATCGAACTCCCCGACGGTGTGCAGATGCCGCAACCGTTGCGCTGGAGGCCCTACACCGTCGACGACGGCGAGTCGACCTTCGGGATCGCCACCACCCTGGCAACCGGCACCCGGGTGCGCGAGGTCGCCGACCTGATCATCGAGCGCAACGCCGGCCGGGTGATGAACGACGGCAGGGTCTTCGACGACCCATCGTTGCTGGGGGCGGGCTGGACCATCGAGATCCCGGTGCTCGCCGAACCGCAGCGCCGTGCCGATCGAGCCGCGCAAGCGGTTCGGACGGTGCAGCACCGGACCGATGCGCCGTCACCGCCCGCCACGTCCACGCCATCACCGTCCCCTGTGCCGGCCCCTGGGCCGGCCCCGTCACCACCCGCCACATGGGGGCCACCGACGACGGCGCCCTCGGGGGCGCCGCTCAGCCGCAGCTTGGCCGCTGCACTGCTGCTGTGCGCCGGAGCCCTCGGTCTCGTCCGCATCCGGCGACGCCAGCAGTTGCGAGTCGCCACGATCGACACCGTCGTCCCGGCGCCCGGGCTCGAGCGCATCCGCACGGAACGACTCCTCGGTTCGCTCGACCCCGTCGCCCGCGCGCTCCGGCTCGACCTCGCCCTGCGATCGGCCGGAAGGCAACTCGTCGGCAGCGGTGCCCACGTGTGCGTCGTAGTGCTGTCCGACGTGGGTGCCGTCACGGTCGTGTTCGATCGACCCGCCCCCGCACCCACCAGGCCCTGGTCGCCGACCCGAACCGCCGATCGATGGCACCTCTCCGCAGACATCAGCGACGAGGAACTCGCGAACGATGCCCGGCTGGCGGGCCAACCCTGCCCGGCGCTGTGTCACCTGGGCGTGGTGTCGCCGGGCGAGCGCGTCGATCGTCACCCGGCGGACCGAGATGCCGGCCGGGCGCCCGACGGCGACGTGTTCATCGACCTCGAGTCGGTCGGCTTGCTCTGCCTCACCGGCCCGCTCGCCGCCACGGTCGACATCGCCCGCGGGATCGCTGCGTCGCTCACCGTCTCGCCGGTCGGCGAGACGGTCGACGTCATCACGCACGAGCTCGAGCTGGGCCTCGAGGCGACGGGTCGCAGCCATCGCCGCGCGGACCGTTTCGACGATGCGCTCGACACGGCCGCAACCCTGCTGGGCCCCTCGCTCGCCGCTCGTGCCGGTGCGCGGACGAGCGAACTGCGCTCTCGCGGCGCAGGGGGCGACACCTGGGACGCCGTCGTCGTGGTCTCCGGCGCCGAACGTCTCGACGACGACGACGTCAGCGACCTCGTCAGGGTCGCCGAAGCCGGACGAGGTCTCGGCGTCGTCACGTGCCACCGTGTCGCCGGTGCGTCGGCAGTACTCGAGGCGCACCCGCACGCGTGGATCCTGCAGCCGTTCGGGATCGAACTGGTCCCGGTCGGGCTCACGGCCGAGCGAGTCGCCGCGGTCGGCGACCTCATCGCCGGCTCGTCCGAACCGCTGCCGCAGGTACCAAGGATGGCCCCGCCACGCTCGAGCAGCATGCCCCCTCCCTTCGTCGAGCAGCCGTGGGAGCTGCTCGTGCGGATCCTCGGCCCGGTCGGTGTCGTCACCCGCGCCGGAGACCCCGTGCGCTTCGAGCGTGGACGTTCGCTCGAGCTGGTGCTGTGGTTGAGCCAGCACCGCGCCGGTGCCACGCGGACGGCGGCCCGGACCGCCATGTGGCAGACCGATGTGCGTGACAGCACGTTCTCGAACATCGTCAGCGACGCACGCCGGGCGCTCGCCCGATCCGTCACGCCGCCGTCCGGTCACGAGTGGATCGGCAGGACCCTCACCGAGAGCCTCCCTCTGCACCCGCTCGTGGTGACCGACGCCGATCTCCTGCGCGCTCGGCTCGAGGCATCGCGCCTGCTCGACCATCGCCCTGCGATCGCCGTGCTCGCCCCGGGTGTCGAGCTCGTCGACGGCATGCCGTTGGCCGGCACCGACCTGCTCTGGTCCGACTCGGAGGGCATCACGTCATCACTCGTCATCCTCGCCACGGCAGCGACCGCCGAGCTCGCCCGGCACCACCTCGCCGTCGGGGACACCGACGGTGTGTTCTCGGCAACGGCACGAGGACTCGGGGTGTTGCCCGGCCACGAGGAACTCATCGGCCTGCGGATGCGTGCCCATGCCGAACGCGGCAACCTCGCCGGCGTGCGCACCGAATGGTCGTACTACGAGCGGGCGCTCGACGCCGACCGGTGGGCCGCCGGCGACCCGTCGCCGGCCCTCGTGTCGCTGCGGCGCGAACTCCTGACGGGATGAGCGCCTACAGTCGCCGGGATGAGCGCAGAACATGTCGATGTCGTGATCGTCGGTGCCGGGATCTCGGGCATCGGTGCCGCCTATCACCTGCAGACCGAATGCCGCGACCGCAGCTACGTGATCCTCGAGGGGCGCGCCGACATCGGCGGCACGTGGGACCTCTTCCGGTATCCCGGGGTCCGCTCCGACAGCGACATGCACACGCTCGGGTACCGCTTCAAGCCCTGGACGGCCGAGAAGTCCATCGCCGACGGCCCGTCGATCATGGCGTACCTGCGCGAGACCGTCGCCGAGCACGGCATCGATCGCCACATCCGATTCGGCCACCTCGTGCGCAGAGCCGAATGGTCGAGCGACGATGCCCGCTGGACCGTCCACGCACAGCGCGCCGAGACCGGCGAGGCCGTCACGATCACCTGCAACTTCCTGTTCATGTGTTCGGGCTACTACTCGTATCGAGAGGGGTACACGCCCGAGTTCGAAGGGCGCGAGCGCTTCGCCGGCCAGGTCGTCCACCCCCAGCACTGGCCGGCCGACCTCGACGAGACCGGCAAGCGAGTGGTGGTGATCGGCTCGGGTGCAACGGCCATGACCCTCGTGCCCGCTCTGGCCGAGCGCGCCGCCCACGTCACCATGCTGCAGCGATCGCCCACCTACGTGGTGGCACGCCCCGACACCGACAAGCTCGCCAACCGCCTCCGCTCGCTCCTGCCCGACCGCTTGGCGTACACCGTCACGCGTTGGAAGAACACCACGATGCAGCAGATGATCTATCGCCGCACGCGCACGCATCCCGACAAGGTCCGCAAGGTCCTGCTCGACGGTGTCCGCAAAGAGCTCGGACCCGACTTCGACGTCGATCGGCACTTCACGCCGAGCTACGACCCGTGGGACCAGCGACTGTGCCTCGTCCCCAACGGAGACCTCTTCCAGGCGATCCGACGCGGCAAGGCCTCGGTCGTCACCGACCGCATCCGCTCGTTCGACGAGCGCGGCATCCAACTCGAGTCGGGCGACACCATCGAGGCCGACATCATCGTCACGGCCACCGGTCTCAACCTGGTGACCCTCGGCGAGATGGACTTCGTGGTCGACGGCACGCCGATCGACTTCGCCGACACATGGACCTACAAGGGATTCGCCTATTCGGACGTGCCCAACATGGCCTCGTCGTTCGGGTACATCAACGCCTCGTGGACGCTGCGGGCCGACCTGATCAGCGCGTACGTCTGCCGCCTGCTCAATCACATGCGCGCCACCGACACCGTGCAGTGCACCCCCAGACTGCGCCCCTCGGACGCCTCGATGCCCGCCCGTGCGTGGATCGAGAACTTCTCGGCCGGTTACATGCAGCGCGTGATGGACCGCTTCCCCAAGCAGGGCGACCGCGAGCCGTGGATCAACCCGCAGAACTACGGGCGCGACAAGAAGATGTTCCGGTCGTCGCCGGTCGACGACGGTGTCATGCAGTTCACGCGCGCCCGCGCCCGAGTCGGCGCAGGTCGATGAGCGACGGGTCACGTCCCGGGCCGCTCGCAGGAGTTCGCGTCCTCGACCTGACCCGCGTCCTCAGCGGGCCGCACTGCACCCGCATGCTGTGTGATCTCGGCGCCGACGTGATCAAGGTCGAACCACCCGACGGTGACCTCACCCGATTCGCGTGGCCGCGTGTCAACAGCCTCGCCGGGTACTTCGTGCAGCAGAACGTCGGCAAGCGCAACGTGAGCCTCGACCTGCGCCACCCCGAGGCCGTCGAGTTGCTCCTCGGGCTGGCGGCCCACTGCGACGTGCTGATCGAGAACTTCCGGCCGGGCGTCGCCGCACGAATGGGGATCGGCTACGACGCCGTGGCGGCCCGGAACCCGACGATCGTGTATGCCTCGATCAGCGGCTACGGCCAGACCGGGCCATGGGTGCACCGTCGTGCCTACGCGCCCGTGATCGGCGCAGAGTCGGGCGTCACGAAGATCCAGGGGGACGCCCGAGGAGGCGCGTACGCCAACGACCCGCTCAGCCACGCAGACGTCTACACCGCCATGGAGACCGCCACGGCGATCGTCGCCGCGCTGTACGCCCGCGAGCGAACCGGTGCCGGTGACCACATCGATGTCTCGATGGCGCAGACGATGCTGTACGTGAACGAGCACACCTACGACTCGCTGTGGGACGAACCGGTGGCCGACTCGACGATCCGTAGCTTCGGGCCGGGCGACTACCCGGTGCTCACCGCAGGCGACGGTCGCTCGGTGGTGGTCTCGGGCAACCTCGCCGAACGCGGCGCGTTCGAGCTGTACATGGCGGCGGCGGGGCGGACCGACCTCGTCGACGATCCTCGGTTCGTCGACGTCGCCGCGCGACGTTCCCACTTCGGTGAACTGCTCGAGATCGTGCGCTCGTGGGCTGCGAGCCAGCCGGACGTCGACCAACTCGAAGCGGCGCTCGCAGCGAACGGGCTGGCGATGGGTGTCATCCGTTCGGTGCGCGAGGTGTGCGACACCGACTGGGCGGCGCATCGCCAGGTCGTCACCGAGGTCGACGACCGAGGCGGCGGCACCATCCGGGTCCCGAACGCGCCATGGCGGTTCGCCTCGGCCGACGTGGGGGTGCGCGGCCACCCGAGGTACCGCGGCGAGGACAACCACGAGGTGTTCGGCGAGCTGCTCGGTCTGTCGACCGACGAGCTGTCACGGTTGGACGAGTCGGGCGTGTTCGTCTCTCGCCGCCCGGTCTGAGACAGCGCTCGATGTCGCCACCGGCACCGGTGACGGTGGCAGGCTGAGTGCCCATGTCCCTCACCCGTGCCGATGCCGAGGCGCTCGACGCCAGTGACCCGCTCGCACGGTGGCGCGACGAGTTCGTCGTCGGGGACCCGACGCTCGTGTACCTCGACGGGAACTCGCTCGGTCGAGCGCCGCGGCGGACCATCGAGCGGATGCGAGCCGTCATCGAGCAGGAGTGGGCGGCCGACCTCATCCGGTCGTGGGAGCACTGGGTCGAGCTGCCGCAGCGTGTCGGCGACGAACTGGCGCCGGTGATCGGGGCGCTGCCGGGCGAGGTCGTCGTGCACGACTCGACCTCGGTCAACCTCTACCAACTCGTCCATGCAGCCTGCGCGCTGCGACCCGACCGGTCCGTCCTCGCCGTCGACACGGGTGACTTCCCGAGCGATCGGTACGTGGTCGACGGCGTCGCCGAGGCAACGGGGCGGCGCGTCCGATCGACGACCGATCGCCTCGACGACGTCGCCGTCGTCGTCCGCTCGGCGGTCGACTACCGGACGGCCGAAGCGGTCGACCTCGCCGCCGAGACGGCCCGGATCCATGCCGCCGGTGCGCTCGTCGTGTGGGACCTGTCGCATGCCGCCGGCGTCCTGAAGGTCGACCTTCGCCGAGCCGGGGTGCAGTTGGCCGTCGGCTGCACCTACAAGTTCCTCAACGGGGGGCCGGGGTCGCCCGGTTTCAGCTACGTCGCGAGCGAACTGGTGGGGCAGGTCCGCCAGCCGATCTGGGGATGGTTCGGTCAGCACGACCAGTTCGCGATGGGGCCCCGGTACCAGCCCCGACCCGACATCGGCCGGTTGCTGATCGGGACACCGTCGATCCTCGCGCTCACCAGCGCACGCGCCGGCATCTCGCTCACCGCCGAAGCAGGCATCGATGCCATCGCGCACAAGGCCTCGGCCCTCACCGGTTTCGCCATCGAGCTCTGCGACCAGTACGGGCTCGACACGTGCACCCCGCGCGAACCGACGCGGCGCGGCGGGCACGTGTCGGTCGTCCACCCCGATGCACGCAGGCTCGTGGCGGCCCTGACGCAGCGCAACGTCGTGCCCGACTTCCGTGAGCCCGACATCGTCCGGCTGGGCCTGGCACCGCTCGGCACCTCGTTCGTCGACGTGTACGACGGGCTCGGAGCGCTCGCGGAACTCGTCGGTGGCTAGCCTGCCACCATGCCCGCACCTGATCTGTACGTCCCGCTGTCCGAGATCGACCTGTCGTCAGCCGAGTTCTGGCAGGCGCCACAGGACTACCGCGAGGCGGCCTTCCGGACGCTGCGCACCGAAGACCCGATCCGATTCTTCGCCGAGCCCGTCCCGCTCGACAATGCCTTCGAGCAAGGGCCGGGCTACTTCGCCCTCACCCGCTACGACGACGTCTGGCACGCGAGCCGCAACCCGCAACTGTTCTGCTCGGGCAAGGGGTCCAACATCGGCGACCTGCCCGAGTTCATGCTCGAGACGCTCGGCTCGATGATCAACATGGACGACCCCAAGCACTTCCGGCTCCGGTCGATCGTGTCGCGCGGCTTCACCCCCAAAGAGGTCGCCAAGGTCGAAGAGTACGTACGGGTGAAGGCCAAGGCTGCGATCGATCGTCTGCTCGAGGAGTTCCCCAACGGTGAGTGCGACTTCGTCAGCGAAGTGGCGGCGCCGGTCCCGCTGCAGATCATCTGCGAGATGATGGGCATCCCCGCATCGGACGAGCCGCAGATCTTCCAGTGGACCAACATGATCCTCGGTGTCGGTGACCCCGAGTACGTCACCACGATGGACGGACTGATGGGTGCCCTGATCGGCATGGGCCAGTACGCCACCGAACTGGGCCAGAGCCGCCTCGACAACCCGACCGACGACATCACCAGCGTCATGATGAACGCAGTGGTCGACGGCGAGCGGCTCAGCCCGCAAGAGTTCGCCTCGTTCTTCATCCTGCTCGTCGTCGCGGGCAACGAGACGACCCGCAACGCGATCAGCTGGGGCATGAAGCTGCTCACCGACAACCCCGACCAGCGCCAGATCTGGTGGAACGACTTCGACGGCACGACCAGGACGGCCGTGGAAGAGATCGTCCGTGTCGCCACGCCGGTCATCCACTTCCGCCGCACCGCCACCGAAGACACCGAGCTCTCGGGTGTGAAGATCGAGGCCGGCCAGAAGGTCGTGCTCTGGTACGCATCGGCCAATCGGGACGAGACCAAGTGGGCCGACCCCTATGCGTTCGAGGTCCGCCGAGACCCCACCCCGCAGCAGACCGGCTTCGGGGCAGGTGGCCCGCACTTCTGCCTGGGCGCCAACCTCGCCCGTCGAGAGATCGGCGTGGTGTTCGACGAGATCCGGCGTCGCGTGCCCGACCTGACGATCATCGGCGAACCCGCCTACCTGCAGAGCTCCTTCATCCACGGCATCAAGCGGCTGCCGTGCGCCTGGACGCCGCCGCGCTGAAGCCGACGGTGCCGGCCCGGTCGGCCGGCACCACGTGCAGCCGTCGAGCATCCTGACGCGACCGCGCCAGGCGAGGAAGGCGCAGCGACAGGGCGGCGAGCGCCGACGATGTGCCGATCCTGGCGAGGTGTCATCCACGGCTGCACATCACCCCGCACCAGAACCCGGCCTCGCACCGGTCATCGCGTTCCGTCCCCGCAACGACGCCCTGCCTGCCCATCTGCCGTCGCGCATCACCTGGGCCACCAGGGCCGAGCTGGTCGAGCACGCCGCCTACCGTGAGATCCCGAGCGGCCGGGTCGGCTGGTACCTCGGCGAGGCGCCCGTGCCGGCGCTCGCTCGGCTCGAGCTGGGCGAATCGGTGCTCGTGTTCCGCTCTCGCGGCGACGGTCAACTCTTCACCTACTCGCTGTTCGACGCGCTGCGCGGTGTGGCGCTCGAGGAGATCGACTGACGATGCGCGTGCACGAAGTCCTGCGTGCATCGAGTTTCGAACGCGCCATCCGCGAGGCGGCGGCATGGGTCGATCCGACG
>JBDKIV010000269.1:0-9447 GCA_039796935.1 Actinomycetota bacterium | reverse complement strand
GCGCTCGTCAACGCCACCGCTGTCGCCGTGCTCGCCGGTGCCGCGGACGATCCCGTGGCGCTCGAGTTCGTGAAGTTCCTCCTGTCGACGGCCGGGCAGACGTACTTCGCGACCGAGGTGTACGAGTATCCGCTGGTCGACGGCGTCGCCGATCCCGAGGGAGTCCCGGCGCTCGAGGACCTCGAAGGACCTCGGCTCGACCTGTCCGACCTCGAGTCGCTCGAGGCGACGCAGCAACTACTCGCTGACGTGGGGCTCTTGAGCTGAGCGTCGTATCGCTCCCGTCGGCCGACCGCGGCCGTGGCGCTCCAGCGTCGCGTCCGCGGTCTCGACGCGTCCCGGCACCGCTGCTCGTCGCCGCAGTCGGGGTGGGTCTCGCCGTCATCGTGCCGATCGCCTATCTCGTCGTGCGCGCCACCGAGCAGGGATGGTCGGTGGTGGTCGAGACGGTGTGGAGAGTGCGTACTGCCGAGCTCGTCGGTCGATCGATCGTGCTCGCCGTGACGGTGATGGCACTGTCGCTCGTGGTCGGCGTCGGCGCCGCATGGCTGGTGTCGAGGACCGATCTGCCGGGACGACAGCTGTGGCGGGTCGTGCTGGCCCTACCGCTCGCCATGCCGTCCTACGTGGCTGCCTGGGCGTGGATCGGCTTCCGGCCGGGCCTCGCCGGATTCGGTGGGGCGGTGCTGGTCCTCACGACCATCTCCTACCCGTACGTGTACATCCCCGTGCTGTCGGCACTGAGCGGCGCCGACCCCGCACTCGAAGAGGTGGCCCGTTCGCTCGGCCGCAGCCGGGCCGAGGTGTTCGTCACGGTCACCCTGCGCCAGATCCGGATCGCCGCCATCGGCGGGGCGCTGCTCGTCGGGCTCTACACGGTCAGCGAGTTCGGTGCGGTCTCGATCATGCGCTACGAGACGCTCACCAAGGCCATCTACGCCTCGTACCGGTCGTCGTTCGACCGCACCCCCGCGGCGATCCTCGGTTGTGTCCTGGTCGTCGTGACCCTGCTGCCGCTCGCGATGGCGGTGCGGACCAGTTCTCGCGCCTCCGTGGCGCGGGTGGGAGGCGGCTCGGCCAGACGGATGGTGCCGGTCCGGCTCGGTGCGTGGCGGGTACCCGCGGTCCTCGGTGTCGTCGCGGTCGTCGGAGCGAGTCTTGGAGTGCCCGCCTGGAACCTCGTTCGCTGGAGCGAGCGGGGACGGTCGACGATCGACTGGGGCGAACTCGTCGGTGCAGCCTGGTCGACGTTCGGGGTCGCTGCAGCCGCAGCGGCGATCACGGTCGCGGTGGCGATCCCACTCGGCATCCTCTCGGCTCGCCACCCCGGTCGGCTCGCCGACTCGATCACGACCGTGGCCTATGCCGGGCACGCGCTCCCCGGAGTGGTGGTGGCTCTGTCGCTCGTGTTCTTCGGGATCCGGTTCGCCGCCCCCGCGTACCAGGAGACCCCGCTGCTCGTCTTCGCCTATCTCGTGCTGTTCCTGACGCTGGCCATCGGCGCGGTGCATCACTCGGTGGCGCGCGTGTCGCCGGTGCTCGACGACGTGGCACGCTCGCTCGGGCGCACGCAAGCCGGCGCATGGAGGTCGGTGACGCTCCGACTGGCGCTCCCCGGTATCGGCTCGGCGGCTGCGCTCGTCTTCATCGCCGCCGCCAAGGAACTGCCGGCCACCCTGTTGCTCAGGCCGATCGGGATGGACACGCTCGCCACCCGGTTGTGGAGCCACACCGATGCTGCGTCGTACGCGGCAGCCGCACCGTATGCCGTCGCGCTCGTGCTGGTGTCGGCAGTTCCCACCGCAGTGCTCACCGCGGCCAGACTGGACCGGTGATGGGTGCCATCTCTGTCAGCGGGCTCGGCAAGACGTACCCCGGATCGCCGCCTGTCCATGCCCTGCGCGCCATCGATCTCGACGTCGCCGAAGGCTCACTCGTGGCCGTCCTCGGTCCGTCAGGCTGCGGCAAGACCACGCTGCTGCGGTGCATCGCCGGATTCGAGCGTCCCGACGCCGGGACCATTCGGCTCTCGGGTCAGGTGGTGAGCGGGCCCGGTGTCGACACACCACCAGAGCGACGACGGGTCGGCATCGTGCCCCAGGAGGGAGCGTTGTTCCCGCACCTCGACGTGGCCGGCAACGTTGCGTTCGGGCTGCGCGGCCTCGGCCGATCGTCCGCTGCGGCTCGGGTCGACGAACTGCTCGAGTTGGTCGGCCTCCCAGGCCTCGGGCGCCGCCGTCCCGACCAGCTGTCGGGGGGGCAGCAACAGCGCGTCGCCCTGGCGAGAGCACTCGCTCCGAAGCCGTCCGTGGTGTTGCTCGACGAGCCGTTCGCTGCGCTCGACGCATCGCTGCGCTCGTCGGTCCGGAGTGAGGTGGCTTCCGTGCTGCGGTCGACGAGGACCACGGCGATGCTCGTCACCCACGATCAGGACGAGGCGCTCGAGATGGCCGACGAGGTGGCGGTGATGCGCGACGGCACGATCATCCAGTCGGCGCCACCGGCCGAGCTGTATCGGCGGCCGGTCGATGTGGCCACGGCCCGGTTCGTCGGCGACGTGGTCGTCCTGCCCGGCGAGGTGCGAGACGGCCTGGTCGAGTGTTCGCTCGGGACATTGGTGGCCGTCGCGAGCGCGGGCTGCGGCGCCGTTCCCGTCGGTCGGGTGACTGCGCTCGTGAGGCCCGAGCAGATCGTCCGTGACGATGCGTCGGTGCGACGTGCCAGTGTCGTCTCGCTCGCCTATCACGGCCACGATGCGCTGGTCGGACTGCGTCACGAGTCGTCGACGTTCCTGGCCCGTTGGTCGGGGGTCGATCTGCCCCGACCGGGTGACGAGGTCGGGGTCCGCGTCAGCGGGCCTGTCGTGGTGCTGCCCGGCGACCCTCCCGCAGGCTGATCAGCGTCGTCCGAGCAGGTCGGCGAGACGGTCGGCCGCAGGTCGGATGTCGCCGATGTGTTGCTCGACCCATGTCGGCTCGTAGTACGTGTCGAGGTAGCGCTCGCCGGCGTCGCAGAGCAGCGTGAGGATCGAGCCGGCCTCGCCCCGGCGGCGCATCTCGTCGGCCAGCAGGACAACGGCGTGGAAGTTCGTTCCCGTCGACGGGCCCACACGTCGGCCGATGGTGTGTGAGAGAGCGTGCATGGCGGCGATCGAGTCGTCGTTCGCCACGGTGACCATCCGGTCGACGACCGTTCGGATGAAGCTCGGTTCGACCCGCGGTCGACCGATGCCTTCGATCATCGAGCCGGTGCTGGTGACGCCCTCGTCGCCCGACTCGAAGAAGTCGTGGAACACCGAGCCGACCGGATCGGCGACGCAGAGACGGGTGTCGAGTTGGTGGTAGCGCAGATATCGGCCGATCGTGGCGCTCGTCCCGCCGGTGCCGGCTCCCACCACGATCCAGGTGGGGACCGGGTGACGCTCGCGGCGCATCTGCTCGATCATGCTGTCGGCGATGTTGTTGTTGCCGCGCCAGTCGGTGGCGCGCTCGGCGAACGTGAACTGGTCGAGGTAGTGGCCGCCCGTGCGATCGGCGACCAGCCGGGCTGCTCCGTACACGTCTGCTGCGCGCTCGACGAAATGGCAGCGGGCACCGTAGAACTCGATCTGAGCGATCTTCTCCTGCGACGTCGATGCCGGCATGACGGCGATGAACGGCAGCCCGAGCAGCCGGGCGAAGTACGCCTCGCTCACCGCGGTCGACCCGCTCGAGGCCTCGACGACGGTCGTCCCCTCGTCGATCCAGCCGTTGCACAGCCCGTACAGGAACAGCGAACGAGCCAGTCGGTGTTTGAGGCTGCCGGACGGATGTGTCGACTCGTCCTTCACGTAGAGGTCGATCCCCGCCTCGGCGAGGGCAGGGATCGTCAACGCGATCAGGTGCGTGTCGGCCGAGCGCTGTACGTCGGCATCGATCCGCTCCATCGCCCATCGCCGCCACTCGTTGCCCCGGTCGCCTGTCGTCACGTCGCGAGTGTCGCGCGTGGATGCTTCTCGAACAGCAGGCTCAGCGTTGCGGACGTGGACATGTCGTTCCAGCGCTGCGGGTCGGCGCATGCCGGCCCGACGTCGAGCGCCGCTCGTTGCAGCATGATCGAGGTGAACCAGGCGGCGAAGGCGGTGAGGTCGATCGTGGACGAGATCCACCCGCGCTCTTGCGGGCGGCGGAGCGTCTCGCCGAGCACGGCGACATGGCGCTCGTGGGTGACGGCGATCGCCGTGGCGAGACGCGGCCGGCCGTGCGCAGCGCCGAGCGCGCTCGTGAGTGTCATCCGTGTCGGGGCATGCTGCGACGATCCCCACCGTGCGACGGTGCTGCGCACGAGCGACTCGAACTCTGCTCGCGTTCGACACCGCCGCGCCGGCGCGGTGAAGGTGGACACCTCGCGGTCGAGGCATCGTGCGTACCGCTCGGCGTGGGCCGCCTCGAGCAGGCCCTCGCGGCAGCCGAAGAAGTGATAGATCGAGGTGACCGCCACACCGACGTCGCTCGAGAGCTCGTGCATCCGTAACGCCGCCTCTCCGGAATCGTCGATCAGTTCGATGGTCCGTTCCAGGATGGAATGGGCGGTGTCGGAGCCGCGGGGAGGCCTGGCTGTGACGGTGGCGGTCGAAGTGTTCACGACCTGCACGGTACCGAAGCTGAGAGATCCTCGGAATAGTGCATCTCGCGCGCGTCGTCACCCCCATCGGTACCTGGAAGTCCCGATGATCTGATACCCTCTGGGGTATGTGCCGCAGAGTGACGTGCAAGAAGTGCAACAAACCCTCGTGGGCCGGATGTGGCGCCCACGTCGAGCAGGTCTTGGGTGACGTGCCCCGAGCGCAGCGCTGCCAGTGCTCGAGCGGCAGTTCCTCGCCGAAGGCGACATCGCCGAGATCAGCCACGGGCAAACGGTCCCTGCTGGGTCGTCTGCTCGGCCGCTGAGCAGCGGGCGATGGCCGGCGAGTGACGCCGACCGGCGTCAGCGCTGGCCGGGCGTCATGTAGAACCACAGCGGGAACGGGGCGCCGGCGTCGCGCATCGCCACCCGCGCCGCAAGCATGGTCGACCCCGCCTCGGTCGCGTCGAAGAACCAGGTCTCGACAGCCCGGCCATCGGGTGGCGGCCCGTCGGTCAACGCCAAGGCTGCTTCCTCGTAGTAGGTCCTGATGTCGTGGCACACGGCGACCGGATTGCCGCCCGGCAGGCCCGACTCGGTCCACGGCGTGCCATGGGCGATCCTGTGGAGGGCGTCGAGCGCGGCGGGGACCTCGTCGGCGCCGATCGCCCGCCCGACCGACGAGACGCCTCGCTCGGCGAGCGTCCGGTCGTACGCCCGTCGGAGGCCACGTGACTCGTCGACCGCCGCTGGCACGTCGGGATCGAAGCGGGGCGGCAGCGAGCACGCGAGCGCGACGTCCGAGGCGACGATCTCGACGGGGTGATCGATGAGCACGGGGCCACTCGTCGCGTCGAGCAGGGCAAAGGCGCGAGCGAGCACGTCGTGTTGGAATGCCGCATCGCCGGGGACGCCGAGCGGCCGACCCAGCGGGAACTCGCAGTGGAGCGCTCGGGGTGGCGCCGTCTTGACGGCCATCTCACGAACCGAACTGAGGACGACCGTCGCGATCCCGGCGGCTTCGAACACATGGGCGAGCACACTCACGGTGCGCGTGCACAGCGGTCAAACGGGTGTCAGCAGCACCACGTCGACGCCGTCCGCGCGTAGCGCTGCGGCGGCAGCCGGACCCGAGTCGAGCCGGATCGTGGCGACGTCATCGGGCTGGTTGCCGGCGAACGAGATGTGCCGCGGCGCCACCGCGCCGATGATCCCACGCTCTGCCAACTCCTCGAGCCGGTCGATCGGGTAGACGACGTTCAGGTCGACCGCCACGCCGGTCCGGTCGAAGTTGGGACTCCAGTGGCCGAGGACCAGGTCGCGGCGGTCGCGATCGATGATGCGATATCCGGTGTCGACGGCACCGAAGCCGGGTTCGCCGGCCGGGTGCAGCGCAGCCGACGTGACGATCGCGACCGTCGCCTCGGCCAGGGCCGGCGGGGTGACCCAGGCCGGGGCCTCGAACACCGGGGCGGGAAGGGTTGCAGCGTGGGCGCGCATGGCCTGGTCACCGTTCATCCCCACACGATACATCTGTCACAAGATGTGTCAGGACACGGAGTTTTCCTTCGATCGTGCACCTGGTGCCGGTGGCGCGTGCGCATCATCGGCGCCGGTCGGGTCACCACCCACGTGTGGTCCAGGTGACCGCCAGGACAGACGCGTACGACTCTGCGGCCCACCGCCGACGAGGCCGATGACCTTCTCGACATCCATCAACACGGGAGATCGAGATGCAACGGACACGTCATCGCTCACTTCGCCGCACAGCAGCGGCGCTGACACTTGCCGGGGCCGCCGCTGGCGTGGTGCCCGCGCTCGGAGCCGGCAGCCCGACCGCTGCGGCGTCGGTCGCTGTCGCCAACAGCGGCGTCGAGACGCCGAGCCCGTCGAATCCGGCGGTGCCCGAATCGTGGTCGACGGGCCGATGGGGCACCAACACCGCCACGTTCAGCTATCCATCGTTCGGGGGGAGTTCGGGCGCCCGCTTCACGCGCGTCACCATGACGTCGCGGACGTCGGGAGACGCCAAGTGGGTCTTTGCCCCGGTGCCGGTGACCAGTGGGACCTCCTATCGCTTCGCCGACTCGTACCGCGCCACGGTCTCCACCGATCTGGTGGCCGAGTTCCGGACGGCCTCGGGCGCCGCCTCGTACCAGTTCCTCGCGAGCGTCCCGGCGTCGGCGTCGTGGACGAGGGCGCAGGCAGCGTTCACCGCTCCGTCGGGTGCGGTGTCGGTGACCGTGTTCCACCTCGTGGCGCAGGTCGGCCAACTCGACACCGACGACACCACGCTCGAGGAGGTGTCGGCCCCGGTCACGACGGCGCCGGTCACGACGGCACCGGTCACGACGGCACCGGTCACGACGGCGCCGGTCACGACTGCACCGGTCACGACGGTGCCGGCTCCGTCGATGATCGCCAACGGTTCGTTCGAGTCGGCGGCGTCGGCCACTCGACCTGCGGGTTGGAACCCGAACTCGTGGGGCACGCTGCGAGCGACGTTCTCGTACCCGACCGGCGGGGCAGCAGACGGCTCGCGCTACGCGAAGGTACAGGTCAGTTCGCGCACGTCGGGTGACGCGAAGTGGGTCCACGACGCAGTGCCGGTCTCGGCTGGTACGCCGCTCAGATACGTCGGCCGCTACCGCTCGAACATCGTGACGAGCGTCGTCGTGCAGTACCTCACGTCGAGCGGTGCCGCCAGCTACGTCGACATCACTCGCCCGGCGGCCGCGTCATCGTGGACGGCGATCGACGTGAGCTTCACGCCACCGGCCGGTTCCGTGAGTGCCCGGGTGTTCCACGTCGTCAACGGTGTCGGTTGGCTCGACATCGATGCCGTGGGCCTCGCCGCAGCGACGACGGCACCGGCTCCGACGACGACGCTTGCCCCGACGACGACGCTTGCCCCGACGACGACGACGGCACCGACGACGACGGCACCGGCTCCGACGACGACGCTGCCCGCGCCCGGGTTCGTCAACGGCATCGCTGCCCTGCCGGGCAAGTTCGTCGGCGGCTACCTCGAGGCGTACCAGCTCGCACTCCCGTCCACCCTGCCGCCGGGTTACGACCTCCTGTACCACTCGTTCGGTGTCGTTGCCTCCGACGGAGGCGTGTCGACGTTCACCTCCAACGGTGTCAGCCGGGCGGCGCTGGCTGCCGAGTACCGCGCCCGTCGAGCGGCGGGCAAGCCGACGATCCTGTCGATCGGCGGTTCGGGGGGTGCTCAAGCCGGCCTGACCACACAGGCGCAGGTCGATCGCTTTCTCGTCACCACCAAGGCGCTGATCGACGAGTTCGGATTCACCGGCATCGACTGGGACCTCGAACTCGACGTGCCCGGCGGCATCTCGGCCAGCGGCCTCGCCCAGGCATCGCGCAACCTGCGAGCCACGTACGGCAGCAACTTCACCGTCTCGGTGGCGCCGTTCGGCGTCGAAGGCATCGTGTCGGTGTACAAGGCGCTGGTGGCCGATCTGCAGCGCACCGGCGACATCAGCTTCGTCGGCTACCAGTTCTACAACGACCTCACGCCGACCACGCAGCGGGTGCTCGACACCATGCGGTCGTGGATGGCCGACACCGGCATCCGTCCCGATCAGTTCGTCCTCGGGTTCTGGGCAGGACCGTGGGATTGGCCGGCGGGGTACACCATGCCGGTGAGCGCGATGGTCGACATCTACCGGGGGGTGAACGCGGTCTACCCGAGCCTGCGCGGCGTCTACACCTGGGGTGTACGAACCTTCGACATGGTGCAGGGGTATCCCTTCGTCACCGCACTCGCTCCGGTGGTCCACAGCTGACCGAGTAGACGGCGTCGGCGGGGCCACGAGGTGTGCCATCGTTGGGCATGAGCTACAACCAACTCGGGCGGGTCGTCCACGATGCCGATGCGCACATCATGGAGACACCGAACTGGCTTCGCGAGTACGCGGGTCCCGAGCTGCTCGACCGTATCGAGCCGTTGGCGTTGTCGGGAGGCAACGAACTGCGCCAGACGGGCGACCCGGCCGAGCAGCTCGCCGACCTCGACCGTGCGTTCGAGCGGCTGATCGCCCGGCACCGCTCGGACGAGTACCGCTCGAACGAGGCGGCCGAGATCATGGGGAGGAAGAACTTTGCCGCGACCGGGTCGTTCCTCGCCGACGACCGCGGTCGGGCGTTGGACCTTCTCGGGTTCTCGAGCCAGCTGATGTTCAACACGTTCCACAACCGACGGTTGCGCGACTGGGAGCACGGCGGCGACCTCGACCTCGCCTACGGCGCGGCGCGGGCGCACAACCGTGGAATGGTCGAGTTCTGCAGCGCCGATCCACGGCTGTTGCCGACGTGCTACGTGCCGCTGGTCGATTTCGATCGATCGGCGGCGATGGCCCGCGAGGCGATCGAACTCGGCGCGTCTGCGCTGCTCGTGGCCAGCAGCTGCCCGCCCGGGCACTCGCCGAGCCACCGCTCGCTCGACCCGGTGTGGGCACAGGCCGAAGAGGCAGGCATCCCCGTGGTGTTCCACGTCGGCGGAACCGGCGATCTCATCGATCCGGCGTACTTTCGCAACGGGCTCCCCATTCCGCCCGACTTCCACGGTGGCGAGGAGAACTTCCGCTCGGTCGACTACATGGCCATCCCGTTCCCACCCATGCAGACGTTGGCGACGATGCTCTTCGACGGGGTGTTCGACCGGTTCCCACAGCTGCGGGTCGGAGTGATCGAACAGGGTGCCATCTGGCTCCCGAGTTGGATGCGGCAGATGGAGAGCGCGTTCGAAGCGTTCCACCGGCACGAGGACCGCGTGCGCTCGCTGCAGCTGCGCCCGAGCGAGTACGTGCGCCGGCAGATGCG
>JBDKIV010000268.1:0-8081 GCA_039796935.1 Actinomycetota bacterium | reverse complement strand
CCGGGATCTGCGGGGCGAGATCGGTGCAGGCGAGATGGAACTCGGCCATCTCACGCCCCAGGTTCTCGACCATGTCGACGCTCAGCACGCGAGGCAGCGACTCCGCTCGCGGAACGTCGTCGTAGAACACCGCCCACATCGATCGGTCGTACCACGTGAAGATCCGGCTCGACGTCCCGGCTCGACCGGTCCCCACGGTCGGCGGGTCCACCGCGACTCGCTGCGTCCAGACGTCGGCCAGCATGCCGGCGAAGCGCGTCGAATCGAGCAGCGCTGCGCATCGCTGTAGACGGTCATGGTCTTCGACGAACAGGAAGTAGGAGCCATACGACGAGACCTTGCAGACGAAAGTGCTCGTGTCGTCCAGATGTACCCGATAGACCCGGTTGGTCGAGACGTTGGCGCTGACCTCGTCGAGCGAACGGATCGAGCGGGGATCTCCGTAGGCCTCCCAGGCAGCGTGCACCGCATCGCGATGAGCGTGCGCCCCGACCATGGACCGAGACTAACCGAGCCGATGTGCTCGAACCGCCGCGGCTGTTCGATCAGACGGCGTCGCGAGCACGTACTCCGATGGGGGCGATCAACCGGTATCCCGCCTCGTGCCGCTCGTCCTCGCTCTCGCCACCCCAGAATCCGTACTCGTGGTTCGTCCGGGCGAACTCGCGGCACGTGCTGTTGACGATGCACGATGAACACACGGACTTGGCCATCGCCTCGCGCCGTTCACGGGCCTGTGGCCGCTCGGCCGGAGCGGGGAAGAACAGGTGCGTCAGCCCCTTGCACGCTGCCGCACGCATCCACCGGTCATCGGTCTGCTCCCGGTGGAACAGCGTCTCTACCGCGGCCATCGAACCCCCTCGTCCGTTGCGAACCTGTACAGCAAGGGCGCCAGATACCGAGGCTCCCCACGAGCTCCGGCGGGTCGACCCCGTGCTTTTTCACACTAACGTCAGCGCCCGCGGCGGTCAATTGTAGTCAGCAAGAATCTCGGTGGAGTTCGCCGAGCACCGCCGCAACACCGGCGGCGAACCGGTCGACGTCGTCGGCCGTCGTGTCCCAGGCAGTCATCCATCGCACCTGGTGGCGGGGCGGATCCCAATCCCAGAAAAAGCACCAGTCCCGGAGCGGCTCGATCACGGCGGGTGGGAGCATCGGGAAGACACTGTTGACCATCGGTGGGGCGTCGTAGCGTACTCCCGGTAGGCCAACGGTGGCGTCGTACAGCCGACGCGCCATGGCGTTGGCGTGACGAGCGAGGCGGATCCAGAGGTCGTCTTCGACGAGCGCGGACATCTGCGCGGCCACGAACCGCATCTTGGACGGCAGTTGCGTCACCTGCTTGCGGAGGTAGACGGCACGCTCGGCGAGCGCCGGATCGAGGAAGACGACGACCTCACCGAACGCGGCACCTGCCTTCGTCGCGCCGAAGCTGACCACATCGACACCTGCATCGACGGTGAAGGAACGAAGCACGTCCACGGTGCCGCCGAGCGCCGCTGTGGCATTGGCGATCCGGGCGCCGTCGAGATGCACCTTCATGCCCATGGCGTGCGCTCGGTCGCAGAGCGCAGCGATGTCGTCGGCCGTGTAGACCGAGCCCAACTCGGTGCTCTGGGTGATCGACACGATGCCGGGCTGGGCATGGTGCTGCACGCCTTGGAGATGTCGGAGCTGGTCCAACTGCTCGGGCACGAGCTTTCCGTCGCTGCTCGGCAGGGTGAGCAGCTTCGCACCGAGGATCCGTTCGGGGGCGCCGGTCTCGTCGACGGCGATGTGGGCCCACTCACTGCACACGACGCAGTCGGCGGGCCGGATCAGCGCCGCGAGCGCCAACACGTTGGCGCCGGTCCCGTTCCAGACCAACATCGACGACGACGCCGGACCGAAAAGCTCGCGGAACTGCGCCTCGCACGCCTCGGTCCAACGGTCGGCGCCGTAGGCCAATGCATGACCCGAGTTGGCGTGTGCCAGTGCCTCGAGCACCAGAGGATGAGCTCCTGCGGCATTGTCGCTCGCGAAGGCGCACGCCGGGGCGGGAGGAAGCTGGACCATGGGCACAGTATGACGCGCCGATTGCGTGCTACCGACCGAACCGCGTGACGATCACCCGTCCACGACGCTCGGCTGCGCTCGAGGAGAGGTCGGTGGCGACGAAGGCCCGCTGCAGCCAACGGTCGGTTCCGTCGAAGCGAGGCGTGTACGACGTGCGGCCGTGCACAGCGACGCTGTTGTCGACCACGAGGAGATCGCCGGCCTCGAGCGACACGCCGGTCTGGTGCTCGCTCACGGCCCTCGACAGCACCTCGAGCGCGTGCTGCGCCTCGCGGTCGACGCCGACCATCAGATCTGCGTCGAACACCATCGACGGAAGACACCGGTCTCCCGACAGCACGGACATCGGTTCGCCGAGGAGGTTGTCACGTCCGTGCAGGTAACTCTCGTCGACTGCGGTTCGGAACCGTGCCTCGAAGAGCACATCGACGATCGAACTCGGGATGTGGGGGAGGACTTCGTGGATGGACGAGAGCGTGGTCACCGCAGCGGTGTCACCGCGCAGGCAGAGCAAGAGCAGATACCGGGGCCGATGGGGGTGGAACGCTGCCTCGGTGTGGAACTCGAGGTCGACGCGTGACGAGGTGGACACCTGTCGGGTCTCGGCTCCGCGCACCGGCACGAGGTTCTGGACGATGTCTCCGCCATGTTCGGGTTCGTAGCCGACGGGTTGGCCGAGCAGTCGTGCCACCGTCAAGAGCGTGAACTCGCTCGTCGAGTCCTTGCCCGTGACGCTGTTGGGCGTGGGCGGTGTCGCCGGCAGGGCGCCGACCGGCATGTTCTTCAACAGCAGAGCACCACTCGGATCCGCTCGGTCGCCGAAATCGATCAGCGCGTCGTGAACCGCTGCGTCGAGCGTGCGACCAGCGTGGCCGGCGGCGCGCACGAACTCGGCCGACCCGGGATCTGCGCCGGCCGGCGCCAGGCAACCGAGGGCTGGGCCGACGGGGCGAACGACGATGGGGGACCGATGTGCGGAGACCGATGTGGAACGCATGTTTCAAACAGTACTCGCCATGGAACGCAGCGACCACGTCATCCGTCGACCGATCACGCGGGACTACGCTGCAACGGTGGAGTTCGAGGCGCGCATCGGGCAGTTCGGAGCCACACTCACCGCAGCCGAGCGCCGCGTGGCCGAGGTGGTGCTCGAGCATCCGAACCTCGTTGCGTTCGGCACGGTCGCCGATCTCGCCGGCCAGGCGCAGGCAGGTGCGGCCACGGTGGTGCGCCTCGCCGGGAAGCTGGGTTTCGACGGATTCACGGCGCTGCAGGCCTCGGTGCAGAACGACCTCGCCAGCCAACTGCGTCCGGCTGCCGAGCGCATTCGTGAGCCGATGGCAACGGATTTCGTCGGGCGACAGGCACAGCTCGAGCAAGCCAACGTCGTCTCGACGCTGCGAGCCATCGACGAGACGACGCTCGCCGATGTCGTAAATCATCTTGCGGCTGCCGACCGACGAGTTCGTGTCCTCTCGGGAGATGCGTCGCGCGGCGTGTCGCTGCAGCTCGTCGGTGACCTCACGGCGTTGCGTGACGATGTGGCCCTCATCGACGGCAACGACGTCGCGGTCACACGCGAGATCGCCCTGCTTCGAGCGACCGACGTCCTGCTCGTGCTCGACCTTCGCCGGTACGAACGATGGCTCGTCGAAGCAGCCACCGCCGCCCGAGCGGCCGGGATCTGGACCGTTGCGGTCACGGACAGCCTGCTCTCGCCCTTGTCCAGTCTCGCCGACCGGACCTTTGTGGTGTCCGCAGCAGCGGGTGGTCCGTTCGACAGCCATGTCGGAACCCTCGCCTTGTTCAACGTGCTCGCCATCGCCGTGGCCGATCAGTTGCGTGCAGCCGCCACCGAGCGACTCGATCGGCTCGAAGCCGTCTGGCAGCACTCGCTGACCGATCGCTGAACCGGTGCGGTCGTGCACGCCGAGCGGGGCCAGCATGACGCTCCGCCCGCTCGTCGCCCACTAGCGTGCGCCCATGAAATTCGGAGTGATGTTTGCCAACACCGGTCTCGGCGCCAGCGCCGCCGGAGCTCGCCAGGTGGCGACCGCAGCGGAGTCGGCCGGCTTCGAGTCGCTGTGGACCGTCGAGCACGTCGTGGTGCCGAGCGGTTACGAGTCGAAGTACCCCTACGACGCATCGGGGAAGATGGCCGGGGGAGCGGAGGAGTTCGACCTTCCCGACCCGTTGATCTGGCTCGCATTCGTCGCCGCAGCGACCGAACGGATCAAGCTCGGTACGGGGATCCTCATCGTCCCGCAGCGCAATCCACTCGTCACCGCCAAGGAGATCGCAACGCTCGATTCGCTCAGCGGCGGCCGCATGATCCTCGGTGTGGGCGTCGGGTGGCTCGCCGAGGAGTTCGCCGCGCTGGGCGTGCCCTTTGCCGACCGCGGTCGCCGACACGACGACTACGTCGAAGCAATGAGGGCGCTGTGGACCGAGGACAAGGCGTCGGTGCACAACACCTACGTCTCGTTCGACAACTGCATCAGCCGTCCGCGCCCGACCAACGGCACCGTGCCGATCGTCGTCGGCGGACACACGGCCCCGGCGGCCCGCCGTGCAGCTCGGATCGGCGACGGCTTCTTCCCCGGCAGCGGATCGTTGACCGATCTCGCGGCCGCGTTCGACACCATGCGCGCCGAGTGTGAACTCCTCGGACGCGATCCCGGTGAGATCGAGCTGACCGCAGGCGGGGGAGGACGCACCTTCGACGAACTGTGCACCCGCGTCGAGCGACTCGCCGAACTCGGCGTCACCCGCGTGATGCTTCCGCCGCTGCCGGCCGAACCGTTGCAACAGATGGCAGAAGGGCTCGATGCCCGCTTCGGCATGGAGCACTGACGCTGGGCCTGCCGGGCGTGTCGGAACGTTCAGGCGCGTCCGTGGTCCATCAGCTGACGCAGCCGCTCGTCGAGCTCGTTCGGAGCGCCGTCCACGTGAACGATTTTTCGGCGTGAGCGCGCTCCGCTGACGACGTGCACGTCGGTTCGCCGGACACCGAGCGCCTGCGCCAGCACGTCGACCACCTCGGTGTTGGCCCGACCCTCGCTCGGTGGAGCAGTCACCCGGATCGCGAGTACTCCGTCGAACTCGCCGTCGACACCGACCCGGGATGCTCCGGGCCGGACATGGATGACGAACGTGAGGCCACCGACCATGGAGTCATGATGGCAGCACTCCGGCCCTCGGTCGGGCAGTCGACGTTGCTGCGTGGCCCGGACCGGCTCGGCCACTTCGGTAGCATTTCGTCATGACGGAATCCCACCATGGGTCGCAGGTGCCGAGGTGTCGGTGGTGTCGGACGGTTCTCGCGCCGCGTCGTGGCCCCGGCCGCCCGCGGGAGTTCTGTTCGCAGCGGTGCCGCCAGTGGGACTGGGTGTCGCGACAGCGGGCTCGGGAACTTGCGCTGCGTGATGACGAACTGGTCATGACCAGGGCCGAACTCGACGCGTTGCACGATGATCTGTACGTGCTGCACTGCGCCGTCGTCGATACGCAGCGAGACCTCGAGCACCCGATGAGCGCCCAGGAAACGCTCGAAGCGCTGCGCTGGCTGCTCGATGCTGCGGCGCCGTTCGCAGCTCGCCGAATCGAGCCGTCGACGTGACGGCTCTCGAGCTGGTTCGGACGGTTGGAGCATGTCGCCCATAATCATCGTTATGTCAGATGTCTGCGACAGGTGGGGGCCGAGCGACCAGCGCCGACGGCGTACAGTCGGCAGCGATGTCGACACCGGCTGACACCCATCCCCCGACTCCCACTCGGACACACCACGGTCGGATTCGTGTCGACGGGCGCGCCGAGCGTCTCACCACGACCGTGCTGGCCGTCGCAGTCTGCCTGCTGGCCGTGCTGTGTCCGAGTGCTGCCGCTGCTGGCGACGACAGTACGAGTGCTCACGACACGGCGGTCGAGGTGCTGCTCGCTCGGCACGCTCCCCTGCTCCGCCTCGTCGAGCAGCCTGAACCCTGCGGGAAGGGAGAGCCCTACCAGCCGATGCGACCCGATGCACTGTTCGGTCGCGAGGGTTTCGTGCTCCGTGGCCCGGACTCGACGATCGACGAGCCGGTCGAATCCGACCTACCGAGCGGTGCAGCCGATTCCTGGTTCCTCGACCTCCCAGGTGATGCGCTCCGGCCCGGTTGTCGGTACGAGCAGTTGTTCGATGCCTTGCAGAGCGAGCCGACGATGTACGGCCGGGTGGTGAGCGAGCCGGGCCGGCCAGGTGAACTGGTGGTGCAGTACTGGTTCTTCTATCTCTACAACGACTGGAACGACCGCCACGAGGGCGACTGGGAAATGGTCCAACTGGTCTTCGCGGCGAGTACGGCCGAGGAGGCACTCGACTCGGCGCCAGAGCGCGCGATGTACGCCCAGCACGAGGGCGGCGAGATCTCGGAGTGGCGTGACGACGTACTCGAGACGGTCGACGGCGTTCGGCCTGTCGTGTACGTCGCCGCCGGGAGCCATGCGTCGTACTTCAGCAGTGATCGGTGGTTCGGCAAGAGCGCCCAGAGCGGGTTCGGGTGCGACGACACGCGTCGTCCGTCGTACGAGATCGAGCCCGATGTCGAGATCCTCCGTGACGGCGCGCTCCCGCGCTGGGCCGAGTACACCGGCCACTGGGGCGAGCGTCGTCC
Source organism: Actinomycetota bacterium (assembly GCA_039796935.1). Lineage (GTDB taxonomy): Bacteria > Actinomycetota > Acidimicrobiia > Acidimicrobiales > Ilumatobacteraceae > VFMC01. The sequence goes on along the minus strand of JBDKIV010000268.1, from coordinate 1,374 downwards.
CTCGTTCAACAATGGTCCGACCGGACCGATCACCAAGCTGCAATGGTCATCGCCGCTGACATGGATGGAGACGCAGGGCCGCCGGGGCGCAGCGAACCTCCCGGACGGGGGCAGCACCGTCACTGATGCGTTCTGCGCCGCGGCGCGCGGCGCCTCGGTGGTGCTGTTCGGTCTCCTCGATCGGCCGGCTGCTGTCGGGATCGTCGCAGGCATCGTGCTCTGCGGCATCGTGCTGCTGGCTCGACGCACGCGCTGGCGGCCGAGCGTCACCGCACCGCTGCTCGTGCGACGCCGTGCCGGACAGATGCTGACCTCGGCATTCACGGTGGTACGCAGTCGGTATCGCCTGTTCGTCCCCATTGGAGCACTCCTGATCGTCGGCGGTCTTGCTGCGGTGGCGCTCCAAGGACTGCTCCTGTCGACGACCGAAGTGGGTGATGTTGCAGATGTCGCCGACCGTCGCAGCATCTGGGGCGCCGTGGTGGCACTGCTGATCGGATCGGTGACGACGGTGCCGACCGCCGCCGCCGTCACCGTGCTGTCGATGCTGGCGGCACGCCGACTGGCGACCTCCGGCGGGTGCAGCCTCCGAGACCTGTTCGGTGACCTGCGAACGGCCTGGCGTGCGGTGCTGATCGCCATACTGCTCCCGCCGTCGATCGCGCTCCTGCTCGTGTCGGTGATCGGGTTCCCCATCGCCGTCTTCCTGTTGGCGCGCTGGGCAGTGGCCCTTCCCGCTGCGATCGAGTGCCGTAGGCCCCTTCGCAGGAGTGCCGAACTGACGCAGGGTCGGCGGATACGGTCGGGCGCCATCACCCTCACCTCGGTCGTGTGGTCACAGTTCGTGCCCGTGAGCGTCGGCATCGTGGCACTGCTGGTGACCGACCTGTCCTTCGACGTGGTCAACCTCATCGCTGCCGTCGCCGCTTCGTTCGTCATCCCGACGGTGGCCGTGATGCAACTGATGCACTGGGCCGACCTCGAGCGCAGGTCCTCCCCCGAGATCACCGAGAACGGGACCGAACCCGGTACCGCTGCACATGACCTGGGTACCACCGGGCCATGAACGCTCGGATGGCCAGATCGAACCATCGCCGCGCGACGGCGCTGCACCGACGTGTCGCGACCGCAACGATTGCGGCAGCCGCACTGTTCGGGGCGTGCGCCGGCGACGGCGACGACGGGTCGGCGCCGACCGAACCGTCGACCGAGACGTATCCCTCCGATACCGAGGCCTCGACGACGCTGGGTCCGGTCCGCACGACCGTGTCCACGGCAGTCCCCACCACGGCTGCCCCACCGGTGACGGTGACCGCGCCGACGAGTGCCGCCGTGTCGACGTCGGGTCCCACATCGACGCCACCCTGCCCGGCA
>JBDKIV010000267.1:0-18220 GCA_039796935.1 Actinomycetota bacterium | reverse complement strand
GCCCTGGCGACTCGAGGCGTGGAACTCGCAGATCCGTCGTTGGGACGACCGCCACGACGAGATCAGCGTGCTGCCCTATGCCGATGCGCTCGTCGCGTACGAGGCAGCGCACGGCTCGATCCGCAGCGACGGGTCGCACCCCGAGCTGGGCGCGCTCACCGTGATCGCCGAGCAGTCGCTGCTTCCGGTGGTCCGCTCTCTGTTGGCTCCGGGCGCCCGCTCCTAAATCCGACTTGTCTGGTCGGGAATCGTCCCTGTACAGTCGGACCCCATGAGCAACCAGTGGGGTTTCGAGACGCGCCAGATCCACATCGGGGGAGAGCCCGATCCGACCACCGGGGCGCGCGCCGTACCGATCTACCAGACGACGAGCTACGAGTTCCGCGACGCCGCACATGCGCAGAACCTCTTCGCCCTCGCCGAGATCGGCAACATCTACACCCGCATCATGAACCCGACCCAGGGAGCACTCGAGGCGAGGATCGCGAACCTCGAGGGTGCCGTCACGACGGCGGTCGGTCTGCCGGGCGCCCTCGTCGTCAGTTCGGGTCAGGCAGCCGAGACGCTCGCCATCCTCACGCTCGCCGAAGCCGGCGATCATCTGGTAGCCAGCCCGTCGCTGTATGGCGGAACCTACAACCTGCTCCACTACACCCTTCCCAAGATGGGTATCGAGGTCACCTTCGTCGACGACCCGCACGATCTCGAGCAGTGGCGTGCCGCCATCCGCCCCAACACCAAGGCGTTCTACGGCGAGGTGCTCGCCAACCCGCGCAACGACGTGTTCGACATCAAGGGCGTCAGCACCGTCGCCCACGACCACGGCATCCCGTTGATCGTCGACAACACCGTGCCGACGCCGTACCTGGTCCGTCCCATCGAATGGGGCGCCGACATCGTGGTGCACAGCCTCACCAAGTTCATCGGCGGGCACGGCACCTCGATCGGCGGCGCCATCATCGACGGTGGCACGTTCGACTTCGGGGCGAGCGGTCGGTTCCCCAACTTCACCGAGCCCGACCCGAGCTACCACGGCCTGGCCTACTGGCCCGCACTCGGCGCCGGTTCGTACATCATCAAGGCGCGTGTGCAGATGTTGCGCGACCTCGGCTCGGCGATCTCCCCGTTCAACGCGTTCATGCTCCTCCAGGGCCTCGAGACGCTGAGCCTGCGCATGGAGCGCCACTGGTCGAACGCACAGCAGGTGGCCGAGTTCCTCGCCGCCAGGCCCGAGGTGGAGTCCGTGTCGTACGCCGGTCTGGCGTCGAGCCCGTGGCATGCCCGCGCCAACGAGTACTTCGGTGGCAAGGGGTACGGCAGCGTGCTGGCGTTCATCATCAAGGGTGGCCGCGAGGCCGGTCAGAAGTTCGTCGAGGCACTGCAACTGCACAGCCATGTCGCCAACATCGGTGACGTCCGCAGCCTCGTCATCCACCCGGCCAGCACCACGCACAGCCAGCTCACCGGCGACGAGCAGCTCAGCTCGGGTGTCCACCCCGGCCTGGTGCGCCTGTCGGTCGGCCTCGAGTCGATCGCCGACATCCTCGCCGACCTCGAGCAGGGATTCGCCGCGATCGCCTGACCCGTTTCGCCTGACCCGGCTCTCTTGGCCCGGACGGTGGTCCGGCGGCGCTCAGTCGTCGTCGGGCCGCTGCTCGCGCAGGAACCGTTCGAACTCGGCGGCCAGGTCGTCGGCCGACGCAATAGCGGCCTCGGCCCGGCGGTCATAGTCGGCCTCGAGCATGCGCAGGTAGGCCGCTGCCTGCATGTCCTCGTCGACGGCCTCGTCGTGGAGTGCCTGCCACCGCTCGATCTCGTCGGTCAGCATCGCGTGACCGGTCGGCACGTCGAGCACGTGCTCGAGATGTTTCAGCAACGCCGCCGACGACTTCGGGTGCTTGGCGTTGCCGAGGTAGTGCGGCACGCCGACTCGCAACGACACGGCCGGGACGCCGCGCCGGTCGAGGCGTTCCTGCAGCACGCCGACGAGGCCGGTGATGCCCTGGTACTGGGGCCGTCCGAGCCCGAGTGCCCGCACGAGACCGTCGTTGGTGCTGCTGCCCACCACCATCGGGATCCGGGTGTGGGGGACTGCCTCGGCGGCTGCGCCGACGGTGACCACCACGTCGCAACGAAGTCGAGTCGCCACCTCGATGACGCAATCGGCGAACGAGGCATACCGCAGGTGTGGCTCGACGCCGGCGAGCAGGACGAGGTCGTGTGCCCGCCCCGGAAACCGGACGAGACGGAACTGATTGGTGGGCCACCGGATTTGCAGTCGATCGGTCTCGCCGAGTTCGACCTCGGGGCGCTCCTGGGTGAAGTCGAAGAACGGGTCGGGATCGATCGATGCGATGACCGGCGCCACGCGGTCGGCGACCAGACGCTCGAGCGCATCCGTGGCCACTTCGGCGACATCGAACCAGCCACGCAGAGCGACCACCATGATCGGCGAATGCAGCGGCTGCAGTTCGTCGAAACTCGTGGTGAGCGCCTGCTCGACGTTCATGCCCGGAGCAGGTCGACCACGGTGTCGATGCACTCCGTCAGGCGGGCCACGTCGGTGGGCTCGACCGCGGGGAACATGCCGACTCGCAACTGGTTGCGGCCCAGTTTGCGGTAGCTGTCGGTGTCGACGATGCCGTTCGCCCGGAGCGCCGTGCAGATGTCGTTGGCCGACACGCCATCGATGTCGATCGTGCCGACCACGGCCGACCGCTTGGCGGGATCGGTCACGAACGGAGAGGCCCAGGGTCGCGATTCGGCCCACGAGTACAGCGTGGAGGCCGACTCGAGGCAGCGCGCATGGCACCAGGCCAAGCCACCGTTGTCGAGCATCCAGCCGAGCTGCTCGTTCAGCAGGACCAGCGTGCCGATCGCCGGTGTGTTGTAGGTCTGGTCAGCGACGCTGTTGTCGAGCGCGATCTTGAGGTCGAGCGATGCCGGCACCCAGCGTTTCGCGGCGCTGATCGACCGGATCCGGTCGAGGGCGGCGGGGGAGCATGCGGCGAGCCACAGGCCGCCGTCACTGGCGAAGCACTTCTGCGGGGCGAAGTAGTAGACGTCGACCTCGCTCGGGCTGAACAGCAGACCGCCGGCCGCCGACGTGGCATCGACCACGACCAGGGCGTCACCGGCGGCCGATGGACGGCGGAGCTCCATCGCCACACCCGTGGACGTCTCGTTGTGGGTGAGGGCGTACACGTCGGCACCGGGCACGTCGTCGAGCGACGGGTGGTCGCCCGGCTCGGCGCGCACCACGATCGCCTCGTCGAGGTGCGGTGCGGCCGTGGCCGCCTCGGCGAACTTCGACGAGAACTCTCCGAAGACGGCATGCGCGCTGCGCTGGTCGATCAGCCCGAACGTCGCCGCATCCCAGAACACGGTGGAGCCGCCGTTGCCGAGGAGGATCTCCCAACCGTCCGGCAGGCCGAACAGCTCGACCAGACGAGCTCGGACCGAGCCGACGAGCTGCTTCACCGGAGCCTGACGGTGCGAGGTGCCGAGCAGGTTCTGGTTGGCCCGGGCGAGGGCGAGGGCCTGCTCTGGCCGGACCTTCGACGGGCCGCAGCCGAACCGGCCGTCGGTGGGGAGCAGGCGCTGGGGGATCTCGATGGCGGAGGGGGCGATCGGCACGGGGCCAAGTCTGGCGGGTTTGCCTGCAAATGGCACCCCTCGCCGGGTGGTCGTGCTCGTAGGATCGACCAGCGTGAACCGCACGTCCGCACGCCTCGCCGCCATTGCCGAATCCGCCACCCTCGCCGTCGACGCCAAGGCCAAGGCCTTGAAGGCACAGGGCGAGAACGTCATCGGCTTCGGGGCTGGCGAACCCGACTTCCCGACGCCCGACAACATCGTCGAGGCCGCGGTGCGCGCCTGCCGTGATCCGAAGAACCACAAGTACACGCCGGCGGCCGGGTTGCCCGAACTGCGCGAAGCGATCGCCGCGAAGACGCTGCGCGACAGCGGCTTCGCGTGCACCGCGTCGCAGGTACTCGTCACCAACGGCGGCAAGCACGCGGTGTTCACGGCATTCGCTGCGCTCTGCGATCCGGGCGACGAGGTCATCTGCCCGGCTCCGTACTGGACCACCTATCCCGAGGCGATCACCCTGGCCGGCGGGGTTCCGGTCGTCGTGCAGACCGACGAGAGCACCGGATTCCGTGTGACCGTCGAGCAGCTCGACGCTGCGCTGACGCCTCGCACCAAGGTGCTGCTGTTCGTCAGCCCCGACAACCCGAGCGGAGCGATCTACACCCCGGACGAGGTCGAGGCGATCGGGCGCTGGGCCGTCGACAAGGGCGTCTGGGTGCTGACCGACGAGATCTACGAACACCTCGTCTACGGCGACAGCCGGTTCGTGTCGATGCCGACGGTCGTTCCCGAACTGGCCGATCAGTGCGTCATCGTGAACGGCGTCGCCAAGACCTATGCGATGACCGGCTGGCGCGTCGGCTGGATGATCGGACCGAGCGACGTGATGAAGGCGGCCGTCAACTTCCAGTCGCACTCGACGTCGAACGTCACGAACGTCGCCCAGATCGCGGCGCTCGAAGCCGTCAGCGGCGACCTGAGTGCCGTGGCCATGATGCGAGCGGCGTTCGCCCGGCGGGCCGCCACCATGCACCGGATGCTCAACGAGATCCCGGGTGTGACGGCGATCGAACCCCAGGGGGCGTTCTACTGCTACCCGAACGTCACCGGTCTGCTGCGTCGACCGCTCGGACCGAACGGGACGGTCTCGCACACGACGCTCGAGCTTGCCGACACGATCCTCGGCGAGGCCAAGGTCGCGTTCGTGCCGGGTGAAGCCTTCGGCACGCCCGGGTACGCGCGGTTCTCGTTCGCGATGGCCGATGCCGACATGGAAGAAGGCATCCGCCGCATCGCAGAGTTCGTCGGCCACTGACATGACATCCGATCCGTTCGGGTTCGACCGGATCGACCTCGGGTGGTTGCGCTCGAAACGCAGTTCGAAATGGCACCGGCATGCCCCGCGTCTGGCTGCCTGGGTGGCCGACATGGACATGCCGCCGGCACCGGCCGTTCTCGATGCGATCCGTCGGGCGGCGGACATGGCCGACCTCGGATACCCCGACTGGAAGGGCACCGGGTTCGGCAGCCCGGCAGTCGATGTCTTCGTCGACCGTGCCCGCGCCCGCTACGGCTGGGAGGTTCCGGGCGGCGAGGTGCGAGAGACCTGTGATGTGGTGCAGGCCGTCCAGTTGGCGCTGCACCTCGCGAGCCGTCCGGGCGACGGAGTCGTGCTGCACATGCCCGCGTATCCGCCCCTGTGGCAGGCGATCGACGACATGGGCCGCCGCCTCGTCGATGTGCCTGCCGTGGTCGCTGCCGACGGTGTGTCGTTCGACTACGAGCGGCTCGAGCAGCGGCTCACCGCTGAACCGGCGTCGGTGCTGTTGCTCTGCCACCCGCACAATCCGACCGGGCATCGCTTCGACCGTCCCGAACTCGAGCGACTGGCTGCCATCGCCGAGCGTTTCGACCTGCTCGTCATCTCCGACGAGATCCACGCCGATCTCACCTACGCGCCAGCCCGCCACCTGCCGATCGCCGCGCTCGGCAGCGACGTCGCGGCGCGAACGGTCACGGTCCACTCTGCGTCGAAGGCGTTCAACATCGCAGGGCTCCGTCATGCGGTGGCGCACATCGGACCCGACCACCTCCGTCGGGCGATCGCCGAACTGCCCAACCATCTGCTCGGTGCGCTCAACGTGATCGCTGCCGACGCCACGATCGCCGCATGGACCGAAGCCGATTCGTGGCTCGATGCGGTCGTGGCCCACCTCGACCGGAATCGGCTCCTGCTGTCGGAGTTGCTCGCCGAGCACCTGCCGGCCGTTCGCTACCGGATCCCCGACGCGACGTATCTGGCATGGCTCGACTGCCGAAGCGCCGACCTCGGGGACGACCCGCACGAGGTGTTCCGCGGTCGCGGCGTCGAACTCAACCCGGGTCCCGACTTCGGTCCGCAGGGGGCGGGCCACGTCCGACTCAACATGGCGACCTCGTCGTCGCTGCTCCGGGCGATCGTCGAGCGGATGGCGGGCGGCGCTAGCTGATCGCCAGCCCGCTCACGACGACCAGGATGGCAGCTTCGGCCACCTGTTCTGCAGCTCCCAGCACGTCGCCGCTGATCCCCTGGATCTTTCGCACCGCCAGCGCACCGGTGAGCGCGACCGAACCGGCAGCAGTGAGCGCGACCGGGAGTGTCCACCAGGCGTCGGCGAACAGGGTGAACACGGCGCACGTGATCGCTGCGCCGAGGACACCTGCCGTGATCGCTCGTCGTGGCGTGGTCGACTGTCCGTAGTCGGCCCCCAGGCCTCTGTGCGTCGCCAGCGGAGCGGCCGCCATCAGCCAGACGGCCGCCGTGCGCGCCATCACGTGAGCGGCCACGGCCGCCGCGAACATGACTGCCGGGCCCGGGAGCGATCCGAGCGAGACGACACGGACGACGATCGATGCGCACATGGCCGCGACGCCGTACGTGCCGTGACGAGAGTCCTTCAGGATCTCGAGCCGCCGCTCGAGTGTGTACCCGCCGCCGAACGCGTCGGCGATGTCGCCGAGCCCGTCCTCGTGGAAGGCCCCGGTCACCAAGAGTCCGACCGTCACCGCCAACGCCCCGGCGACCAGCGGCGGCACGAGATGCCATGCCCCGGCGGCTGCACCGCCGACGGCCATGCCGATGGCGGCACCGGCCACCGGGAACCAGACGACGATTCCCGGCATCGACGGCGCACGGCTGAGACGGATGGGCACGCGAGTCAGGAACTGCAACGCCGCGAGCGCACCGAACGGGGGCAGACCGCTCAACCGAACCACTCCGAGAACGTCGGGACGTCGACGACTCCCGCACATGCCATGGCGATCAGCGGAACGGCGGCCATCGCCCCCGATCCCTCACCGAGGCGCATCCCGAGGTCGAGCAGTGTGGTGCGACCCAGACGGTCGATCACACGGCGATGGCCGGGTTCTGCAGAGCAGTGGCCGATGAGGCAGTGGTCGAGTGCATCACCGCGAGCGCCCACCAGTGGCAGGGCAGAGGCGGTGACGACGTAGCCGTCGAGCACCACCGGCAGACGGCGATGTCGTGCCGCGACCACGGCGGCAGCGATCGCCACCATCTCTGCGCCGCCCACGTGACGGAGCACCTCGAGAGGATCCGTCACGTCGGCCACCCGCGCGACGGCAGCCGCGACCGCATCCTGTTTGCGCCGCATCCCGTCGACGTCGACGCCGGTGCCCCGGCCGACCCATGCCTCGACATCCCCCGACTCGCCGAGCAGCGCGGCAGCTACGGCAGCTGCCGCCGTGGTGTTGCCGATCCCCATCTCGCCCAGCACCAGCAGGTCGGCGTCGAGTGCATCGACAGCACGCCGCGCCACCTCGACGACCTCGTCGAAGCGCTCGACCGACAGAGCCGGCTCGATGCGGATGTCACCTGTCGGCAGCCCGACGCCCACGTCGATCGCGTCGACCGATGCCCCGGCGATCCGCGCGAAGGCGCTGATGGTCGATCGTCCCGAGCGGTAGGCCGCCAGCATCGCTGCCGTCACGTCGGTCGGGTAGGCGCTCACGCCCGCTGCTGCCACACCATGGTCTGCTGCGAAGATCAAGGCGGCAGGCCGACGCACGGCCGGGGTCGATGTCGCCTGCCACTCGGCCACCCAGGCAGCGACCTCGTCGAGTCGGGCCAGAGCACCCGCAGGGCGCAGGATGTCGGCGGCTCGCGCGCGGACCGAGTCTGCGGCATCGACGTCTCCGCCGGGGACGGTGGTGAGGGCACTCGTGAGCCAGGTCATGGTCGGTCCTCCAGCAGGGTCCAGGGGTCGGCGAGCGCGAGGGCGCGACCCGCGACGAGCAACAGGACGCGCTCGGACGCGGCTGCGACGCGTTGGTTGAGACGTCCGAGTTCGTCGCGGTACTCGCGTCCGATCGGCGAGTCGGGGTGCAGGCCGAGGCCCACTTCGTTCGACACGACGACGGTGGTGGCACTGCGACGGTTCAGCGCGTCGACGAGCGACGCAGTGTGAACGGCTCGATCGTCGACCGAGGGGACGTGATGGAACAGGTTGCCCAACCAGACCGTCAGACAGTCGACGATCACCAGCGCATCGGGCGGAGCGTCGGCAACCGCCGAGGCGAGGTCGACGGGGGCCTCGACGGTCGGCCAGCCCGGACGTTCGTCCCGGTGCCGCTCGATCCGTTCCCGGAGGTCGTCGTCGAAGGGCTCGGCGGTGGCGACGAACACGACCGGGCCCCCGTGCCGGAGGCCCATCTCGACGGCAAGGGTGCTCTTGCCGCTGCGCGCGCCGCCGAGCAGCAGCGTGATCATGGGGCCAGCAGCGTGATCATCAGTAATCCACACCCCGTTTGGCGGCGATCCCGCTCTCGTAGGCGTGTTTGACGTTGCGCATGTCGGTGACGGTGTCGGCGATGTCGATCAGCCGGGCCGGGGCATCTCGCCCGGTGACGATCACGTTCACATGGGCAGGACGCTCGACGAGCGTCCGCACGACCGAGTCGCCGTCGATCCATCCCCAGTTCATCAGGTAGGTCAACTCGTCGAGCACGACGAGTTCGTGCTGGCCGGCATCGATGATCGCCGCCGCTCGCTCCCATCCGGCCCGAGCAAGCGCCCGGTCGTGCTCGAGATCGCTCGAGTCCCAGGTGAACCCGTCACCTTCGTTGTGCCAGTCGACGCCGAGTCGGCGCCCCATCGTCTCTTCGCCGACCGACCAGTCGCCGCTCTTGACGAACTGCACGACGGCCACCTTCCAGCCGCGGGCCAACGAACGCAGCATCACCCCGAAGGCGGCAGAGCTCTTGCCCTTGCCGTCACCCGTGTTGACGAGGAGCAGCGAGGTGGCACGTCGAAGTCCGTCGGGACGAGGATCGTCCACCGGGGGCTGGTCGGGTTGCGGGTCCGCACTCATGGGCTTGGGAGTGTACGTGTCGTGCGCTATGGTCGGTCTGCCCTGAACCAGCGAAGTCCGGTGAGATCCCGGCACTGTCCCGCAACGGTGAAGCGTGCGGCTCTCGAGCCGTCACGACAAGTCCGGTCGCCTGCCAGGGGCGCGACAACCAACCCTCGAGGCAAGGGCGGGCCGCACCGGAGGCAACTCCGGGTCGAACCTTCACTTGTCCTCCCGTCCGGAGGACGGATGTCCTCCAGAACCCGGAGGATTTCCATGTTCCGATCCATCCAGCGTGCCGTCGGCTGTGCCGCAGTACTCGTCCTCGGGCTCTCGGCCTGCGGCGGAGGAGGCGAGCCGGTGGCCGAGGCAGACGCCGAGACGAGCGCTCCCGTCTCGACAGCTGGCGAACCGTCGGGTTCCGAACCGTCTGTCAGCGAACCGCCGGCCACCGAGCCCGCTTCGCCCAACGCTCCGGCGCTCGATCTGCGGATCGTCAGCCTGTCGCCGAGTGCCACCGAGATGATCTTCGCGATCGGCGCGGGTGACCTGGTCGTCGCCGTCGACGACCAGAGCAACTTCCCCGAGGCGGCGCTGGCCGTGCAGACCGACCTGTCCGGCTACACCCCGAACATCGAGGCGATCGCCGCGTACGAACCCGACCTGGTCCTCCATGACGGCACGACCGACCTGGGGGCGCAACTCGACGGCATCGGCATCGACGACTGGGTCGGTGCAGCGCCGACCAGCTTCGACGACATCTACGTGCAGATCGAGGAACTGGGTGCGGCGACCGGCCGCAGTGCCGAGGCGACTGCGTTGGTCACCGACATGCGGGCCGAGATCGAGGCGGCGGTCGCTGCCGCCGAGCGAGACGTACCCCTCCGCTACTACCACGAGCTCGACCCGACGCTGTTCACGGTGACGTCGAACACCTTCATCGGTCAGGTCTACGGCCTGTTCGGGTTGCAGAACATCGCTGACACGACCGAGGGCACGACCGACTACCCGCAGTTGAGCGCCGAGTTCCTGGTGAGCCAGAGTCCGCACCTGATCTTCCTCGCCGACACCAAGTGCTGCGGCGAGTCCGCCGAGAGCGTCGCAGCCCGGCCCGGGTGGGAGACCATCACGGCGGTCGTCGACGGCAACATCATCGCGATCGATGACGACATCGCCTCCCGCTGGGGTCCGCGCATCGTCGAGTTCGTCGCCGCGGTCTCGGATGCCGTCGCGGCAACGGCTGGTTCTTGATGCCGAGCCGGTCGCGCCTGTGGCTGCCGGCGGCGATCGCGGTGCTGGCCGGCGCGCTGGTGCTGGGTGTGATGATCGGCCCGGCCGGCAACTGGGGCAGTGCCGAGTGGAACATCATCTGGAACGTCCGTCTCCCGCGTGTGGTGCTGGCGGGCATCGTCGGGGCCATGCTCTCGCTCGCCGGTGCGAGCTACCAGGGCGTGTTCCGCAACCCGCTCGTCGACCCCTATCTCCTCGGGGTCGCCGCCGGCGCAGGGCTCGGTGCGACCATCGTGTTCGCGGTCGGCCGCTCGGCCACGTCGGGCTGGGTCGTCGATCCGCTCCCGCTCGCTGCCTTCGTGGGTGGCCTCCTCGCCGTGCTGTGCACCTATCTCGTCGGTGCATCGTTCGGGGCGGCGCGCAGTGGAGTGACGCTCGTGCTGGCGGGCGTGGCGGTGACCTCGCTGGCCACTGCCGTGCAGACCTTCGTCCTGCAGCGCAACAACGACGTGATCCGCGAGGTCTACGGCTGGATCCTCGGCCGCCTCAGCACCGCCACCTGGGGTGACGTCACGCTCGTCGTGCCCTACGTGATCGTCAGTTCGGTCGTGCTGATCATGCACCGACGTCATCTCGACGTGCTGCGCGTGGGCGACGACGAGGCGGCGGCGCTCGGTACACAGGTGCAGCGGGTGAGACTCGCCGTGGTGGTCGCGGCCACGATGGGCACGGCCGCGGTGGTCAGCGTCAGCGGGCTCATCGGGTTCGTCGGGATCGTCGTCCCGCACATGGTGCGGTTGGTCGCCGGTGCGTCGTACCGTCTGCTGCTGCCCCTCAGCGTGGTGATCGGCGCCGCGTTCCTCATCCTCGCCGACATTCCCGGCCGGGTCCTCCAGGATCCCGCCGAGACCCCGATCGGTGTGGTGACGGCGTTCCTCGGAGCGCCGTTCTTCCTGCTGGTGCTGCGCACCCGGAGGCCGGCATGAGTTCGCTGGCATTCCGACAGGTCGGGGTTCGGTACGGCAAGCGAGACGCGCTGGCCGCCTTCACCGACACCGTCCGGCCGGGGGAGTGGCTGTGCCTGATCGGCCCGAACGGGGCGGGCAAGTCGTCGATCCTGCGTTCTGTTGCCGGACTCGTGCAGCACAGCGGTTCCATCGAGGTCGACGGTTCACCGCTGTCGATCCGTTCGGCGAGACGCCGCGCCGAACTGGTGGCGTATGTCCCGCAGACGCCCGAGATGCCTGCCGACATGACCGGCGCCGAGTACGTGCTGCTCGGTCGCAACCCGTACATCTCGTACTTCGGCGCCGAGTCGGCTCACGACCGCGCGATGGTCGCGAGCGTGCTCGAACGACTCGACATGCACGACCTCGCCGGTCGGCCCATCGGGACCATGAGCGGGGGCGAGCGTCAACGTCTCGTCATCGGCCGGGCGCTCGCCCAGGAGGCGCCCATCCTGCTCCTCGACGAACCGACCAGCGCACTCGACATCGGTCACCAGCAGCAGGCCCTCGAGCTGGTCGATCGTCTTCGCCGAGAGCACGGCTTGACCGTGGTGAGCGCCATGCACGACCTCACGCTCGCCGGGCTGTATGCCGATCGGCTGACGCTGCTCCACCGCGGTCACGTCGTGGCCAGTGGTTCGGCGTCGCAGGTGTTGCGAACCGAGACACTCAGCGAGTTCTACGGGGTGAGCGTGACCGTCCACCACGAGACCGACGGCACGGTCGTCGTCGTGCCGCGCCGCACCTCCGTCGACTGACGTCGCCGCGGGTAGCGTTCGTGCCGATGACAGCCGACGACGACGGACGGCAACTGGACCGCGACGTGGAGGGGTGTGCAGCAGCACACCAGCGACTCTTGGCCCACCTCGATCAACTCCTCGAGGACGGGACGCTCGACGGTGCCGTCGGCGCCCCTTCGGGACTGCCCGGTTGGAGCGTGGGCCACGTGCTCGCCCACATCGCCCGCAACGCCGACAGCTTCGTGCACCTCACCGAGGCAGCCGACCGCGGCGAGGTGGCCGACCAGTACCCGGGCGGTGTCGAGCAGCGCAACGGTGACATCGAGGCCGGGTCGCGTCGGAGTGCCCGCGAGTTGGTCCGCGACGTGCGCACATCCATCTACGCCCTCGAGCAGTGCTGGGCAACGGTGGGCGGCGCTGCGTGGCAGGGCGAGGGACGGGCCTTCGCAGGAATGCGGCCGATCCGCGACCTGCCGTTCATCCGCTGGCGCGAGGTCAACGTCCACCATGCCGATCTCGGTCTCGGGTACACGATGGCCGAGTGGCCGGCCGAGTACGTGCGTCTCGAGCTCATCCGCGCCGAGATGCTGTGGGCGGCGCGGCGGCCGATGGGGTTGACCAGTCTCCCGGCCCAGGCGCTCGCTGCCGAGCCACGTGCACGGCTCGCCTGGCTCCTCGGCCGCGGCGTGATCGATGGACTCGAACCGGCAGGCATCCTGTGAGACGCGCCGCTGCGCTGGTCGTCGCGACGCTCGGGGTGCTGATCGCGTTCCCCGGCTTCGCCGGGGCGCATGCGGGGCTCGACAACAGCATCCCCGCTGCGAGTTCGGTCCTGGCCGAGGGACCCGACACGATCGTGCTCGACTTCGACGAGCCGATCGAGTCGACGCTCGCATCGATCGATCTCTTCGATGACACCGCCGAGCGCATCGAGGTCGGCGAGGCGGTGGCGGTCGGCGGTGACGGTTCGATCGTCAGCGCCCCGGTTCCCGAACTCGACGACGGGACCTATGCCGTGGTCTGGCGCGTCACCTCGCTCGACGGTCATGTGATCGACGGGGCATTCAGTTTTCAGGTCGGCACCTCGACCGGCGATGGCGCAGGTCTCCTCGACCGGGTGAGCGGTGATGCAGCCGGCGACCCGACCGTGGGCCTGTTGACCGACATCGCTCGATTCGTCGCCTTCGTCGGCATGGTCTTGTTCGTCGGTGCCGGGATGTTCGCCGCGTTGGCACCGTCGCAACTCGACGCATCGTCGGCATCCCGGCGACTGGTGGTCACCGGCGCCGTCCTCACGGTGATGGCAGCGCTCGCCGCCTACGGGCTGTATGCCGCGGCGGCGGTCGGAGGATCGCTCGGCGACGCGTTCTCGGCGGATGCCTGGGGCAAGGTGGCCTCCACGCGCACGGGCCGGTTCCTGCTCGTGCGGCTGGTGCTGTCGGCGTTGTCCGTCGCCGTGCTCGCCACCGCTCGTCGTCGATCGTCGTCGTGGTGGCAATCGGCGGCAGTGGCGGTCTCCATCGGGCTCGTCATGACGTTCCCCGCTGCGGGTCACCCGTCGGCGGCGACACCGGCGGCCCTGTGGCAAGTGCTCGACGGCGTGCACTTCGGTTTCGTCGTGGTGTGGCTCGGTGGGCTGGTGCTGTTCACGCTGGGTGGGCGGGCATGGTTCCGCGACACCGAGGGTGAGGCCGTGGTGCGGCGATTCTCGACCATCGCCACGGTGGCCGTCCCGGTCATCGTCGTCACCGGAACGCTGCAGGCCATCGAACTGGCTGGCGGCCTCGATGCGATCACCGAGACCGACTGGGGTCGCCGCCTCCTGGTGAAGGTCTCGATCGTCGCCGTGCTCGTGGCGCTCGGTGGCGTGTCGCGGTGGCTCCTCAGGGCATCGGGTGCTGCCTCGTTGCGGCGGACCGTCGCAGCCGAGGCAGTGGTCGGCCTGCTCGTGCTGGGCGTGACGGCGGCCATGCTCGATCTGCCGCCCGTCGCAGTGGCCAAGTCGCAGGTGTTCAACACGGCGATCACCGAAGCCGGGGTGCTCGCCGACGTGACGGTCACCCCTGGCCGAGTCGGCACCAACGAGGTGCACGTCGTGCTCACACCTCCCGGCGGGAGCCTCACGCCGATCGTCGCTGCCACGGCGCGGGTGGCTCTGCCCGAGCGGGACATCCCGGCCGCTCCGGTCGAGTTGACCCTCATCGGATCGAACCACTACACCGGCGTGATCACCTTCCCGTACACCGGGCAATGGCGACTCGACCTCGTGGTCGAGGTGACAGCGGGTAGCACGGTGCTGTTGCGCACGACGATCCCGGTTCCGTGAGCCGCTGACGACCGGACCGTCGGTCACCTGCAGGCCTGGCGCGCCGACGACGGATTGACGAACGCAGTCATCACTGCGGTCAGTGCGTTGAAGGTGGTTGCGTCGGTGAGCGGTTCGAGCGACGAGACGAAGGCGGCGAGGCGATCGGCGACGACGGTCGACGTGCACTCGGCCTCGGTGGCGGCCGGCAGCCGAAGCCGGTCGAGCGTGTGCACTGGCAATCGGCCGTCGTCGATCAGTTGACCCACGGCGCTCACCACAGCGATCACGGCCACATCGGCGCTCCGTGAGCCGAACCTGGCGGCGGCTTGACGTTGGGACCGCTCGGCCGAGGTCGCCACCCCGAATCGTCCGAGCGCTGCGGCGCCCGTGGCGCTCGCCACCGTCAGCGCCAGGTCGGTCCCGACCGACGCGAGGAACCCGCCCGACATGGCCGCCGATGCGACCAGGGTCCCGGTGAACAGCGTCACCTCGAGCCAGAACCGTCCGGCGGCGTCGTCGTCGATCTCCTCGTCGCGAAACGCCAGTTGGAGCTGGGCGAACATGGTCGACAGATCGAGCAGGGTCTCGAGGTCGACCCGTCCCTCGCGGTCGGTCAGCGGGGTCGTCGTCAACGATCGGCGCCAACCGGCCATTGCTGAAGTCAGCTGCTCCATCGCCCGCTCGTCGTCGATGAGATCTCGCAACGCCCGGTCGGCCTCTGGCCCGCTCCAACCCCATTCGCTCGCCCGGCGCCCGAAGTACAGCAACCACGGCGCCGACGCCTCGGCGAGGTACGCGGCGCCGTCGGGGGTGCCGCCGTCGTGGGGCATCGCCCGTCGACGTGCCTCGCCCGACCACCTGAGCAGCGCAGGCAGGATCGTGCCCGCCGTGCTCGGACCAACTCGAGGCGGTGCCGTGCCGACCACCAGCAACGCGCGCACCAGTCGCTGATCCTGGGCGCTCATGAACACGATGCCTGGATGGTGGCTGGCCTGCTGCAGGAAGGCCGTGGCCGCAGCTGGCTCGGCGATCAACAGGGGCACGAGCAGGTCGCCGGTGTTGGGCCCCGATCGATGTCCGTCCGCGAATCGGTCTCCGTCGGGTCGGCCTTGGTACCAGCGCAGCAGCAGCCGGTCCGCGGTGTCGGCGAGCGTCGACGCATCGAGATCGAGGTGGCGGACGACGAGCGCCGCGGCGAAGGGCTCGACCTGATGGAGCAGTTCCGGTCGCCATGGGAGGTGTCCGGTGTGCTGGCCGCGCAGCAGCAGGGCGAGGAGTGCGGCGGCCTCGTCCGCAGCGATCATCCGGCGGCGGAGCTCGCGGTTGCCCGCATCCTCGACGGAGAGATGGGCGGCGGTCAGGTACTCGTGCCCCACCCGGTCGATCAGGGCGATCCAGTCGTCGCGCGACATGGCCACTCGGAAGGCCGTGACCGCGTCGGGATCACGGGCGATGCGTGCGAGCGCCTCGACCAGGCGCTCGAGATCGACACGGTCCCACGCACTGTCGGCTGCGATCGCCGCTGCCTCGCGGCGGTCGGCGCGTGGGCCCAACGGGTCCGGTTGACGCGACCAGGGTGCCGGGACCGCACCGGCATCGATGGGGCGGTAGCCGGAGATCGCCTGGCTGGTGAGGATTCGTCCGATGATCGGGATCCAGGTCGAGTCGAGCAGGCGCCGAACGTCCGAGAGCACTCGTGCGGTGTCACCGAGCTCGAGGTCGTCCTGATGGCGCGCCGCCACCGCCCTGAGGTGGACGGACGCAGCGACCATGGCCTGACGAAGCTGTGCGAGCCGTTCCGGATCGAAGCCGACGAAGACGCTCACCGGGTGCCGAGCACCTGCGATTCGGCCTGTTCGGCAAGTCGGTCGAGCCGGACGGCGAGCGCTCTGAGCGAGTCGCTCGCCGACTCGAGCCGGCGCCGGACGAGGACGAGATCGTCGAGGCATCGCTGCGCGACCGGCCCCTGCCAGACGTCCGTCAGCGACCGCCGGTGCAGTTCGAGGGCAGGGGACGCCCCGAGTTCGTTCGCAACGCGACGAACTCGGGTGGCCTGCGCACGCAACAGTGCGGCGCGTCGGGCAGCGACGGGATCGATGAGGGTCATGCATCGAATGACACGCAGCGGCTCCCGAGATTCGGAAAGCAGCGACCCGATCAGGCCAGCGAGATGATCACCACATGGTGGGGGAGCTGCGTGGCCGCATCGACGAATCCGTCGCCGACCACCGAGAACCCTTCGCGCACGTAGAACGCGAGTGCCGCATCGCGAGCGTTGGCCCACACGAGCTCGGCCCCGATCGAGCGGGCATGGTCGAGTCCCGCTGCGACGAGTGACGCCCCGACTCCGCGGCTCTGCGCGCTCTGCAGCGTCGCCATGCCTCGGAGCTGGACGGCCGGCACTCCCGGCCGAAGATGCGACTCCCTCGGGATCCAGGTGCTCGTGGCGATGAGCTGTCCGTCCTCGAGGGCCCCGAGATGCACCACGCCGGGCAGGTCGTCCTCGGCGAAGCGGACCTCCTTGGTGGGCGTGTCGGCCCGTAGGACGGCGCGGCGGATCGCGTGGGTTCGATCGGTCGTGATCGCCGTCACGCGCCAGGAGCGCTCAGTCATCACCCTGCTCCACGTCGACGGCCGACCCTCCGGCCGCGGCCGATCGGTAGATCGCGTCGACGACTCGGTGGGCCTCGAGGGCGACCGTCATGTCGGGCGACGCAGCGGTACCTGCCGCGACCGCTCGCACGAATGCGCCGTCGGGATTGTGGCGTCCCGCCGCACCCTGCGTCCCGTCGATCATCGTCGCCGTTGCGCCGATCAGGCTCGGCCCCTCGAGGAGCCCCTCGGTGCCGTCCGCGTCGGTCCAGCGCACCGGCCCGAGCCAGTCGTCCCCCTCGATGACGATGTGGCGGCGTTCGCAGAAGACCTCGACACGACGCAGGCTCGGCCGAGCGAGGTTGTCGTGCCAGACGCTGGTGAGTGTTCCCGTCGCGCCGGTGCGGAACGCGATGACCGCGCTGGCGACGTCCTCGATGCCCGCATGTCCGTGGAAGTTGGCGGTGGTCGCGCTGATGCGGGCGATGTCACCGACGACGAAGCGGAGCATGTCGACATCGTGGATGCTGTGCTCGAGCATCGTCCCTGCCCCGGCACGAGCCCGATCGGCCCGCCAGGTCGAGGCGTAGTGACCCTGAGTCGGGATGAACTGGTCGTCGCGGAAGACGACCGTCATCACACGCCCGGCCTCCGGTTCCGTCACCAGGTGCCGCGCCCACAGGTAGGCGGGTGAGTGGCGGAGCACGAGGCCCACCTGGTTCGTCACCCCGGCAGCCCTCACGGCCCTGGCCGTGCGGGTCGCTGCGGCGAGGTCGACCGCGAGCGGCTTCTCACAGAACACGCCGAGCCCACGGAGCGCCGCTGCCTCGACCATCCGCGGATGCTCGCTGGTCCATGTGCAGATGTAGACCGCGTCGCACGAGTCGAGGACCTCGTCCTCACTGGCGCACACGTGGTGCCCCGATGCGGCAGCGAACGCCTCGGCCCGGTCCGGGTCGGGGTCGAACACGCCGGCCCGGACCACCCCGCACTCCTGCTCGGCCCCACTCCGCCGGAGGCTCTTCGAGTGATAGGTGGCGATCAGTCCTGCCCCCAGGAATCCGATCCTCAGCTGCTTCTCGCCGGTCATCGGCTGTGGACTCTAGGGCCTGGTTCCCGGTTGTCCCGGTCGAACCGCGGTCGAACTGCGACCGGATGCCTCGCTCGGCGATCCGGCAGCTCCGAGCGTCACTGTCCGGTCTGCCACGAGTGCTGCCTCGTGCGGATCATGGGTGACCACGAGCGCCGCCGTGTGCGTCACCCGGAGAAGACGTGCCAGGTCGACCGCCAAGCGGTCTCGGAGGTCACGGTCGAGCCCGGTGAGCGGCTCGTCGAGCAGCAGGACCGGCGGCGACGGTGCGAGCGAGCGAGCCAGAGCGACGCGCTTGGCCTCGCCACCAC
>JBDKIV010000266.1:0-11048 GCA_039796935.1 Actinomycetota bacterium | reverse complement strand
AAGGACCTGCCGAAGGACCAGTGCCGCTGGTTGTTCTACGTGTTGGCCGACGAAGATGGCGGTCACGCGTTCTCCGTGACCCTCGCGCAGCACGAGGCGAACATTGCTGCTGCCCGTGAGGCGGGTCTGTTGTGAGCATCGACGAGTCAGCGCGTTCCATCACGGGCGCCACGAAGGTAGCGGCCGTCATCGGCCACCCTGTAGCACACAGCCTTTCTCCTGCACTGCACAACGCCGCGTTCGCCGCAGCCGGGGTGGACTGGGTCTACACCGCATTCGAGGTTGCTCCTGGCAGCGCGCAGGCAGCGGTGCAGGCGATGCGCACGCTCGGCCTGGGGGGTCTGTCGGTGACGATGCCGCACAAGGAGGACATCGCCCGAGCACTGGATGAACTCGACCCCGCCGCACAAGCGCTTCGCAGTGTCAACACGGTGGTCCGTCTCGACGACGGCCGCTTGCGTGGTTGCAGCACCGATGGTGTCGGCTTCGTGGCGTCGCTCGTCGAGGCCGGGGTCGAACCCGACGGTTGCAGCGTCGCAGTGCTCGGTGCCGGCGCGGCCGCTCGGGCGGTCATCGATGCGCTGGCGCGGGCGGGCGCCGCGCTCGTCACCGTGGTCAACCGCTCTGCCGACAGGGCGGAGCAGGCGGCCGTGCTCGCCGGCGACCGGGGATGCGTCGGGTCCCCCGATGCGGTGCGCGATGCCGATCTCGTGGTCAATGCGACGTCCGTGGGGATGGGACGTGACGAGTTGCCGCTCGACGTGAGCCTCCTACATCGCGGCCAGGTGGTCGCCGATCTGGTGTATCACCCGCTCCGGACATCGTTGCTGGCAGCAGCTGGACGTGTCGGCGCCCGAACCGTCGACGGTCTCGGCATGCTGGTGCATCAGGCGGCACTCCAGCAAGAACTCTGGCTCGGGGTGCGACCCGACCCAACGGTGATGCGCAGGGCTGCGCTCGCCGAACTCGAGCGTCGAGCGGCGAGCATGCCCGGGGGTCGCCGCAGGTAACCTCCTGTCCGTGTTGCGCTATCTCACCGCCGGCGAGTCTCACGGCCAAGCTCTGGTGGTCATCATCGAGGGCCTTCCCGCCGGTCTCGCCGTCACCGTCGACGACATCCAGGCCGACATGGCGCGGCGCCGGCTCGGTTATGGGCGCGGCCCGCGACAGAAGTTCGAGCAGGACGAGCTGACCCTCATCAGCGGTGTTCGACACGGACGGACGTTGGGATCGCCGCTCGCGATCGAGATCAAGAACAGCGAATGGTTCCGGAGCGACAAGTGGCACGACGAGATGTCTCCTGCCCCTGGCGTGACGAAGCAACCGCTCACCAAGGTGCGACCCGGCCATGCCGACCTGGTCGGAATGCAGAAGTACGGCTTCACCGATGCCCGCGACGTGCTCGAGCGGGCGAGTGCGCGCGAGACTGCTGCACGGGTCGCTGCGGGTGCCGTTGCCAAGAAGCTGCTCGCCGAGCTCGGTGTCGAGATCGTGTCGCACATCGTCCAGATGGGCGCCGCGCGAGCCCTCGCCGGTCTGCGACCGACCCCGGCTGATCTCGACCGGGTCGACGCGTCACCCGTGCGCTGCTTCGACGCCGAGGCAGAGGAGGCGATGATCGGCGAGGTCAAGGCGGCAGCGAAGGACGGCGATTCGCTGGGCGGTGTCGCCGAGGTGCTCGCCTACGGCGTGCCGGTCGGCCTCGGAAGCCATGTTCACTGGGACCGCAAGCTCGATGCGCTCCTCGCTCAGGCGATCATGAGCATCCAGGCTGTCAAAGGCGTCGAGATCGGTGACGCATTCGACGTCGCCGGTCGTCGCGGCAGCGTTGCGCACGATGCCATCTCGTGGGATGCCGAGGCCGGCGACTACCGCCGAGCATCCACGTTGGCAGGCGGGACCGAGGGTGGCATCTCGACCGGAGAGCTCCTGGTGGTGCGCGCGGCGATGAAGCCGCTGGCGACGCTCAACCGGCCCACGCTCGAGACGGTCGACGTCGTCACCAAGGAGTCGGCGGTCAGCTTCAAGGAACGCACCGATGTGACGGCGGTGCCGGCCATGGGGGTCGTTGCCGAGACGATGGTCGCGCTGGTGCTCGCTGCCGAGGCCCAGCGGAAGTTCGGCGGCGACAGCGTCACCGAGTTCGTCCGGAATGCGCGAGCCTTCGAGGCCTCGCTCCGCTCGTGATCGACGACGGCCGCCACCTGGTGCTGGTGGGCCTGATGGGCACGGGGAAGTCGACGGTGGCTCGCTCGCTCGGCCAACGACTGGGGCGTCGGGTGGTCGATACCGATCTCGAGGTCGAGACTCGCGCGGGACGCACCATCCGAGAGATCATCTCCGACGAGGGTGACGATGCCTTCCGATCGCTCGAGTCGCTCGTGCTTCGCCAGGCGCTCGCCGAGACCGATCCGATCGTCATCGCCGCAGCCGGCGGTGCGGTGCTTCGCGACGAGAACCGAGCAGCGATCGTCGCCTCGGGTGCTCGAGTCGTCTGGCTGTCCGCAGAGTTGTCCACGCTGGTCGAGCGAGTCCGTGCGGGATCGCACCGTCCCGCACTCGATGCCGACCCAGCGGGTACGTTGCGTCTCATGCAACAGACTCGTGAGCCGTTGTACCGAGAGGTCGCTCACCACATCATCTCGGTCGACGGCAGAACGGTGGCCGATGTCGTCGAGGCGATCCTTCGATGAGCGGCGCTCGTGCTGTCAGGGTGCCGCTCGGCGACCGTGCGTACGACGTCATCGTCGGTCACGGGGCTCGGCAGTCGCTCGCTGCGATGATCCCGCCCTCGGCCAAGCGTGCAGCCGTGGTGACCCAGCACGGCATCCCCTTCGACGTCGACCCGGGTATTCCGTTCGACGTGTTCCACATCGGAACCGGGGAGGACCACAAACATCTCGGCACGATCGAGTCGCTGTGCCGAGGATTCGCGCGTGCGGGGATCACCCGCAATGACGTGGTCATCGGGGTCGGTGGCGGAATGGTCACCGATGTCGCTGGCTTTGCCGCCTCGGTCTGGCACCGAGGGATCGCCGTCGTGCACGTGGCGACCACCTTGCTCGGGATGGTCGACGCCGCCATCGGGGGCAAGACGGGTGTCAACATCCCGGGTGGGCACGGTGAGGCCGGGAAGAACCTCATCGGCGCGTTCTGGCAACCGAGTGGTGTCATCTGCGATCTCGACGCGCTGTCGACGCTGCCGCTCCGCGAACAGCGGTGCGGCCGAGGCGAGATGGCGAAGTACCACTTCCTCACCGGCGACGACCTGTTGGCCCTCGACGAGACGGACCGCATCGCGCGGTGCGTCGAGATCAAGGCTGACGTCGTGTCGTCGGACGAGCGTGAAGGCGGCCGCCGAGCCCTCCTCAACTACGGGCACACGCTTGCCCACGCCCTCGAGATCGAGACGGCTCACGAGCTCGCTCACGGTGAGGCGGTCGCCATCGGCCTGGTGTATGCAGCTCATCTCGCCCATGTGCTGGGTCGAATCGACGACGAGCGTGTGGAGCAGCACTACCGGGTCGTCAGCGGCGCATACGGGCTCGGTGTGGCGCTGCCGGGCGAGGTCGATCACGAGCGTCTCGTCAGGCTCATGGGCCGGGACAAGAAGGCGGTCTCGAGCCTGACGTTCGTGCTCGACGGTCCGGACGGTGTCGAAGTCGTCGAGCAGGTGACGGCCGAGGCTGCGTTCGCTGCGCTCGTTCGGATGGCCGAACGACGATCGGTGGCCCGTTGACGCTGGCTGTGCCGGGTCGGCTCGTTCCATGAGCGTCCCACGGCTGGTGACCGACCGCCTCGTGCTGCGGGGCTGGCGCGACGACGACCG
This sequence comes from Actinomycetota bacterium, assembly GCA_039796935.1. Classification (GTDB taxonomy): domain Bacteria; phylum Actinomycetota; class Acidimicrobiia; order Acidimicrobiales; family Ilumatobacteraceae; genus VFMC01. The sequence continues at coordinate 7,219 of JBDKIV010000266.1, read as the reverse complement.
CCACCCGTACGCAGGACTCAACGCTGACCCACTGGTGATGGAGCACTTCCCGTCGACGCTGACCCCACAGCAGAGCAATGAGATGGTCGACCGGATGATCGCCGCGTGGGATGATCGTCACTACGGTCTCTGGGCGGTCGAGGTTTCGGAAGTCGGTCAGTTGCAAGGACAGTTCATCGGCTTCGTCGGTCTCTCGTCGCCGACGTGGCAGGCCGCCTTCACGCCCTGTGTCGAAGTCGGCTGGCGCCTTGCCCGGAACGCCTGGGGACGGGGCTATGCCACCGAGGCGGCTCGGGCGGCGCTCGGTTGGGGGTTCTCCGAACTGGAGCCGCCCGGGGCCGAGTTCGTCAGTTTCACCACCGAACACAACGTGCGGTCGCGTCGGGTGATGGAGAAACTCGGAATGCGTCGCGACCCGGCCGACGATTTCGACCATCCGATGCTGCCGGACTGGGCGGGGCGTCGGCACGTCCTCTACCGCATCGGTCGCTCGGAGTTCGTCGACTGATCAGGTCATCGACGCAGGATCCCGGGCGACGACATGGCACGATGGCGATGTGGCGATCATCTCTTTGCTCCACGGCCCGAACCTGAACCTTCTCGGACAGCGCGAACCGCACATCTATGGTGCGACCACGCTCGACGGGTACGTCGCGGCCGCGACTGCCGTGGCCTCCGTGCACGGGCACGAGATCGAGGCGTTCCAGACGAACCATGAAGGCGCACTCGTCGACGCGATCCATGCGGCCCGTGGCCGCTGCGCTGCGATCGTCATCAACCCCGGGGCATTCACGCACTACGCATGGAGCATCCACGATGCGCTGAGCGCATTCGACGGACCGATCGTCGAGGTCCACATCTCCAATCCGAATGCTCGCGAACCATGGCGACACACGAGCGTCGTGTCCCCGGTGGCCACAGGAACGATCGCAGGCCTCGGACTCCACGGCTACGAACTCGCGATCGAAGCGATCGCCCGTCGGCTGATGCCATGAACGACGTCCCGACCGAGGCCAGCCTGCCGCGGCTCGACGTTTCCGACCGGGCAGGTCGTGTCGTCGACCGCCTCGGTGACCTCGAGGCCCTCGTCGTGACCGATCCGACCAACATTCGCTGGCTCACGGGATTCAGCGGTTCGAACGGAGTCGTCGTGCTGCTCCGCGACGGTGTGGTGCTCATCACCGATGGTCGATACATCGAGCAGGCAGAACGACAGATGGCCGCAGCCGGTTGCGCAGGACGTGTGCAGATCGGGCGGACGGCGTCCGACATCGTTGCACTCGCCGCAACCGCGGCCACAGGTCGCGGGTCGGTCGGGTTCGAGTCGGCACATGTGTCGCATGCTCGCTGGAGCGACTTCGTCCGCGCCTTCGACGTCGACCTGGTACCGACGCTCGGTCTGGTCGAGGAGGGGCGGCGGGTCAAGGACCCGGCGGAGTTGGCGCGCATCGATCTGGCCTGCCGTATCGCCGATCAGGCCTTCGGGATCGTGGCCCCGACGATCGTGCCCGGTCGGACCGAGATCGAGATACGCAACGACCTCGAGCGGGTGATGCGAGACCTCGGCGCGGCCGGCCCGAGCTACGAGACGATCGTGTCGACGGGACCGCAGAACTCACCGTTGCCCCACCATCGGCCGTCGCCCACGGTGGTCGAGGACGGGCACACGGTCATCGTCGATGTCGGGGCGCTCGTCGACGGGTACCACAGCGACATGACGCGGACGGTCGTCGTCGGTAGCCCGTCACCGCTGCAGGCGGAGGTGTACGAAGTCGTCGCGGCGGCTCAGCTGGCGGGTCTGGCCGCCGTCGGTCCTGGCGTCGCCGTCCGGGACGTCGACGCAGCGTGTCGGTCGGTCATCTCGAGTGCCGGCTTCGGCCCGTGGTTCGTGCACGGTACCGGCCATGGTGTGGGGCTCCTCATCCACGAAGAGCCGTTTCTCAACAGCACCTCCGACGGAGTCCTGCGCGAGGGAGACGTGGTGACAGTCGAACCAGGGGTCTATCGTGGTGACTTCGGCGGCGTCCGGATCGAAGACCTGGTCGAGGTGACCAGCACCGGCTGCCGCACGTTGACCCGAACGCCGAAGGATGCTCCATGCCCGCCATCACCACCAATGACCTGAAGAACGGCATCACGCTCGAACTCGACAATGGATTGTTCCAGGTGGTCGAGTTCCAGCACGTCAAGCCGGGCAAGGGCAGCGCGTTCGTCCGGACGAAGCTCCGCAACGTGAAGACGGGCAACGTCTTCGATCGGACCTTCAACGCCGGCGTGCGTGTCGAGCAGGCAGTCCTCGACAAGAAGGACATGCAGTTTCTCTACCGCGACGGTGACGAGTACGTGTTCATGGACACCGAGAGCTACGACCAGATGAACGTCGCACCGGTGGCACTCGGTGACGCCGCCGATTACCTGGTCGAGCAGGCGGTCGCCATCATCGCGTTCTACAACGACGAGATCGTCACGGTCGAGATCCCGGCGTCGGTCGAACTCGCCGTGACGGACACCGACCCCGGCGTCCAGGGCGATCGGGTCAGCGGTGCCCGCAAGCCGGCGACGCTCGAGACCGGCAAGGTCGTGCAGGTGCCGCTGTTCATCAACGTCGGTGATCGGGTCAAGGTCGACACCCGCTCCGGCGACTACATCACGCGGGTCTGATGTCGTCCGACCGATCGAGGCGCTCGCGGCCGCTCGGCCTCGACGGTGATGCGCGTACCGAGTCGCGCGAGCGCGCGCTCTTGCTCTTGTACGAGGCGACCTCCAAGGATCAGTCGGCCGAGGAGGTGCTCCGATCACAGGTGATCCGCCCCGATGATCTCACCTGCGAGTTGGTCTTGGGCGTCGAACGCCACCGAGGAGTGCTCGAGCAGCAGATCGCCGAGCATGCCAGAGGGTGGACGTTGGCGAGGATGCCGCTGATCGACCTGACCATCATGGAGATCGCCGGGTATGAACTGCTCGCACGGCCCGATGTCCCGGTCGCGGTGGTGCTCGACGAGGCGGTCGAACTGGCCAAGCGCTTCTCGACCGACGACTCCGGCCGATTCGTCAACGGCGTCCTGTCGGCCCTGGTTCCTGTCCTGCGAACCTCTCCACGCTGAGACCGTCGCGGGGCGACGCCGATGAGCCTGCTGCGACGAGTGAGCCCCGCCGGCTGGGTGCTCGTCGCGTTGATCGCTGGCTACACGTCGTATTTCACGTCGTTCACGCTCGACGTCCACCACGGCCTCGGGACGTCGGCCTACGACTTCGGCCTGTACGACCAGGGCGTGTGGCTGATGTCGCGCTTCGATGCGCCGTTCGTGACGCTCATGGGACGCAATCTGATGGGGGATCACACCTCGTTCATCCTGGTGTTCCTCGTTCCGGCGTACTGGATCGCGCCAGGTGCGGGCACGTTGCTGTTCTTCCAGTCGCTGGCCATCGCGCTCGGCGCGGTACCGGTGTACCTGCTGGGACGGTCGTTGTTGACACGCGAGTGGCTCGCTGTCGCCTTGGCGGCCTGCTACCTCCTGCACCCTGCCGTGGCATGGACGAACAGGGAGAACTTCCACCCGGACAGTTTCGTGGCGCCGTTGCTCGGGATGGCCATCTACGCCGCCGTCGAGCGCCGGTGGCGGATGTACGCGGTGTTCTTCGCCTTGGCGCTGCTCGTCAAAGAGGATGTGTCGCTCGTACTCGTCCCGCTCGGCGTCTGGGTCGCGGTCAAGCGCGATCGACGAATCGGCCTCGTGTCGATCGTGTGCAGTCTTGCGTACATGGCCGTCGCCATGTTCGTGGTGATGCGTCAGCTCATCGGTGTGCCCACTCGCAATGCGTGGCGGGTTCCGTTCGGTGGGCCGACAGGCTTCTTGAAGTCGTTGGTGACGGATCCCGGTGCTGTGGTCCGTCACTATCTCAGCGACGGCCGACCCTTCTACTTCTGGCAGATGACGTTCCCGTTCGCCTGGCTGTTCGCTGCTGCGCCGAGTGTGGCCCTCGTGAGCCTGCTCGTCCTCGCGACCAACATGCTGAGCACGTTCTGGTACCAGTATCAGGTGGAGTACCACTACGCATTGGTCGCCGTCCCGGCGCTCGCGCTCGGCACGGTGTGGGCAGTCGCTCGTCTGGCGCAGCGCCTGAGATCCGCTGCGGTGGTCGTGGTGCTGTGCAGTTCGCTGTGGAGTGCGTGGGCATGGGGCGCGATGCCGTTCAGCCGCGACCTTCCCCCGGTGTGGTCATCGGATCATCCGGTGGCGGTCGACGGCCGCGAGTTGATGTCGGGCATCCCGCCGGACGCAGTGGTGTCGGCCCACTACGCACTCACTGCGCATCTCGCGCACCGCCACGAGATCTACATGTTCCCCAACCCGTTCACGGTCGAACTGTACGGAGCCGACGACTCGCTCGCCGGTACGAGACTGGGCGCTGCCGATCGGGTCGACTTCGTCCTCGTCCCGGTCGTGCTCGAGCCTCGGTACGAGCCGATGTGGGAGCGCGAGCGAGTGGCCTTCACCCTGGTCGCCGAGAACGGGTCGTGGCGACTCTTCGAACGGACTGCTCAGGCAGTCGGATGACGCTCGTGCCGGCGCCGGGCGGTTGCTGCAGGGCGGATGCTGCAGGGGGCGGCTGCTAGGGTCAGGTCGCCGTGAAGCGGGTCCTGTGAGGCCCAGACGGCAGGAGTGAGACCGACATGTCATCCCGATGCCCGTTCGTGGCGCCCTGCTGGGGGCTGCCCGCTCGTGAGTTCGCCGTCGATGTGAGTGTTCATGCAATGGAGTGCATGAACATGCAGATAGGGTGTCGGTCATGACTGCCCCCCGTCCTCCTCGCCCCGGCGTGCTCGTGTTGGCCGACGGCAGTGTCTTCGAAGGAGATCTCATCGGTGCCGAGGCTCCGACGGGGATCGCCGGTGGAGAAGTCGTCTTCAACACGGTGCTGTCGGGGTATCAGGAGGTGCTCACCGACCCGTCCTATGCGGGTCAGATCATCACGTTCACGTACCCGCACATCGGCAACTACGGTGTGAATGCCTCCGACTTCGAGGCTCGTCGGCCGTACTGTCGAGGCATCGTCGTGCGCGACCTCGCCCGGCGGCACAGCAATCATCGTTCGACGGCGTCGCTCGACGATCTGCTCGTTCGCTACGGCGTGCCGGGCATCTCGGGTATCGACACGAGGCGTCTCACGCGGCTGCTCCGCGACACCGGTGCCATGACCGGAGCGTTCGGGTCCGCCGATGCCCACTCGGTCGACGATCTGCACCGCGCCGCGAGATCCGAGCGAGGGACCGACGGTGTCGACCTCGTTGCGGAGGTGAGCACGCCGGTGCCGTACACCGTGGGTGACGGGGATCGCTTGATCGTGGCATTCGACTTCGGTATCAAGCAATCGATCCTGCGAGACCTCGCCGCGCTCGGACGGGTCGAGGTCGTCCCGGCGTCGACCAGTGCTGCCGAGGTGCTCGCCCGACGACCGAACGGGGTGTTCCTCTCCAACGGTCCGGGCGATCCCGCCCTTGCCGACGGCGCAGTCGAAGCGATCCGGTCGCTGCTCGGCGAGGTCCCGATCTTCGGAATCTGCCTCGGGCATCAGCTCCTCAGCCGAGCGATCGGCGGCGAGACGTTCAAGTTGCCGTTCGGGCACCATGGGGGCAACCATCCGGTGCGACACGAAGCATCCGGACGGATAGAGATCACGAGTCAGAACCACAACTTCTGCGTCGACCCCTCATCGATCGGCGGGCGTGCCCACGTGACCCACCTGAATCTCAACGACGGGACCCTCGAAGGGTTGAGGGTCGTCGATGCGCCCGCGTTCAGCGTGCAGTACCACCCCGAGGCCGGGCCCGGACCACACGACGCGAAGTACCTCTTCGGCCTGTTCGACGAACTGATGGGCGCTCCGCTCTCGGGTACTCGGCCGCCCGTCACCGCCGATCTGATCGAACCCGAACTGGGAGTTGCCTGACATGCCGCGGCGTACCGATCTCCACTCCATCCTCATCATCGGGTCGGGACCGATCGTCATCGGCCAGGCCTGCGAGTTCGACTACTCGGGTACGCAGGCGTGCCGCGTGCTCCGAGACGAGGGGTATCGCGTGATCCTCGTCAACTCCAACCCTGCGACGATCATGACCGACCCCGACTTCGCGGATGCCACGTATGTGGAACCCATCACGTGGGAAGTCGTTGCTCGCATCATCGAGCGTGAGCGCCCCGACGCCGTCCTGCCGACCATGGGCGGGCAGACCGGTCTCAACACGGCCATGGCGCTGTTCGAACGGGGCATCATCGGCGTGCCGGGAACCCCGGAGATGATCGGAGCGAACGCCGAGGCGATCGCCACGGCAGAGGACCGAGAGAAGTTCAAGCAGGCCATGATCGAGATCGGTCTGAATGTGCCTGCGAGTGGTACCGCTCACACCATGGACGAGGCCCGTGCGGTCGTTGCCGAGTTGGGACTTCCTGCGATCATCCGACCTGCGTACATCCTCGGTGGACGAGGAACCGGGATCGCGTCGACGCTCGACGAGTTCGAGACGGTTGCGGCGAACGGCCTGGCGGCGAGTCCCATCAGCGAGATCCTCATCGAGAAGAGCATCGCCGGCTGGAAGGAGTACGAGCTCGAAGTGATGCGAGACCGTGCCGACAACTGCGTCATCATCTGCTCGATCGAGAACGTCGACCCGATGGGTGTCCACACGGGCGACTCGATCACCGTTGCGCCGGCGCAGACGCTCTCCGACGTCGAGTACCAGCGGATGCGCGACGCCGCGTTCGCGTGTATTCGCCGCGTCGGCGTCGAGACCGGCGGCAGCAACGTGCAGTTCGCCGTGAACCCGGCGACCGGCGAACAGGTGGTGATCGAGATGAACCCGCGGGTGTCGCGTTCGTCGGCCCTGGCATCGAAAGCGACGGGGTTCCCCATCGCGAAGATGGCAGCGAAACTTGCTGTCGGATACACGCTCGACGAGATCCCGAACGACATCACCAAGATGACGCCGGCCAGCTTCGAGCCATCCATCGACTACGTCGTCACGAAGGTCCCGCGCTGGGCATTCGAGAAACTGCCGGGCACCAGCGGTGTCCTCGGCACGCAGATGCAGTCCGTCGGCGAGGTGATGTCGATCGGACGAACATTCCCCGAGAGCCTGCAGAAGGCCCTCCGCTCGCTCGAACAGGGCCGGCTCGGGCTCGGCTGCGATCCGGCCGAGGATCTGCTCGCCGACGTCTCC
>JBDKIV010000265.1:0-7221 GCA_039796935.1 Actinomycetota bacterium | reverse complement strand
AATCGCTGAGCACGTCGAATCGGTAGTCGACTCGTTCGAAGGCGCGTCCTGGTTTGTGACGACGGTTCTCTCGCTCACCGACATAGGCCCGGATGAGCGCAAGACGCTCGGCCGGCCCCATCGTCGTGACCCGCTCGGCAATCTGGTGCTCGGGAAGATGGGAGTGCGGATAGCAGATCGCCGTGAGGAGCTTGTCCTCGGCCTGCGGGTCGAAGTCGACGAGTTCGACCATGTCGGCTCGGTCGACCGGCAGGTCACCCATGAGTGACTCGACCAGTTCCGACGTCCGCTCACGGGTCGTCGACAGGTAGTTGGCCCATCGTCCTCCGCGCTCGGCGATGTCGATCCGACGCAGGAATGACGGGATCACCTTGCGAAGCTCGGTGAGCATCAGGTCGGCGTACTGGCGAGCCTCGGGCAGCGGATGCGCGCGCATGCGCAGCAAGAGCATCTCGAACGCTTGGCCGCTTCCGTAGATACCGACGTTGGACAGTGATGCGGCCGGCAGGACGCCGCGAACGGCGTCGAGCGCCTTGGCCCTGGTGGCCTGGCGGAACACGAAGTCGGAGTCTGCGGGGTCACGTGGCACCGTTGCCCGTACATGGTCGGTGACCTTCGTCAGCAGCAAGCTGTAGGCGTCGAACATGCGGTCCATGTCGCCGACGTATCGTGTGCCGAACCGGCTCGACAGCACCGCAGGATCGCGGTAGTAGCGATACCGGCCACCGAGCCGAACGTCATAGGCGATGTACCTCGTGCTCTGCTCGAGGTAGCTCATGAGGCGACCCCACTCGAGGATCTTGGTCAGCAGGTTCGAGGCCTGCTCGCAGGCCAGATGGACCCCGCCCAGCTGGGCGACCGAATCGTCGCCGTACTCGAAGAACACCTTTTCGTAGAGTTCTTCGGCTCGCTCGAGCCCGATCGTGGCGTCGACCGACTGGTCTCCGGCGATGTCGAGGTCGCCGACGAACTCGTCGAGGAACAACCTGCGCAGGCTCTTCGGGCTGCGGCTGTACCGAGCGAACAGAGCACCCTTGACCACCTCGGGAAGGTTGACCAAGGCAAAGACCGGACCGTCCAGATTCGTGAAGTACCGCCGGAGGATGTCCTGCTCGGCATCTGTGAAGTCTTCAGGGACGTACACCGTCACGACACGGGAGCCTAGGTGCTGAGGTCGGCCCGGAGGGGGATATCCGTCAGGTGTGGCGCAACACGATCTTGCCGAGTTGGTCGCCCTTGCTCAGTCGTTCGAGGGCCGCCGGATAGTCGGCGACGTCGTACACCCGGTCGATGTGGACGTCGACACCCTCTGCCACGAGGTGGGTGACCTCGGCGAACTCCTCGTAGCTGCCCATCGTCGATCCGATGATCTCGAACTGCTTGAAGAACAGACGTGGCAGGTCGAGCTCGACCTTCGGCCCGCTCGTCCCCCCGCACACGACCAGTCGGCCGCCTGGTCGTAGCGCACGCATCGACTGCTCCCACGTGGCCGGGCCCACCGACTCGATGACGATGTCGGCCTCGACCGGCCAGCGCCGGTCGGTGGAGTCGAGTGCCTGGTGGGCGCCGAGCTCCAACGCCTCGATCCTCTTGGCCTCGCTGCGACTCGTCACGACGACACGTGCGCCGGCCCGGAGCGCCAGGGCGAGCGCTGCGCTCGACACGCCACTGCCCACTCCCACCACCAGCACCGTCTCTCCTGCTCGTACTCGTGCCCGACGGAGCATGCGATGTGCCGTCAGATAGGCGAGCGGATACGCAGCGCACTCCTCCCATGACCGCCCCGACGGCCTCGGGACGACATTGCGGCCCGGGGCGACGGCGAACTCGGCGTGGCCGCCCCACCGATGTTCTCCGTAGATCTGGAATCCCCGGCCGAGCGGGCTGTCGTTGCCCAACGCGACGATGTCGTCGACCGGGGAGACACCGGGATTGATGACCACCTCGTCGCCGGGACGGACATGGTGGACGTCCGCGCCCACTGCGTCGACGATGCCCGCGACGTCACACCCGGGCACGTGCGGCAACGGCGGTCTCGGCAATCCCTTGGTGACCCACAGGTCCATGTGATTGAGCGCCGATGCGACGACGCGCACCCGGACGTCACCGTCGCCGAGAGACGGCGGGTCGATCTCGTCACGTCGGTAGGAGCCCGGGGACGACTCGAGGATCCATGCACGCATGGTGCGACGCTAGCGAGGATCACACGCACACGGTGAGCGCATCCGGCTCGACCGTGAGCGTTGCGTGAGACGCGCGCCGCCACGCCACTCCGTCGAGCCGGATGCGTGCCTCGGCTCGGAACGTGACCTCGGTGGAGCGGAACTGACGCACATCGATCGCCGGGTGCGGAAGGTGCAGGCCGTGGGTGATTCGGCGACTTGCCCGCCAGCGGTCTCGCGCACTCATTCCGGCCTCGACCGTGACCAGGTCGAGACGGCCGTCGCCAGGGTGCGCGCGAGGCGCCACGTCCCACGAACCGAGGTACTGGCCGTTCATCGCCGCAACGAGTCGACCTCGCCACCACGAGCGCCGCGCGACCAGGTGCGAGACGAACCAGGCGCGGTCGTCGTCGACCTCGACCCGGACGATGTCGACCGGCAGAATCGCCATGTCCGCGTCGAGTCGACTCGCCTCCCCCGAGCCTCCCAAGGATCGCAAGAGATCACCGGTGATCGGCGCCACCGCGGGCAGTGCCGTGCCCACCGAGCGGTGCTCGTTGACGAGCACGTGCAACGCTCGGTCATCGGCCACTCGGATGACGCCGTCCGGCGGGCGCGCCACGACCCCCCAGCCCTCGCCCTTTCGAAGGCTCACGCGACGGTCCCCGCCTCGGCGGCGTCGCCACCCGCGGCCTCGCGTCGCCGGCCGTCGACGTCGGAGGCACCGACGACGCTCGACGCCGCCACCACGCCGCGGAACAACCGCTGGGCGGCCTCGTCGGCCCGCTGCCTGGTCGCAGGCAGCGGAGCGACCTGGGCGAGCTGTCGGAGCACATCGATGAGTTGTTTGGTGGTCCGGACGAAATCACCCCCGGAGAGCTCCTCCGCCTCGACGACGTCGGCGAAGCCCTCCCCCGCAGCCCACGCATAGGCGACGGAGACGAAGGTCGGGTCAGGGGCCCTGTGTACCGGTAGACCGGCTTGCTGCTCGATGTCGTGCAGTTCGAGGCTGACCGCAGCGATCCGTTGCCACCGTCTCCGGGCCGTCGTCGACGGGAACCACGGAGGCGGTGGTGGGTCTTGCGTGCGGTGCTCGTACACGAAGACCGACACCAGCCCGGCCAGCGTCGCCGCGTCGAGATCGTCGAACAGACCCTGCCGCACGCACTCGACGATCAACAGGTCACACTCGTGGAACGTTCTGGCCAGGATGCCCCCCGCCTCGGAGAGCGACCAGCCCTCGAGGTATCCCCACGAGTCGAGGATTCGGAGCACGCGGTCGAAGTCGCGCGCGATCGACTGGCTGCGACCCTGCATCCGCTGCTGCAGCTCGTCGATCTCCCGTCGCAGACGATCGGCCTGGGCGGCAGCCGTGAGACGGTGGGCAAGATCGGGGTCGGCATGGACCGGGTGATCGTGATGGGTTGCGCCGGTGGCCCGGTCACGGCTGCGCTTCGGACGAGGGTTCACGTGAGCTCGTTCGAGGCGCTGGGCGATCTGACGATGGAAGTCGTTCCGGTTCGGTGTGAATCCGGCGGGCAGCTCGATGCGGCCGATCGCGTGGGGAGGCTCGTCGAAGTCCGACTCGGTGAGCTGCAGGGGCTCACGACGCACGCTCAGCACCGTCAGCCGAACGGTGCCCTTGCGATGTGCGGATGCGAGTACGGCTGCCCGGCCGGAGTAGCGACCCTTCTGTACGTGGATGACGTCACCAGGCCGAAGCTTCAGCAGCGCAAGCTCGATCGGGTCGTCACGACCGATTGCACCCGGGCGTCGTTCGGCGGACCGCTCGCGATCGAGGAGACGCCGATACTCGTCGATGTCTCCGTACGGGCTGATCGCTTCGTCTTGCAGTTCGCGAAGGTGGCGTTGGCGTCGCTCGAGCCGAGCTTCGATCGTCACCACGTCTCGGTCGGCCTGGTACTGGGCGAACGAGAGGTTGAGCAGGTGGTGCGCCTGCTCGCTCGTGTAGGAGCGCACCAGGTTGGCTGCCATGTTGTAGGTCGGCCGAAACGCCGAGTTGAGGTGGAACGAGCGGCTCGACACGAGTGCAGCGACCTGCTCGAAGGGCACGAACGGGCTCCACAGCACCACGGCATCGCCATGGTCGTCGATCCCCCGCCGACCGGCCCGACCGGTGAGTTGCGTGTAGTCACCTGGCGTGAGAAAGCGGTGATGGTCCCCGGTGAACTTGGTCAGCTTCTCGATGACGACCGAACGAGCCGGCATGTTGATGCCGACGGCCAGTGTCTCGGTGGCGAAGACGACCTTCACGAGGCCCTCGCTGAAACAGGCCTCGACCACCTCCTTGAACGGAGGGACCATGCCTGCATGGTGGGCGGCCACTCCTGCTTCGAGCTGGGCGAGGAACTGTCCGTAGCCGAGGACGGCGAGATCGGTCGGATCGAGCTGACCGAGACGCGCATCGACGATGTGGCGAATCCGGTCGCGTTCGTCCCCGGACGTGAGGCGCACGCCAGCAGCCACGGCCGCTCTGGCTGCCTCGTCGCACTGATTCCGACTGAAGATGAAGTACAGCGCCGGGAGCAACTCCTCGTGGTCGAGGACGTCGATCACGTCGAGACGGCCGGGCGTGTAGAGCCGCCGCCTCGCCTGCGTGCCCTTGGCTCCTTTGCCGCGGGGACCGCGTGCGGCTTCGCCGTCGAGGCGGAGTGCCGTCTGGTTCGGCCGCCCACCGACGAGGACCGGCAGCAGATGTGTTCGGTCGTGGGTCTTGTCGCCGACCAGATACAGGTTCTCGAGTGTCACGGGCCGCCTGTCCTCGAGAATCGCTCGTGTCGGGCCGCGCACGGTGGAGATCCACTCGGTGAGCTCGTTCGCATTGCTGACGGTGGCGGACAGGCACACGAGGGTGACGGCGACGGGCAGATGGATGATGACCTCCTCCCACACCGGGCCTCGGTAGGCGTCCTGGAGGAAGTGGACCTCGTCGAGGACGACGACGTCGACGAGGTCGAGTGCCGACGAGCGGGCGTAGATCATGTTCCGCAAGACCTCGGTCGTCATCACGACGACCGAGGCATCACCGTTGATGGAGTTGTCCCCCGTGAGGAGACCGACCTCGTCGGGACCGTACCGCTCGACGAGATCCTGGAACTTCTGGTTCGACAGCGCCTTCACCGGGGCCGTGTAGAACGAGCGGCGGCCGCGTCGTCGCGCGCTCTCGATCGCATACTCGGCAACGACCGTCTTACCACTTCCCGTCGGCGCCGCGACCAGAACCGATTCGCCGGCGTCGAGCGCGTCGAAGGCCTTCAGTTGGAACCCGTCGAGCGGGAAGTCGTAGCGGCGGATGAGTTCGGACCGGTCGGGTCGCACTCCCCCATCGTGTCAGGCTGCAGCCACCTTCGCACCACGCCGCCGCTGGACGATCCAGCCGATCAGCACGGACAGAAGGTAGAACAGCGTCATCGGCAGCGCGAGCGCCAGCATGCTGTAGGGGTCTCCGCTCGGGGTGATCACAGCGGCGATGACGAAGATGACGAGGATCGCGTACCGCCAGCCCTTCACCAACGTCTGCGGCGTCAGCACTCCCACCAACTGCAGGCCCACGAGCATCACCGGGAACTCGAACGCGATCCCGAATGCCGCGATCATCAGACCGACCAGGCGTACGTACTCGCTGACCCGGAAACTCGACTGGACGTCCTCGCCTGCCCAGGCGATCAGGAAGTCGAGCGCGCGCTCGAGGGTGTAGTACGCCACAGCCCCTCCGAGTGCGAAGAGCACGATGGACGACGCCACGAACGGGATCGCGTACTTCTTCTCGCGAGCGTGCAGGGCGGGGACCACGAACTGCCACACCTGCCACATGATCACCGGGAGGGCCAGGATGATGCCGCCGTACGTGGAGATGGACAACCGTGTGCTGAAGCCCTCGAGTGGAGCCAACGACACGACGTTCCCGCCGCTCAGTTCACAAAATGACGGAGTGGCGGCGCAGAGGTCACGGTACGGCTGGAGGAGGAACTCGAGCACCATGTCGTAGCCGGCCAGGACGACGATCACACCGACGACGATGGCGAGCACACAGCGGATCAGCCGGGTACGCAGCTCGGCAAGGTGCTCGATGAGCGTCATCTGGTCGTCCGGCGTACGAGCCGTCGGCCCTTTGCCACGACGCAACGGCATCTTCATCGCGCTGCAGCCCCGGAGTCGTCATCGCCAGCCGACTCGCCGGTCTCGGCCGGGTCGGTCGCAGGTTCTTCCGGCGCCTCGGGCTCGGGCGGCGCCGGGGCCGACATCGCCGGTTCGATCACCGGAGCAGTCGGGGCGGGATCGGCCACGAAGACGGGTTCGGTGTCGATCGAGAAGGTGGCAGCGCGGCGAAGCTCGTCGGCGGTCGCCTGCATCTCGCGCATCGGCTCTTCGAACGCCTGCTTGAACTCGCTCTGGAAGCCGCTGCTGAGCTTCTTGATCTCGTTGTAGGTCTGACCGAAGCGCCGCATCGCCTCTGGCAGCTTCTCGGGACCGAGGATGATCAACGCGAGCAGGAGGATGAAGACGATCTCGCTCCCGCTGAAGTTGAACACGTCGCGCAGTCTAGGAGCTTCCGGATACGGTTCTGCGGCGTGCAGCAGCGCCTTCCCTCCCTGATCGACGACCCGATCACCTTCGCTCATCGAGGTGCCCGCGCGCACGCACCCGAGAACACGCTCGAATCGTTCGCGTTGGCGCTCAAACTGGGCGCGACCGGTCTCGAGAGCGACGTCTGGCTCACCTCGGACGGCGTGGCCGTGCTCGACCACGACGGCGTGGTGTCGGTCCGCCGCCGGAGGCGCCGCATCGGCGAGGTTCCCCGCAGCGCGCTCCCCGCTCACATCCCGACCCTTGCCGAGCTCCTCGAGCGCTGCGGAACCGGCTATTCGCTCTCGCTCGATCTGAAGGACCCGGCCGCCGGAGCGAGCGTGGTTGCCGTCACGGGCGAGGTCGCACCTGCGCTGCTCGGGCGACTCTGGCTGTGCGCGCCGGACTGGAAGACGCTCCTGCCGCTGCGGGGCACGGGTGCCCGGCTGGTCGACTCGACCAGGCTGTCGCG
>JBDKIV010000264.1:0-15072 GCA_039796935.1 Actinomycetota bacterium | reverse complement strand
CGGGGCGAGCGTGAAGACGATGCGCGAGGTCCGGGGCAAGCGCGTGGCGATGATCTTCCAGGATCCGCTGTCGGCGCTGAATCCGACACACAAGATCGGCAACCAGATCGTCGAGATGATCCGCTCGCACCAGGACATGTCGAAGGATGCGGCGATGAAGCGGGCCGTCGAACTGCTCGACATCGTCGGCATTCCTCAGCCCGATCAGCGTGCACGGCAGTATCCCCACGAGTTCTCGGGCGGCATGCGCCAGCGGGTGATGATCGCCATGGCGATCGCCAACGATCCGGAGGTCCTGATCGCTGACGAGCCGACCACGGCCCTCGATGTGACCGTTCAGGCACAGATCCTCGAGGTGATGCAGCGCATCCAGCGCGACCTCGGCACCGCCATCGTGCTGATCACCCACGACCTGGGCGTGGTCGCTCGCGTGGCGGGCCGGGTGCAGGTGATGTACGCGGGTCGTGCAGCCGAGCGCGCGCTCGTCGACGACGTCTTCGCCCAGCCGACCCACCCGTACACGCGTGGTCTGATGGCGTCGCTGCCCGGCAGCGGCAGCGAACGTCTGGTGCCGATCCCGGGTTCACCCCCCAACATGCTCGAACCTCCGCCCGGCTGCGCGTTCGCGCCCCGATGCTCGCACGCGATGGATCGCTGCACACAGGGTGCGCCGCCCGAGTTGTTCCGCTTCGGCTCGAACGAGACGGCGTGTGTCCGGGCGGCCGAGATCGTTCTGGAGGGGACTCGTGGCTGAGGCATTGCTCGAGGTTGCCCACCTCGTGAAGCACTTCGACGTTCGTTCGTCGCGCGGTGTGCGAGTGGTTCATCGGACCGTTCAAGCGGTCTCCGATGTGTCGTTCAGCATCGCGCCCCGGCACACCATGGGTCTGGTGGGCGAGTCCGGCTCGGGCAAGACCACCGTGGGCAGGTGCCTCCTCCGCCTCATCGAGCCGACCAGCGGCTCGGTTCGGTTCCGTGGCCAGGAACTCGTCGGGATGAATCCGAAGCAGCTGAGGTCGCTGCGGCGAGAGATGCAGATCGTGTTCCAAGACCCGTACGCATCGCTCGACCCGCGTCGCACGGTGCAGGAGGCGATCGCCGAGCCGTTCGAGATCCAGAAGACCCCGGGCGATCACAAGGCCAAGGTCGGCGAACTGCTCGAACTCGTCGGTCTGTCACCCGATCATGCTCGTCGGTTCCCGCACGAGTTCTCGGGTGGTCAGCGTCAGCGCATCGGCATCGCCCGCGCCCTCGCCCTCAACCCGGCCCTCATCGTCTTGGACGAGCCCGTCTCTGCGCTCGACGTCTCGATCCAGGCCGGGGTCATCAACTTGCTCGAAGACCTGCAGAGCGAACTCGGGCTGTCGTATCTCTTCATCGCCCACGACCTGTCCGTCGTACGACACATCAGCGAGTCGGTCGCGGTGATGTACCTCGGCAAGGTCATGGAGTACGGGTCGGCCGAAGACCTGTACGCACGGCCGTCGCATCCGTACACGCAGGCGCTGCTGTCTGCGATTCCCGAGCCGGACCCTGTACTCGAGCGCCAGCGCCAGCGCATCGTGCTGGAGGGTGATGTGCCCAGCCCGATCGACCCGCCATCGGGCTGTCGGTTCCGCACCCGCTGCCCGATCGCCCAGGCGATCTGCGCCGAGGAAGAACCGGCCCTGGTCGATCGTGGGCAGGGCCACCCCGTCGCCTGTCACTTCGCCAACGCGATGCCGGTGACGGTCGCGGCTCCGGCACCGTCGCACGCCTGAACCACCTCTGACCGATAGGATCGACGACCGTGCGAGATCTCATCATGTATCTGGTGCTTGTCATCAACCTGTTGTCGCTGTTCGCCATGGTGGCCGGCATCTTGATGCACAGCGGTCGCGGCGGCGGTCTGAGCGACATGTTCGGTGGCGGTGGCTCGGCGGCACTCGGGTCGTCGGCTGCCGAGCGCAACCTCAACCGCATCACCACCGTGTTCGCCCTCACATGGTTCATCACCGTGATCGCGCTCGGTTTCTTGTTGGACCGGGCCTGACCGAAGGGTAGAGTCTTCGCTCCCACGTCGAAGTGGCGAAATAGGCAGACGCGCTAGCTTGAGGGGCTAGTGGGAGAAATCCCGTGGGGGTTCAAGTCCCCCCTTCGACACCACATCACCCCAGGTCGCAGACCTGGGGTGCGGTTGTTTTCGGGAGTTGGTCACCGACTTGTCACGGGTCCTCCCCGGTACCGTCGTTCGTCTACGGTTGATCTCGTGGAGTTCGTGATCGCCCGGAATCCTGATCCCGAGTCGTCGCTGCCGTTCCTCGTGCGCCTGCCGGTCGAGTCTCGGCCGGTGGTGTTGAAAGTGAAAGACACCTGGCCGCGCACCGCCAAGATCTTCTGTCATCAGGCGACGGAGTGGCCCGACGCCCACGATCTCGAGATCGTCGAGCGCGTACCGGTGACGTCGTGCGTTCGTCGTGGCGTGGCGATCGACCTGGTGCTCGATCGTGCCCGCGAGAACCGGTCGCAGTTCGTGTTCACGAAGGCCCGGGGGCGCGACGTCGTCTTCTGGCAGTCGGCTCGAACCCGCAAGCAGGCCCGGCCGAGCGTTGCGCTTCCCACGGCTCGGGCATCGGGGCACCGCTTCGACATCGTGGTCGACACGCGAGAGCGGTACGCCTGGAACTTCTCGGCGCAGCAGGCGACCACATCGAGGCGAGCGCTACCGGTGGGTGATTACGCGGTCGAGTCGGACGGTGCGGTCGTGGCGGTCGTCGAGCGCAAGAGCCTCGAGGACCTCGTGTCGACGATCGTCGGCGGCAAGCTGTGGACGTTGCTGGCAGCGATGGCGGGCGCTCCGCGTGCGGCAGTGGTGATCGAAGAGCGGTACTCGTCGCTGTACAAACTCACCCGGGTCCGTCCGGCGATGGTGGCCGATCAGATCGCCGAGGCGGCGGTGAGGTACCCGTCGGTGCCCATCGTCTTCGCCGAGACCCGTCAACTGGCGCAGGAGTGGAGCTACCGCTTTTTCGGCGCATCCATCGAGCATCAGACCGACGAGACCGTCGGCGCCGACCGCTTCGATGCGCTGCCCACGGGAGGGCCCGTCCCGGCACCCGAGCCGACGACTGCCGAGGTGCGCGCCTGGGCCATTGCCTCCGGGATGGGCGTCAACCGTCGCGGACGCGTTCGCCCCGAGATCTGGGAGGCCCATCGGGTCGCAGCGAGCCGGCAGGCGGGAGGCCACGGCCCCGATGTTCCGGGTTGATGGTGAGGTTTGCACGCCCTCGTGGCGAGCTGGTGAGTGAGCACATCAGCGAGCGCACGTCCTGAAAGAATGTCATTATCGCAATAACCGGTTTACGGTGTGGCTATAGTGTGTCGGTTGACGGGTAACTCTTCGGGTATTGGAATGATCATGACTTCAACTCGCACCATTGAAACTCCGGCGGTTACTCAAGTCGCCTCGCAGCGCCTGCGCAGCATCGGCCAGCGTCTGACCATGGGGCGCACGCTCATCCTCGACACGCTCGCCGACTCCGAGGTGCCGATGAACATTCCGATGATCCTGCAGAAGCAGCCAGGGCTTGCGCAGAGCTCGGTGTACCGCAACCTCGCCGTGCTGGTGCAGGTGGGCGTGGTCTCGAAGATCGCTGTGGGCGCCGAACACGCCTTCTACGAGCTCAGCGAAGACGTCACCGGCGAGCACCACCATCACATGATCTGCCGCTCGTGCGGATCGGTGCGCACTCTGGTGCTGCCGGCGTCGGTCGAGCGCAAGCTCGACCAGTCACTCGCGAGCGCAGCTGACGACGCGTCGTTCGTGCTCCAGGGGCACCGGTTGGACCTGATCGGACTGTGCGAGGGCTGCGCCCGCCGCTGATGCGCAGCACTCCCGGTGCGTGGAGTGATACAACGATGTGGGTGGAAGACGACGCAGCCCACATCGACGACCCGGACACGGTGCTCGAACCGTCGGTCGCCGTTCCCGCAGACCTGATCGCGCACGCTCGGCAACGTCACGGTCTGGCTGGCGCGGTTCTCGCCGGCGCGATGGTGGGCCTGCAGCAGGTGCTCGATCCTCGGGTCCGTGACGAACCGGCGGTGGTGGTCGAGGCAGCGGGTGAACCGGGCGACATCGACGAGCACGGCATCAGTATCACGCTCGGCGAACACGTCACGATTCACACGCCCGCCCCGTCCGAGCGTGGCTCCTCGGCGAGGTGAGTGGCTCGTGACGCCTGTCAGGCCGAGAGGATGCGTGGGCGCACGGCGATCATCGGATCGGCCGCAGAGACCGTGACGGTCGCCGTGGCTCGGGCCACCTCGTCATCGAGCGACCCGATCTCACCGTCGAACGAGGCCGTCGAGCCAGGGGCGATCTCGAGCATCTCGGTCGGCAGCCCGGTCCGATCGAGGATCTCGATGAACGGCTCCGGGTCGAGTTCTTCGACGTTGACCATTCGTCCGACGTCCCAGGTCCCTTGGGCGATCAAGACCGCTGCGGCGATCGGTGGAACCCCTGCGGTGTAGCTGATGCCCTGTGACTCGACCTCGGCGTACGCCGTCTCGTGGTCGGACACCTGGTAGATGAAGAGCTCGCGCGGCGCCCCGTCCTTGGTCCCGGTGATGACGTTGCCGATGCAGGTCTTTCCCGCGTAGTCGGCCGCCAGGGACTGCGGATCTGGCAGCAGGGCCTTCACCACCTTGAGCGGCACGACCTCCTGACCGGTGTCGAGCCGAACCGCCTGGTGCGACAACAGCCCCAACGTGCGCAGCACGGTGAACACGTTGATGTAGTGGTCACCGAAGCCCATCCAGAAACGGATGCTTCTCGCATCGATGTTGGCAGACAGCGAATGCAACTCGTCATGACCGGTCAGGTAGACCGGCTGTGGACCGACGACCGGGAAATCCCAGACCCGCTTGACGGCATGGGTGGGGAACTCTCGCCACTGCCGGTCGACCCAGCTCCAGACCTTGACGAACTCGCGGAAGTTGATCTCGGGATCGAAGTTCGTCGCGAAATACCGTCCATGGCGTCCCGCATTCACATCGAGGATGTCGATGGTGTCGATGGTGTCGAAATGGTGCTTGGCTGCCAGCGCGCAATAGGCGTTCACCACCCCGGGATCGAATCCGACCCCGAGCACGGCCGTCACGGAGCGCTCGGCGCAGCGCTCGCGGCGCTTCCACTCGTGGTTGGCGTACCAGGGCGGGTTCTCGCAGACGAGGTCGGGGTCTTCATGGATGGCCGTGTCGATGTAGGCCGCCCCCGTCTCGAGGCACGCCTCGAGCACGGACATGTTGACGAAGGACTGACCCAGGTTGACCACGATCTGTGAGCCGGTCTCTCGGATGAGCGCCGCCGTCGCGGCGACGTCGAGGGCATCGACCTGGCGGGCGTGCAGCCGCCGCGTGGTGTCGAGGAGGTGCCCCTTGCGCAGGACGCTGTCGATGATCGCCTCACACTTCGACAACGTTCGAGAGGCGATGCAGATGTCGCCGAGGACGTCGTTCTGCATGGCAGCCTTGTGGGCCGCCACGTGGGCGACGCCGCCTGCTCCGATGATCAAGACATTTTTCTTCATGGACGTCCCTCCCCGGGTTGTCGACGGCAGTGGCCCGTTCGGGCCGAGTGGGTCATGACAGACTGCGTTTGAAGTCGTCGTAGCCGAACGCGCGGACCAGTTCGATGGTGCCGTCGAGCCGTCTCACCACGATGGATGGCATCTGCACACCGTTGAACCAGTTGGTCTTCACCATCGTGTACCCGCCGGCATCGGCGAAGCGGACCTCGTCACCGATCGCGAGCGGACGAGCGAGATCGTGGTCGCCGAAGACATCACCGGCGAGGCATGTGCGACCGGCGATGAGCATGGGGTGACGCCCCTCGCTCGGATGCGACACGCGGGGTGTGGTGCCGTAGATCAGGTGATCGAGCATGTGCGCTTCGAGCGATGCGTCGACGATGGCGACGTCGCGTTCGTTGCGCACGACGTCGAGCACCGTGGTGACGAGTTCGGTCGATCCGGTCACGACCGCTTCGCCCGGCTCGAGGTAGACCTGCACCCCGAAACGAGCGGCAAATGCCCGCAGGGCTTCGCAGAAGCGATCGACCGGATACCCCGGTGCCGTGAACGAGATCCCACCGCCGAGGCTCACCCAGGTGACGTGGCGGAGCACGTCCTCGTAGCGTTCGCCGATGGTCCCCAGATGAGCGAGCAACTGCTCGAGGTCGGTGTTCTCGCAGTTGAAGTGGAACATCAGTCCGTCGATCATGGGTGCGACCCGGCGGAGCTCGACGAGGTCGGTCACACCGAGGCGCGAGTACCTGCGAGCAGGGTCGGCGAGGTCGAAGTGGGATGTGCTGACCCCCGGGTTGACTCGGATGCCGACGGAGCAGTTCTCCACCAGATCTCGATGGGCGTCGAACTGCGAGACCGAGTTGAAGATCAACTTGTCGGCGAAGCCCGTGACCGATGCGACCTCGTCTCGCGAGAACCCCACGCTGTAGGCATGGACTTCGCCACCGAACTCGTCATGGCCGAGCCGCGCCTCGTAGGGAGAGCTGCTCGTCGTTCCGTCGAGGTACCGCCGCATCAACGGGAAGACCGACCACGTGGAGAAGCACTTGAGGGCGAGGACCGACTTCGCGCCCGACACATCTCTGACCTGCTCGATCACCTGAAGGTTGTGCTGAAGGCGTGTCTCGTCGAGCAGGTAGTAGGGGGTGCGAATGTCGGGCATTTCCGTTCGGTGCCTCCGAGGGGTAACGGGGAAGGGGTATGTGACGATAGCCCGTCGGTCTCGTGAGAGAGACTGAGTTCATGAACGTCGATCCGACGATTGCCGCCCCGTCCCTGATCCTGTCGATGCTCGGAGGCGTCCGCACCGTCACGGGAAGCAGGTTCCTCGTCGAGTACGGCGATGCCCGTGTCCTGGTGGATGCAGGACTCTTCCAGGGGTTACGTGACCTCCGTGATCGCAACTGGTCGGAGTTCGCCGTCCCGCCCTCGACCCTCGATGCGGTGATCATCACGCACGCTCACCTCGACCACTGCGGGTACCTCCCGCGACTCGTGAAAGCGGGGTTCCGCGGCTCGGTCCATGTCACCTACGACACCGGGAAGCTCATGTCGGTGGTCCTGCCCGACAGCGCTCGACTGCTCGAGGAGGAGGCCAAGTACGCGAACCGGGCGGGTTACTCGAAACACCGGCCGGCGTTGGCCCTGTACACCGAGGACGACGCCTGGCGTGCGCTCGATCTGCTCAGTCCGGTCCCGTTCGACGTCCCGTTCGAGCCGGTGCCCGGCCTGACCGCCGAGTTCCGGGTCGCCGGCCACATCCTCGGCTCGTCCACCCTGCACCTGACCGATGATCGCTCGGGCACGACCGCTGTGTTCAGCGGCGATCTCGGTCGGCAGCAACATCCGCTGCTGCGGCCCCCGACGCCGGTCGGCGACGCCGACTGGATCATCGTCGAGTCGACGTACGGCGACCGCGAGCACCTGACGGATGATTCGGTCGACCGCCTGGCCGACCTGATCCAGCGCACCGTCGACCGAGGCGGCCGGGTCGTCATTCCGGCATTCGCCGTCGACCGGACCGAGGTGCTGCTCTACCACCTCCGACAACTCAGCCTCGAGGGGCGACTTCCCGCGGTCCCCATCCATGTCGACAGCCCGATGGCACTCGCTGCACTGTCGGTGTACCGGGCCGCCATCAGCGAGCATGCGCTCGATGTCCGGGCGGACTTGCGCGGTGACGACACACTGTTCCAGCTTCCCGATCTGTACGAGGTGCACGATGCCGAGGGCTCGAAGGCCCTGTCACGCGGAAGCGGCCCGGCAATCATCATCGCCGGATCGGGGATGGCATCGGGTGGCCGGGTCGTCCACCATCTCGAGCGGTTCCTGCCGGATCCGACGTGCTCGGTCGCCCTCGTCGGTTTCCAGGCGGCCGGAACCCGGGGGCGCTCGTTGCTCGAGGGCGCCGAATCGCTCAAGATGCACGGCCGATATGTTCCCGTGCGGGCCGAGGTGGCGGACCTGACCGGATTCTCGGTGCACGCAGATGCAAGCGAACTGCTCGACTGGCTGCGGACCGCCGACCACGAGCCTCAGGGCGTGTTCGTCGTCCACGGCGAACTCGAGGCCTCGACGGCTCTCCGTCGACGTATCGCCGCCGAGCTCGGCTGGAACGCCGTCGTTCCTCGCGACCGGGAACGACTCGACCTGCAGGTGCACTGATCAGCCTGCGGCGGCACTCTCCATGGCATCCGACAGATTCGCCCTGGTCCCGAGAGGACGCTCCGGAAGCACGAGGGCGCACACCGCCGCACCGATCATCAGGGCGCTCGAGATCCAATAGACCCGACTCACCCCGAGTGCAATGCTCTCGATGACGGCGTCTCGGGTCGCCTCGGGGAGTGCGGCGATCGTCGACGGTTCCCGGATGAGGTCGGTCGCCTGGTCGGCCGGGACGTTCGTCCGGGCCGGGATCTCGGTCCGAATCGTCGCGTTGAGCACGGTGCCGTACAGCGCGAGCCCGATCGAACCGCCGAGGGAACGGAAGAACAAGACGGTGGCGGTCGCCACACCCATGTCGCGGAATTCCACGCTGTTCTGCGTCGCGATCGACGTGACCGAGAACACCGAACTCACGCCCAGGCCCATGAGTGCCATGGGCACGACCAGGAAGAGATACGGCGTGGTGCCGCTGACCTGTGCGATGGCGATCACGCCCGTGAGCGCGAGCAGCGTGCCGATCCGCGGATACATGCCGTACCGGCCCGTCTTCGAGATCAATCTGCCCACGCCGAAGGTTCCGAGTGTCACCCCGAACATGACGGGAAGCATGCGCATGCCCGACTCGGTCGGCGACACCAGCAGTGCGTCCTGGAAGTACAACGGCAGGAACTGGTTGCCCCCGTACACCACCATGCCCACGAAGAAGCCCATCGCCGCGCACGCGAGGACGACCGGATTGGTGAACAACCGGAGTGGGATCATGGGCTCGGGCGCACGCCGCTCCTGGATGCCGAAGGCGACCAGCATGATCGCAGCCGTGCCGAACAGCGCCACCGTCGATCCACCGGTCCAGTCCCGGTCCCCCTCGGCCAAGCCGAGCATCAAGCAGGTGAGGCCACCGGTGAGCAACGCTGCGCCCAGCAGGTCGAGCCGGGCCGGTCGGCGTTGGAACGGCAGACGGAGCGCGACCTGGCAGATGGCGGCCACGACGATGCAGAACGGAATGTTGATGAGGAAGATCCACTGCCAGCTGGCGACGTCGATGATGAAGCCACCGAGGAGTGGCCCGATGACCGCGGCGCCGACGAACGAGAGGGTGAACCATCCGATGTAGCGACCACGTTCGCGTGGCGGGATGATGTCACCGAGAATGGCGAACGCGAGCGCTTGGATCCCGCCACCACCGATCCCCTGGAGTGCACGAAAGGCGATGAGCTGCTCCATCGACTGGGCGAGGCCGCACACGAGCGAACCCACGAGGAACACGCCCATCGTCGACTGGAACACCAGGCGCCGTCCGTACAGGTCGGACAGCTTGCCGAGCAACGGAGTCGCGATGGTGGACGTGATGCTGTAGGCGGTTCCGACCCAGGCGAAGCTCTCGAACGCATTGAACTCGCCGGCGATGGTCGGCAGCGCCGTGGCGATGATCGAGCCCTCGAGCGACGACAACAGGACCGCCAGCATGAGCGCGCTCAGGACGAGGATGAGACGGGCTCTGCTGAAACCAGGGACTGTCGAGGCGGAAGACGTGGAGCCGACTGTACGGAACCGACCACGACGGGAACGAGTCAAAGGTGTCGGCGAGCAGCGCTCGACGTCAGCGCAGGATGCGAGCGTTCGTGGGATCGTAGAGCGGCCGGAGTGACACGCGTGCAGGGACGTGGCGGCCGGCGACCTCGACCGTCCACGTTCCGCCCTCGAGCGCCTCGGGGGTGATCGGTCGATCGGACTCGACCATCGCCAGGCCCACGGCACCGCCGAGCGTGTGCCCGTAACTGGCAGACCGCACGGAGCCGACCGATCGCCCGTCCCGGTGGACCACCTCTGCGTGGAACATCAACGGATCGGGGTCCTCGAGGAGTACCTGCACGAGCCTCCTACGCGGATGGCCGAGCGCACGTGCTGCGCGCACGGCATCGACTCCGATGAATCCACCCGGCTTGTCGAGGGCGACAGCGAATCCGAGTCCGGCTTCGAGGACCCCGTCGGTGTTGTCGATGTCGTGCCCGTAGTCGCGGTACCCCTTCTCGAGCCGGAGGCTCCCGAGCGCCGTCAGGCCGACGTGCTGCAGCCCATGGCGTTCACCGGCATCGACGAGCATGTCGTACACGTGGATGGCCTGTTCGGTCGGGACGAAGAGCTCGAAACCGAGTTCACCGACATAGGTGATCCGGGTGCAGAGCACTCGCGCCAGACCGATGTCGATCGTGCGTGCGGCGCGGAACGGCATCGCCGAGTGCGAGACGTCGCACGACGTGACGGATGCGAGGAGCGCTCGGGCATTCGGACCCTGGACCGTCAGCTGTGCCAGCCCAGAGGTGACATCGGTGACGAATGCGTGGTGAGGAGCCGTGTGCCGCCGAAGCAGCGCCTCGACGTGTCGATGCGCCGTGTCGGTCGCCACGACGAGGAACTCGTCGGCGTCGATCTTGGTGACGGTGACATCGGCCTCGATCGTTCCGACATGGTTGAGCCACTGCGTGTACGTGATCGTTCCGGCCTCGCCGTCGACGACGTTGGCCGACAGGTGCTCGAGGACTGCACCTGCATCGCGGCCCTGCACGCGGAACTTCGCCATGAAGGACATGTCGATGAGCGCAACGTTGTTCCGCACCGAGTCGTGTTCGTCCCGCCACCGATCCCAGAATCCGGGACGTCCCCAGGTGAGCTGCCCCGGGTCGGGTGCCACTCCCGCTCCGGCGAACCAACTCGCGGCCTCCCAGCCGCTCACGTCCTTGAACCATGCACCTCGGTCGACGAGTCGATCGTGGATGGGCGAGCGCTTCGCGCCCCGGGCGGTCTGCAGCGATCGATGGGGGTAGTGACATTGATAGACCATCCCGAGCGATTCGACGGTGCGCGTGCGTCGGTAGTGCGGGGTCGACTGGACCGGATGGAGGCGGTCGATGTTCATCCCGGTCACATCGACATCGGGCCGACCATCCACGATCCACCGAGCGACGACCCGCCCGAGACCACCCCCCGTGAGGATGCCGATCGAATTGAGGCCAGCGCACACGAAATAGTTGTCGATCTCGGGGGACTCGCCGACGATCGGCGCGAGATCGGGCGTGAAACTCTCCGGTCCACAGAAGAACGTTCGAATTCCGGTCGTCGCCGCGACGGGGATCCGTCGCATCGCCTGCTCGACGTAGGGTCCCATCCGCTCCCAGTCCGGCCTCAGCGAGGCGAACGACGTGTCGTCGGGAATCCCATCCACCTTCCACGGTGCGCACACCGGCTCGAACAGTCCGATCATGAGGCCTCCCACCTCCTCGCGGTAGTACCCGAAGTTGGCGGGGTCCTCGATGACCGGCCAGGAGGGATCGAGACCTTCGATCTGTTCGGTGATGAGGTAGTAGTGCTCGGCAGCTTGGAGCGGGATCGACACACCGCTGCGCTCGCCGAGTTGACGAGCCCACATCCCCGCGCAGTTGACCACGTACTCGCACTCGATGGCGCCCTGATCGGTCACCACGCCGGCAACCCGGCCGCTGCGAACGGTCACGTCTCGTACCGTCACGCCCTGCACGATCGTCGCGCCTCGCTGACGGGCCCCCTTCGCGAGGGCCATCGTCACATCGACCGGATTCACCCGTCCGTCACCCTCGACGTAGAAACCGGCGAGGAGGTCGTCGGTACGGGCGAGCGGGAAGAGTTGGGCGACCTCCGCCGGTGAGATCTCGTGGACGTCGACGCCGCAGTGACGATTGAACGCGGCCACCCGGCGGAACTCCTCCAAGCGGTCGGCATCGGCGGCGAGCTCGACGAACCCGACTGGCTTGAATCCGGTCGCCTGGCCGGTCTCTGCCTCGAGACGCGCATAGAGGTCACGGGTGTATCGACGCATCGACGTCGAGGTCTCGCTGAGCGATCCGAACGTCACCATCAGCCCGGCGGCGTGCCAGGTGGTCCCCGAGGTCAGTTGGTCGCGCTCGAGCAGCAGCACGTCGGTCCAGCCGAGTTCGGCGAGGTGATACGCCACCGAGGTGCCGATGACGCCGCCGCCGATGACGACGACCCGTGCTCGCTGAGGGAGTTGATCCGTGCTCGACATGCGACCATCGTCGCACGGCGATCACGCCGGAGCGGGCACCGATACGCTCGATCGCATGACGAGCAGTGGTCCCTCACCGGCCGAGCCGACGGTCCTTCAGACCTTCCCGCTCGGGTTCCAGTGGCCGACTGCCGACCCGTTCCTGTTCTGCGTGCACCACCTCGACAGATATCCGTCGGGCACGGCCCAACTCGGCCCGGTCGGCTCGCTCGCGGGACGTGACATCGGCCAGGACTTCGAAGGGATCGATGGTTGGCGTATGTACCACGGCGACACGGTGCCGGGCTTCCCCCAGCACCCGCACCGAGGGTTCGAGACCGTCACGTTCGTACGTCGAGGTCTCGTCGACCACAGCGACTCGCTCGGAGCGGGGGCCCGGTACGGCCGTGGAGACGTCCAGTGGCTCACTGCGGGACGTGGGATCGTCCATGCCGAGATGTTCCCCCTCCTCGACAGGAATGGCCCGAACACGCTCGAACTGTTCCAGATCTGGGTGAACCTCCCGGCCGCGGACAAGATGGCTGATCCGTACTTCTCGATGTTGTGGGCCGAGGAGATCCCGGTCGTCGAACATCGTGACGGCTTCGGCCGGCGCGCCACCGTCACGGTCGTCGCCGGCAGCCTCGAGGGGACAGAGCCTCCGTCGCCACCCCCGGCATCGTGGGCGTCGCGTGCCGACTCCGACGTCGCGATCTGGCACGTTCAGCTCGACCCGGGTGCCGCGTGGACGATGCCGGCAGCGCGACGGCTCGACTCCGTTCGCCTGCTCTACGTCTTCGACGGAGTCGACGCCGTCGTCGGAGACCATCGTCTCGAGCGCTCCACGGGCGCCGTCGTCGACTCCACCCGCGATGTCGCCGTGCACAGCGATGGTGGTGCGGAGATCCTCGTGCTCCAGGGTCGTCCGATCGGCGAGCCGGTCGCCCGGTACGGACCGTTCGTCATGAACGACCGCGAGGAGATCGAGACCGCCTTTGCCGACTACCGACGGACACAGTTCGGTGGCTGGCCGTGGCACCGCCACGATCCCGTCCACGGGAGCGAACCGGACCGGTTCGCTCGACGCCCGGATGGGTCGATCGAGAGCCCGGACGGTGCGGTGGTCTGACGAGGCTCACTCGATGCCGAGGGCCGCCCGTACGAGTTGTTCGCCGAGAAAGCGACGAGTGATGTCGAGTGCAGCGGTGGGCGACCAGTGGACGCCGTCGGGTCGGGAGTCGCGATCATCGACGAGGTCCTCGCTCGCGAGCCAAGCCGGTAGATCGACGACCCGTACCGACAGCGGGCGGGCTGCGGCGATGTCGTCGACGACGTCGTACACGACCTGATGTCGTGACGGGTCTTCTTGGTCCTGCCTCTCGCCGAGCCAGAAGGGGTTCGGGACGGGTTGGCGGACCCACACCACCCGTGTGACACCGGCCTCCAACAGTCGCTCGGTGAGCGTGGCGTAGTCGGCCGAGAGACGACCGACGAACTCCGGGTCGAACGGATTCCGTACGGTCCCGTCCTCCCAGCGGTGATCGAGGACGTCCCACGACGTGGAGTGCAGCATCACGACATCGGGACGTACTGCTTCGACCTCTGCGATGAAACGCGACCCGAACCACTCGTCGCAGGTGGGGGCGACCGGCCTCCAGTCCCCGACGAACAGGTCTCCGCCGCGCAGGAATCCACAGCCGACCGTGGCCAGAAGACTCACCTGAGCCAGATCGGGGCGTTCGCCGGCCCAGAGAGCCAGACCTGCGCCGAGCGCCTCTGCCGTGGAGTCCCCACCGACGACGATTCGTACGGGCCGCTCGAGACGGGGGAGAGGAGCGGCGGTCGTTTCAGGAGAAGTGATGGACGTGCCCGGAGCCGTGGTGGGCATGCCAGGCCGCGTGGTGGTCGTACCGGGCGGGGTGGTGGGTGCCGACGAGGGCACGAGTGGTATCAGCTCGGCCGTGCCCGGTGGATCGATCCTGGCTGCGGAGACGGCTTCGTCGACGGCCTTCGAGCTCCAGTAGTCGCCCACCGCCGCGGGCACCAGTGCGATCGACACGAGCACGACGGCTGCAGTTCCGCCGAGAGACCAGGTCGCCACGAGACGCGGTCGTCCGAGTTCGAGTGTTCTGATCGGGCGCTCGAGCGCGTAGTACGAGACGAGCGCGAGGCCGACGCTGACGAGCAACCGGACTGCGAGCAGCGGGGCATCGTCGAGATCGAACCGGCGCCGGTCGATGACGACGAAGACCGGCCAGTGGAACAGATACACGCCGTAGCTGATCCGCCCGAGCCCCACCAGCGGCCGCAACGACAGGAGGCGGTGGGTAGGCGAGCCGGCGGAGCGTTCGAGGGCGAACAGGACCGCAGCGCTGAGCAACCCGACGAGTGGCAGGAAGCCGGCGAATGCGGGTCCACCCGAGGACGGGAAGAGCACGACGGCCAGGGCCAACATCGCCAACCCCGCCGGTGCGACCCACCGCCAGAGACGGCGCTGGACAGCTTCGGTCGCTCGTCGCGGATGCCCGATGAAGGCGACCACGGCCCCCACGAGAATCTCGGACGCTCGAGCTGGTGTGGCCCAGTACACCGCGTCGCCACCCCAGACCGCGGCGATGGCGGGAGCACTCAGTCCGGTTGCCACGGTCGCCCAGACGACGAACCGCAGTCGGCGGCCCGGGTCTGTCGCTCTCCTCGACAGCGCCACGAAGACGAGCGGCCAGAGCCAGTAGAACTGCTCTTCGATCGCGAGTGACCAGAAGTGCTCGACCGGAGAGGGCTGGCCGGCCGCGTCAGCGAACA
>JBDKIV010000263.1:0-9594 GCA_039796935.1 Actinomycetota bacterium | reverse complement strand
CGGCACGTTCGTGAGCATCGTCGGGCCATCCGGATGCGGCAAGTCGACGCTGTTGCGCATGATCGCCGGTCTCGAACGACCGAGCGCCGGCACTGTGACGATCGACGGCGACACACCTGATCGGCTTCGTGCGGCCAAGAGACTGGCCATCGTGCCGCAGCAGCCGGGACTCCTCCCCTGGAGGACGGTCGGAGGGAACGCCCGGCTCCTCGTCGACCTCGACCGTCGACGCCACGCGCCCCACGTCGATCGACCGGACCCGGATGCCTTGCTCGCCGAGGTGGGACTGAGCGAGTTCACACGGAGCTATCCCCACCAGCTCTCGGGTGGGATGCAGCAGCGAGTCGCCCTGGTACGCGGCTTCTCGCTCGGGGCTCCGCTGCTCGTGATGGACGAGCCGTTCGCCGCACTCGACGAGATCTCGCGTACCGACATGCGAGCGCTGCTCGCCCGCATGCTGCACCATCACCCCGCAACCGTGGTGTTCGTGACGCACTCGATTCCCGAAGCGGTGTTCCTCTCCGACCGAGTGCTCGTCTGTTCACCGAGGCCGACACGCGTCGTCGCCGACATCACCGTCGACATCGGTCGTCCCCGGTCGGACGCGACCGAGGACGACCCACGTTTCGCGGCCCTCTGCGCCGACCTTCGTCACCGACTCCGCGCCGGGTTCGCCGCATGAGCGCGAGGCGATCGGCCGCCCCGCTGATCGGCATGCTGACGTTCCTGACGATCTGGGAGCTCGTCGTGCGGGTGTTCGAGATCCGGCCCTTCGTCCTCCAAGCGCCGAGCGACATCCTCTCGTACCTGGGTCGGGCGCCTGGCGACTTCGCCGGTGCCGCGTGGATCACCACTCGTCACGCGGTCACCGGCCTGCTCATCGCTCTGGTGCTTGCGCTCCTCGTCGGATCGCTCCTCGCAGCCTCGCCGCTGCTCGAACGTGCGGCGCAGCCGGTGCTCAGCCTCGTCCAGGTGACTCCGTTCGCGGCGTACATCCCCGCAGTGGTCCTCTGGCTCGGCGCAGGGGACCCGCCCGTGCGCTTCATCGGCGCGTTGGTGTGCCTGCCGGCGTTCACCTTCGCGACCGTCGCGGGCCTGCGCAGCGCCGATCCGGCGAGCCGCGAGCTGTTCGCATCGGTTGCAGCCACCCGCTCGCAGGTGCTGTGGCGGTTGAAGCTGCCGTCGGCGGTGCCGGCGCTCCTGACGGCGGCGCGGTACAACACCGGCCTGGCGTTGATCGTGGCGTATCTGGTCGAGGGCAGCAACTTCGCCGACGAAGGTCTCGGTGCCATCGGCCGACGCGCTGCAGCGAACAACGTCGGCGAGGCACTGTGGGCGACGATCTTCTGCATGGCGCTGCTCGGGAGCGCGGCGCTGCTCGCCATCGGAGCGCTCGAACGATCGCTGCTCCACTGGCACGCCTCGCAGCGCTGAGGTCTTGTTACCGTGGCGGCATGACCGATTCGGGTACCGGTTCCGCCGTCTCCACCGATCTGGCATCGCTGCGCGAGCAGATCGACGCCCTCGACCGTTCGTTCGTGCGCATCGTCGCGCAGCGGCTCGCCGTGTGCGAGCAGGTCGCTGCCGTCAAGCAGGTCTCGAAGACAGCGGTCATCCAGCCTTCACGGGTACGCGACGTGGTCACCTCACGTCGCCAGTACGCCATCGACGAGGGCGTCGATCCAGACTTCGCCGAGCAACTCTTCCGCGTGCTCCTGGCCGAGACCCACCGGATCGAGGTCGCAGGCCATCGACCCGAGCCGGCACCCCTGAAGGCCGCCGCCCCCGATGGCGAACGCTCAGGTCTCGACACGGTGGCCACACGGATCGATCACCTGGTCGTCGCGGTCGACGACCTCGATGCATCGGTCGATGCGCTCACGAGTTCGTTCGGCTTCCATCGCACAGCACTCGCCGGTGGCGAGGTACTCGGCATCGTTGCCCTGGTGGCCGGAGGGGTCACCATCGTCCTGGTCGGCGCCGAGGCGTCGCCGGCGGTCGCCACCTATCTGGGCCGCCACGGCGGCGGGATCCAACACGTGGCCATCGAAGTGTTGAACGCAGAATTCGCCCGCGCCTGCCTCACAGAAGCCCAGGCCTCGCTGCTCACCGATGTGGTCGTCGATGCTGCCGGCCACGAACAGTTCTTCGCCGCCCGCGACCGAACGACCGGGGTGCAGTTGGGGTTCATCTCACGCACCGGCCACCGGGTCGGGGTGGCCGCCGCCAACGTGCTCGCGCTCTTCGACACCCTCGTCGCCGAGTGAACCCGCAGCGAACGGAGTCATGATGGACATCCACCCCGACCTCGCACCGCTCGCGGTGCTGCTCGGCACCTGGACAGGACGCGGCGACGGCGAGTACCCGACGATCGATCCGTTCGGGTACACCGAGACCGTGGTGTTCGGCCACGTCGGCAAACCGTTCCTCACGTACCAGCAACGGACCGCTCATGTCGACGACGGTCGACCGCTGCATGCAGAAACCGGGTACCTGCGACTCCCCCGTCCCGGCAGGGTCGAACTCGTGCTCGCTCACCCGACCGGCGTGGCGGAGATCCTCGAGGGCACCATCGACGTGACCGACGGCCGGACGAACATCGCACTTCGATCGACCTCGATCGGGCTGACCGGTTCGGCCAAGGAGGTGACCGCCACCGAGCGTCGCCTGACGATCGACGGCGACGCGCTCCGGTACCGACTGGCCATGGCCGCGGTCGGCCGGCCGCTCACACACCATCTCGCCGCCGACCTCCGCCGCACCGGCAGCTGACAGCCGCGCTGGCGCACGAGTTGCGTCCAGCCGACACCGATTCGTAAGGTGACGGCACGCACGGCAGTGCGGGGAACGACGCCACCTCTTGCTCGGCGTCCGACTCCGCCGTGCTCTGGCAACTCGACACCCGATACCTCGATCTTCGGAGGCTTGCCATGGCGCGACGCGCCTGCACGTTCCTACTCACCGCCCCGCTGCTCGCCCTGCTCGTCTCGTGCGGGAGCGGCGAAGAAGCCGCCGCCACCACCGCTGCGCCGGGCGAGCTCGCGGACACCGACGTCAGCACGAATGCTCCGTTCCCGCAAGCACGCTGCGACGCCAACCGCGCTGCCGGCACCATCACCTACCTGTCGAGTTTCGATTTCGCAGCCGCAGCCTCGATCGTCGAGGTGCTCGTGGCCGAAGAGCGCGGATACTTCGACCAGCTGTGCCTCGACGTCGAGGTCGTACCGAGTTTCTCGACCGCCAACTATCCGCAGCTCGCGGCCAACGACGCCCAGTTCTCGAGTGGCGGGTCCTTCAGCGAGGTCGTCGACTACGCACAGCGGAACGACGCCGACTTCGTCGTGCTCGCCGTCGAGGGCAAGACCGGGATCGACGGCCTGATCGTCAACGACCCGTCCGTCACCGAGCTCGAACAGCTCCGCGGGGCCACCATCGGGGTGAAGGGAAGGATCACCCCGAGCGTCGCCGCCATGCTGCGGCAGGCAGGACTGGTCGAAGGCACCGACTACACCACGGTGCTCCTCGACGGGTTCGACCCGAAGGTCCACATCGCCGTCCCGGGCATCATCGGTTTCCCCGGGTACAAGAGCAACGAACCCAATCAGCTCCGTGCCGCAGGCATCCCCTTCCAGCTGTTCGACCCCGCCGACTTCGACGTGCCGGGAAGCTTCGGGATCCTCTACAGCAATGCTTCCTTCATCACCGAACACCCGACAGCAGCGCAGGACTTCGTGCGGGCAGCGATGCGAGGTCTCGCCGACGCCGTCGCAGACCCGGCGACCGCGGCCGAGACGGCGATCGGGTTCATCAACGCCAACGGCAACGCCATGTTCCTCTCGCCCGAAGGTGAGACCGCTCGCTGGGCAGTGGATGCCCAACTGGTGGTCGACACCAACCGGGCGACGGCACTCGGAGTGCCCGAGCCCGACCTCCTCGAGTCCGAGGTGTCCACCTATGCATCGATCGGGTTGTTCGACGGGACAGCCCCGGACATCACCCCCTACGTCGACACGTCGCTCATCAGCGGCGTCTACGCGTCCGACCGCAGCGTGATCTGGCCAGCATCATGAGCGCGATGACGACGAACGACCTCCTCGACACACCACTTCCCGAGCTGCTGGCAGCAGCACGAGTCGTCCGCGACTCGGCGCACGGCACACGGGTGACGTTCTCGCCCAAGGTGTTCATCCCCCTGACCATGCTGTGTCGCGACCAGTGCGGGTACTGCACCTTCGCGCAACCACCGGCACGCCTCGAGGCCCCGTACCTGCTTCCCGAGCAGGTCCTGGCCATTGCCCGGCAAGGGGCTCGCCAGGGGTGCCACGAAGCCCTGTTCACCCTCGGCGAGCGGCCCGAGGAGCGCTACGAGGTGGCCCGGTCGTTCCTGCGCGAACACGGCTACGACTCGACTGTCCACTATCTCGCAACGGTCGCCCAGTTGGTGATCGACGAGACCGGTCTGCTCCCCCATGCGAATGCCGGCGCACTGTCGACCGACGAACTGGCGTTGCTCCGTCCGGTCTCACCGAGCCAGGGAATGATGGTCGAGACGCTCCGCGGAGACCTGGCCTGCCATCGCGGCGCACCCGACAAGACACCCGAGCGGCGTCTCGCCACCCTCGAGGCAGCCGGTGAGCTCTCGATCCCGTTCACCACCGGAATCCTCGTCGGGATCGGCGAGGATCGGATCGATCGGGTGGCCGCACTCGAGGCGATCGCCGACTCGCACCGACGGCACGGCCATGTGCAAGAGGTCATCGTCCAGAACTTCCTACCGAAGCTCCGAACCGGGATGCAGCATGCACCTGCCTGCCCACCCGAGGAGTTCCTCTGGAGCATCGCCGTGGCCCGGCTGATCCTCCCGCCGGAGATCCATCTGCAGGCGCCGCCCAATCTGAGCGACGACTTCGGCGTCCTGCTCGACGCCGGGATCGATGATTGGGGCGGCGTCTCCCCCGTGACGGCCGACCACGTCAACCCCGAGCGTCCCTGGCCCGAGCTCGATCGGCTCCGCGAGGTGAGCGAGGCGCGTGGCGCGGTGCTGGCACCACGCCTCACCATCTATCCCGAGTTCGCCCGACGCCCCGACCGATGGATCGATCCCCGCCTCCACTTCGCCGTGCTCGATCGGAGCGACGCCGAGTCGCTCGGCCGTGACGATCCGGGCGCCGTGTGGCCCGAGAAGGTCACCGCTGCAGACGTCGTCCACGATGGTGCCGAGGTGGTGCTGGTCGGTCACCGCAGCACCCAGTGGTACAGCGGCGCGACCGCCGAGCCGCCCACGCTGGTGCCGGGTACTGCGGCGACTCGGCCGGGTTCGCAGATCGACGAGATCCTTCATGGCGTCCAACTGGGGCAAGAGGTCGGATTCGACGAGATCGTGGCACTGTTCAAAGCCCGCGGTCCCGAGGTGGTCGCCATTGCAGAGCTCGCCGACGAGCTCCGCCGCGAGACCGTCGGCGATGCGCTCACCTGGGTGCACAACAGGAACATCAACTACACCAACGTCTGCACCTTCAAGTGCAAGTTCTGCGGGTTCTCCAAGGGGAAGCTGAGCCTCAATCTTCGCGGCACCCCGTATCTCCTGACACTCGACGACATCGCCGAACGGGCCCGGGAGGCGGCGGATCTCGGTGCGACCGAAGTGACGTTGCAGGGCGGAATCCACCCCGATTTCGACGGCGACTACTACATCGACGTCACCCGCGCCGTGAAGCAGGCCGTACCCGACATGCACGTTCACGGATTCACGGCCCTCGAGGTGACCGAAGGTGCACGACGACTCGGCGAGGGCCTCTCGACCTATCTCACCCGGCTCAAGGAGGCCGGACTCGCATCGCTACCGGGCACGGCGGCAGAGATCCTCGACGACGAGGTCCGAGCGGTCCTGTGCCCCGACAAGATCAACTCCGAGGAGTGGCTCGAGTGCCACCGGCAAGCGCACCGGATCGGTCTGCGATCGAACGTCACCATCATGTTCGGGTCGGTCGAGCACCCCGAGAGTTGGGCACGACACATGATCGTCACCCGCGACCTCCAGCGAGAAACCGGCGGATTCACCGAGTTCGTCGGACTCCCGTTCGTCCACATGGCATCGCCGATCTATCTCCAGCATCGTTCGCGCCGAGGGCCGACCTTCCGCGAGACCCTGCTGATGCACGCGATCGCCCGCATCGCCTACCACGGCCACATCCCGAACATCCAGGTGAGTTGGGTGAAGATCGGTCTGAGCGGAGCGATCCAGTTGCTGCGCTCGGGGTGCAACGACATGGGCGGAACGCTCATGAACGAGAACATCTCGCGAGCAGCAGGCGCAGCACACGGCCAGACGATGACGCCCCAACGGTTCACCCAGTTGGCCGAGCAGATCGGCCGGCGGGCCGAGCAACGCACCACCGACTACCGCAGGGTCGACTCAGCCCTTCAGCAGTGACCGGGCGTGGTCGACGTCGTGCTTCAGTTGCGCGATCAACGCCTCGATACCGTCGAACTTGCGCTCGCTGCGCAAGAAATCGGTGAACTCGACTCGTGCCGGCTCGCCGTACAGATCGCCCTCGAAGTCGATGAGGTGCGCCTCGAGCAGTGACACCTCGGCATGCTCGTAGAACGTCGGTCGGCGGCCGAGGTTGATGGCGCAGGGGTGCCGTTCGCCGTCCGGGCGCACGTACCAACCTGCATACACCCCGTCGGCGGGGAGACAGCTCACCCCGGGCACCTGGACGTTGGCCGTCGGGAAGCCGATGGTGCGGCCGCGCTGGTCACCCTGCACGACGATGCCGCGCGCCTGGAACGGATGACCCAGCATCGACGCAGCCAGCTCGACCTGACCGCCCGCCATGGCGCGACGGATCGCAGTGGACGACAGCGGCTCGTCGATTCCGTCGGCGCGCTCGACCAGCGGGATCGGCTCGACCCGGAAGTCGTGCTCGAGGCCGATGTCACGGAGCAACTGGACGTTGCCGGACCGGCCGATGCCGAAGTGGAAGTCTTCGCCCACCACGACCCGTTGCGCACGCAGGCACGACACCAGCACGCGCTCGACGAACGAGGCCGGTGACTCCTGCGACTGAGCCTCGTCGAAACGCACCAGCACCGTCGCATCCACGCCTGTCGCGGCGAGGAGTTCGAGCTTCTGGTCGAGGTCGGTGAGCAGCCGAGGGGCAGACTCGGGACGAACCACCGAGGCAGGGTGTCGATCGAAGGTGACCACGATGCTCTGCGCATCGAGCTCGGCCGCTTGGCGTCGCACCTCGGCGATGACGGCTTGATGCCCGAGATGCACGCCGTCGTACGCGCCGATGGTCAGGACGCTGCGCCGGGCGCCTTCGAGCGGATGGGACAGATCAGTGATCACCTGCACGCTTCGGGACGCTACCGTGCCGGCGCCTGGCGTTCCTGATTCTGCTGCCTCCGAGGACAGGGGTCACCGGGTCGAAGGACCGGGCTCGTACGCCGCGGGTTCACGCTCCTGCCGACTCGCGGCCCTGGCTCGGCTCGTCGGTCACGAGGACGACCGCCGGCTTGACGGACACCTCGTCGACCCGCTCGTACACCGCCAGCAGATCACCGGACGCCGAATGGACGGCCCATGGACCGGGCCCGTCCCATGCGGGAAGCACCGACCCATGGCGCACACGGTCGACCGTCTGATCGTCCACCTCCACACTCGGATAATCACGCAGCGCCTGTGCCGGCGTCATCAGCGAATCACGTCCCACCTGCTCGAGCGGGATGGCCACCGACTCGTCGAAGCTCCCGCTGGCCGTGCGACGGAGACGGCGTAGATGCGCGCCGCCTCCGAGGAGCGCGCCCAGGTCGGCCGCCAAGGTCCGGATGTAGGTGCCGGACGAGCAGACCACCTCGATACGCACGACGAGCGGATCCGCCGTCGGTTCGACATCGAAGCGGTGCACGGTCACCGGTCGTGGCAGCCGCTCGATCTCGATTCCTTCGCGAGCCAACTCGTGGAGGCGACGGCCGCCGACCTTCACGGCACTCACCATGGGTGGGACCTGCAGGATCGGGCCCGTCAGATTCGACGACACGACGGAGCGGACCTGCTCGATCGTCACCCCCGACATGTCGTGGCGAGCGGTCACCTCACCCGAGTCGTCGAGCGTCGAGGTCTCGACGCCGAGCACCACCTCTGCCGTGTACGTCTTGCCGAGCGCGGTGAGGAAGCGGAGCAGCCTGGTCGCAGCGCCGACGCCGACGAGCAACACCCCCGTCGCATCGGGATCGAGCGTGACGGCGTGCCCGACCCGGCGCTCGGCGAGTTGACGCCGCACCACACCGACGACATCGTGGCTCGTCATGCCCGCAGGCTTGTCGACGACGACGAGCCCGTGGACGGTGGCCGGCTTACGACGCGCCATCGCCGGGGTGGCCGCCGTCCGACACGTCGTCGGCTTCGGGTGCCCGCGCCGGCAGGGTCTCGTCGGACTGGAGAATCCGTTCGATGTGCTCGGCAGTGCGGATGACGTCGTCGGGACGAAAGCTCAAGACGGGCGTCTTCTTCGCCCGCACCTGACGCCCGATGGATGCCTGGATGCGCACGCGGTGGCTGTTGAGCGCGTCGAGGATCTGACCGTCTCCATCCTCGCCGAACAGCGAGTCGAAGTAGACGATGGCACGGTTCATCTCGGGGTCGACATCGATCGCCGTGACCGTGACGAGGTCGAGTCGCTCGTCGTCGATGCGCGTGAGTTCGTCGGCGATCACCTCGCGCAACGACTCGCTCAGACGAGCGGAGCGAGGATAACGATGGGTGGAGGGCGCTGCCGCACGGCGTGGTCGGCTCATGGCAGCCACCCTATCCCCGTGCTAGATCCTGGCGATCTCGCGTTCTTCGTAGGTCTCGATGAGGTCGCCGCCCTTGAGGTCCTGGAAGTCGGACAGCCCGATGCCGCATTCGAAGCCCTCACGCACCTCTCGGACGTCATCCTTGAACCGACGCAGCGACTGGATGCTGCCCTTCCAGATGATGACGCCCTCGCGCAGGAAGCGAACCTTCGAACCGCGAGTGATGACGCCGGTCCGCACCTGACAGCCGGCGATCGAACCGACCTTGGGTACCTTGAACACCTCGCGGACCTCGGCCTCGCCCGTGACCACCTCTTCGAACTCGGGCGCGAGCAGGCCGACCATGGCCCGCTCGATGTCCTCGAGCAGCTTGTAGATGATCTCGTACGTGCGGATCTCGACCCGCTCGCCTTCGGCAAGGTCACGCGCCTTTCTGTCGGGTCGTACGTTGAACCCGATGATGGTGGCGTTGGTCGCGGCAGCGAGGGTGATGTCGTTTTCGGTGATGCCACCCACTGCACGGTGGACGAAGGCCAACTTGACCGTGTCTCGCTCGAGTCGGCGGAGGCTCTCGGTGACCGCCTCGAGCGAGCCCTGCACGTCGGCTTTCAGCACGAGGTTGAGCGTCGCGACCTCGCCGGCCTGGATCTGACTGAAGATGTCCTCGAGCTTCACACCGCGCTGCACGCGGGCATCGCCGCGTTGGTTGGTGAGTCGCGAACGCTGCTCGCGGGCCTCGCCAACGGTGCGGGCCGTCTTTTCGTCGGGAGCGACACGGAACTCGTCGCCGGC